>NZ_JBIINP010000128.1:0-12120 GCF_044337415.1 Luteitalea sp.
ACTGCCGACTGCCGACCGCCGACTGCCGTCTGCCGAAGGCCTTCATCAGTGGCCTCCTTCCGCGACCGCCGCGGCAGGCGCGTGGTCGTGACCGGCGGGGGGCGACTTCGGCGCAGGCGGCCCCGTGAACTTCTCCGCCATGCCCTGAATCAGCACGTACAGCACCGGCACCGTGAAGACCGCCAGCACCGTCGCCGCGATCATGCCGCCGATCACCGGGATGCCCACGGAGACCTTCGACGCGGCGCCCGCGCCGCTCGCCTTCGCGAGCGGGATGCACCCGAGGATGAACGCCAGCGAGGTCATCAGGATCGGCCGCAGGCGCAGCTTCGCGCCCTGCAGCGCCGCCTCGCGCAGCGGCATGCCGCTCTCGCGGTTCATCTTGGCGAACTCGACGATGAGAATCGCGTTCTTGGCGGCGAGGCCGACCAGCGTGACGAGCCCGATCTGCGCGTACACGTTGAAGGAGAGGCCGACGAGCCACAGCGACCCGAGTGCGCCGAGCACGCCGAGGGGCACCGCCAGCAGCACCGCGAAGGGCACCGCCCAGCTCTCGTACAGGGCCGCGAGGAACAGGAAGACCACGAGGATCGACAGGATGAACACGCCGGTCGCGCCGCCGCTCGCTTCCTTCTCCTGTCGCGCCAGGCCGGTCCACTCGTACCGGTAGCCGGGAGGCATCGTGGTGGCCGCGATCTCCTCGAACGCCGCGATGGCCTGCCCCGAGCTGTAGCCGGCGGCCGGCAAGGCGCTGATCTCGGCGGTGCGGAACAGGTTGTACCGCTGCAGGAACCGGGTGCCCGTCTCGGGCTTCGGCTTCACCAGCGTGTCCATCGGCACCAGTTCACCGGTGGCCGACTTCACGAAGATGTTGCGCAGCGCGGAGATGTCGCGCCGGTACTCGGGCGCGGCCTGGACCAGCACCTTGTAGTTACTGCCGAAGCGGCTGAAGTCGTTCACCTGCACGCCGCCGAGGAACGCCTGCAGCGAGGTGAACACCGAGTTGATCGGCACGCCCAGCTTCTTGGCCTTCTCGCGATCGACGTCGAGGTTGTAGGCCGGCGTCCCTGCCGAGAAGCTCGTGCTCGCGCGCGAGATCTCCGGGCGCTTCTGCGCCTCGGCGAGGAAGGCGCGCGTGGCCGCCATCAACTCGGCCGGGGGCGTGCCGCCGGGCGCCTGCAGCATGAACGACAGGCCGCCGGTGTTGCCGAGGCCCGGGATGGGCGGTGGGTTGAACGGCACCACGATGGCCTCGGGAATCGCCGCCAGCTGCCGCGCGAGCTGCCCGAACACCGCGCGCAACTGCAGCTCCGGCGCATGGCGCTCCTCCCACGGCTTCAGGCGCACCACCACGAATCCGGCGTTCGGCGCGGCGGTGCCCGACACGAGGTCGTTGCCGATGATCGAGATCGCCGACTCCACCGCCGGGTGCTCGAGCACGGTCGCCTCGGCACGGTCGATGACCGCGCGCGTGCGCTCGATCGACGCGCCCTCCGGCAGGACCGTCTGCACGAAGAAGTAGCCCATGTCCTCGTCGGGCACGAACCCGCCGGGCACGATCGCGAACAGGCGCGAGATGACGAAGAACACCACGCCCATCAACGCGATGGTGGCGAGGCTGCCGCGGATGGCGGCACTCACGCCCCGCCCGTAGACGTTGGTCAGCCAGTCGAAGCCGCGGTTGAACGCCTCGAAGAAGCGCGTGATGGGGTTGCGGCTCGTGCCGACCGGCGGCTTCGGCTTCAGCATCAGCGCGCACAGCGCCGGCGTCAGCGTGAGCGCGACGAGCGCCGAGAACAGCACCGACACGGCGACCGTCAGCGCGAACTGCTTGTACAGCTGCCCGGTGATGCCCGGGATGAACGCCATCGGCACGAACACGGCCGCGAGGATGAGCGCGATGGCCATCACCGGGCCCGACACCTCGTCCATCGCCTTGCGGGTGGCCTCGAGTGGCGACAGCTTCTCGTGGGCCATGATGTGCTCGACCGCCTCCACCACCACGATCGCGTCGTCGACGACGATGCCGATGGCCAGGACCATGCCGAACAGCGAGAGCGTGTTCACCGAGAAGCCGAGCGCCGAGTAGGCGATGAACGTCGCCACCAGCGACACCGGCACGGCCAGCATCGGGATGAGCGTCGCGCGCCAGCTCTGGAGGAAGATGAACACGACGATCAGCACGAGGATGAGGGCTTCCTCGAAGGTCTTCACGACCTCCTCGATCGAGGCGGTCACGAACTCGGTGTTGTCGACGACGATCTGGTAGTCGAGGCCGGTGGGGAACTGCGCCTTCAGGGCCTCGAGTTCCTTCTTGATGCCGTCGGCCGACTGCAGCGCGTTGGCGCCCGGCGCCAGCGCGATCGACACGACCGTGCCCGGCTTGCGCTTGTAGGTCGTCTGGAAGTTGTAGCCCTTGGCACCGAGTTCCACCGTGCCCACGTCGCGGATCCGCACGAACGAGCCCGAGGGCGTGCTCGTGAGGATCATGTCCGCGAACTCCTTCGGGTCGGTCAGGCGGCCCTTCACCCGCACCGGGTACTGGATCGCGAGATCCTTCGGCGCCGGCGGCTGGCCGAGCGTGCCGGCGGGCGCCTGCACGTTCTGCTCGCGGATGGTCCGCACCACGTCGTCGACCGTCAGGCCGTACGACGCCAGCTTGTCGGGCTGCAGCCAGATGCGCATGCCGAACGGGTCGCCGAACACCTTCACGTCGCCGATGCCGCGCACGCGCTTGAGCGCGTCGACGACGTTGAGCAGCGTGTAGTTGTTGGTGAACTGCTGGTCGAAGGTGCCGTCGGGCGAGTACACCGACAGGAACATCAGCGTGTCGGGCGACACCTTGTTGACGGTGACGCCCGCGTTGATCACCTCGGACGGCAGCGAGGAGTTGGCCTGCGACACGCGGTTCTGCACCTCCACCGCGGCCAGGTCGGGGTCGCGGGAGAGGTCGAGGGTCACCGTGATGACCGACGAGCCGTCGTTGCCGCTCACCGACTTGATGTACAGCATGTCGGTGACGCCGTTGATCTTCTGGTCGATCGGCGTCGTCACGGCCTCCTCGACGACGTCCGAGCTGGCGCCGAGGTAGTAGCTGTTGACCGTGACCGTGGGCAGCGCGATGTTCGGGAACTGCGCGATCGGCAGCGAGAACAGCGTGAGCGTGCCCGCGAGCACGAGGAACAGCGAGATGACGATCGCGAAGACCGGCCGGTCGATGAAGAAGCGGGCCATGGCTGGTCTGGCCTACTTCGCCGCGCCGGCGGCAGGTGCGGCGGCCGCAGCCGTGGTGTCGGCGAGTTCCGCTTCCGTGATTGGCGAGACCTGCAGCGTCGTACCCGGACGCGCCTTCAGCGTGCCCTCGACGACGACGCGGTCGCCTGCCTTGAGGCCCGACGTCACGATCACGTAGCTGGCGGTGCGTGCCCCGAGCTTCACCGGTCGAAGTTCGGCCTTCTCGCCCGCGCCCACCACGGTCACGAAGTACTGCCCGAGCTGCTCCTGCACGGCGCGATCGGGCACGAGGAGCGCCTTCTCCACGCGATCGCTGATGAGCTTGATGCGGCCGTAGAGCCCGGGGCGCAGCAGGCCGCCGGTGTTGTCGAACTGGGCGCGCAGCGTGTAGGACCCCGTCTTCGGGTCGATGGCGCGGTCGCCGAAGTTGATGGTGCCCGGGAGCGGGTACTCGCTGCCGTCGGCCAGCGTGAGCGTGACGCGCTTGAGGCGCTCGAGCGCGGCGGCGCGGTCGACGGGTGCGGCGAAGCGGCGCGTGAATTCCAGCAGCTGCGCCTCGGCGACGCTGAAGTACACCCACGCAGGGTTGTCCTGCGAGATCTTCGCGAGCACCGTGTTGCCCGCGGCCACGAGACCGCCGGGCATCAGCAGCGCCTCGCCGATGCGGCCCGTGATCGGGGCCGTCACCGTGGCGTACTCGATGGCGAGGTTCGCGGCCGAGATGCCGGCCTTGACCGCCTCGACGCGCGCCGCTGCCTGCTTCTCGGCGGCCAGGGCGTTGTCGTAGATCTGGCGCGCGATGGCCTGTGTCTTCACCAGCGGCGCGTAGCGCGCCACGTCCTCGCGCGCCTTCTGCAGCATCGTCTCGGCCTCGGCCACCTGGGCCTGCGCCTGCGCGAGCTGCACCCGGAACTCGCGGTCGTCGACGCGGAACAGCAGGGCCCCCTTCTTGACGATCGACCCGTCGACGAAGTGCTTGCTCATCATCACGCCGGTGACGCGCGAGCGGACCTCCACTTCCTCCGAGCCCCGCACTTCGCCGACGTACTCGTTGGCGATGTCGGTGGTGCGCTCGATGACCGGCATGGCCTTCACCGCGACCACCGGTGGTGGCGGGGCCGGCGGCGCCGGCTTGCTGCAGGCCGCCACCAGGAACAGTGGCAGGAGCGACGCGGCTCTGGCGAACGACGGGGCGTGGGGGAGACGTGCGTTCATGACGATTACTGAGCCTTCTTCCAGACGGTGCGCGCGAGCACGCGCGCGCCATCGCGGGTCTCGAGCGAGAGCGTGTCGCCCTCGAAAGAGTAGTGCCGCACCTTGTCGGGCGACATGGTCGTCGGCAGCGCGTCGGGAGCGACGTTGCCGCTCACATCGGCGAGGACGATGCGCTTGCCGCCGGCATCCACCACCGCCCGGCCCTTCATCGCGAGGGCGTTCGCACCCGCTCCGGCAGCCGCGGCGTCGGGCAGGGCCCCCGACAATTCGAGGTTGCCGTAGGCGTCGTACGTGAGGCGCCCGGTCGCCTGGACGGTCTTGGGCGCCCCCGCCGCGTCGAAGACCGTGAAGCTGACCAGCGACCACGCGCCTTCCAGTTGCTTGCGCACGGCGGCGGTCGATTCGCCCCCCGTATCGACGGCGGTCGTGCGGAGCGGCTTCTGGCGGGGGGCGGCGGCGCAGCCCGCCAGCAGTCCACTGGCCAACAGGCAGGCAACGGGCAGGGCCGCGGCGCGATGTCCGAGGCTACGCATGGGAGAGTCCTCTCGATAGGGCGGCCGAATGGACGCGATCAGCCGCGCAGGCAGTCTACCCCAGCCATTACGAGGCAATACGCCGCATCTTTGGCCTTTCGATGCTGCGGCACGCGACGCGGGAGCGCCAGTCCTACTTAGTGCTAGCGGAACGTGCGGCTGCCCGAATCGGGCAGCCGGGCGTTGGGTACCGGGTACGGGGTACCGGGTATCGGGTATCGGGGAGCGGGGAGCGGGGAGCGCGCGTCGCTTGCCTGAGCCCTGAGCCCTGAGCCGTGAGCCCTGACCTAGTTCGCCCCGAGCCACTTCGCCAGCCAGCCGTGCACCTCGCGGTAGAAGAACCGGCTGTTCTCGGCCCGCAGGATCCAGTGGTTCTCCTCGGGGAACACGATGAGGCGGCTGGGCACCTGCTGGCGCTGCAGCGATACGAACAGTTGCAGGGCGTTGTTGGCTGGGACGCGGTAGTCGCGCTCGCCCACGGTGACCAGCATCGGCGTCTTCAACTTGTCGGCGCGGAACAGCGGCGACTGCTTCGCCCAGGTGGCCGGATCCTTCCAGACCGGCCCGCCCATGTTGCGTTCCCGCGAGTAGGCGATGTCGCTGGTGCCCCACTGGGCCGCCAGGTCGAACAGCCCGGCGTGGCTGACCAGGGCCCGATAGCGGGTTGTGGTCACGCCCATCCAGTTGGCGAGGTGTCCGCCGTAGGACGCGCCGCCCGCGACCTGCCTGGTGGCATCGATGAAGGGGAACCTCCTGATCGCCTCGTCGGCGGCCTCGTTGATCTCGATGGCCGGTCCCTCGAGCGGATCGCCCTGGATCTTCTGGGCGAACGCTTCGCCGAACCCCGTCGATCCGATGTAGTTGGTGAGCAGCACGACGTAGCCGGGCGCGCCCAGCAGGTGGTAGTTCCAGCGCAGTACCCACTCGTCGCGCCAGGCGCCGTGCGGGCCGCCGTGCATCACGACGAACAGCGGGTACTTCTTCGCGGGGTCGAAGTTCGGCGGACGCACGAGCAGGCTGTGCACCCGGGTGCCGCGCGAACTCGTGAACCAGAAGGCCTCGGGGCGCGGCAGGTCCAGCGCCGCCACCCGCGACTCGGTGAACCGCGTGAGCGGCGTCCTGGCGCCCGTGGCCAGGTCCACGCGCACGACCTCGGGCGGATGGGCGGCGCTCTGCCACAGTGCCACCACCGTGGGAGCGGCGGCCGGCCCGCCCACGTCGACGCCGGTCAGCGTGCCTGCGTCGAGTGACCCGACCTCGACCGGCGTGCCGCCCGTCGAAGGCAGCGTGTAGAGCCGTTCGTGGCCCTGATCCTCGGCCGTGAACACCAGGCGGGCGCCGTCGGCCGTCACCTGAGGCGACGCGATGGGACGGTCGAACGCCGGAGCGACCTGGCGGGCGGTGCCCATGGCTGGCCATGCGAACCGCACCAGCCGACCCATCACGTAGACACGGTCGGACGCGGGCTCCATCACGGCGTAGAGCGTCGAGCCGTCGGGGCTGAACGTCGGCGCCCCGAAGGACTCCTCGCCTGGCGTCAGCCGGCGTGGTTCCCCGCCCGCCGCATCGACGAACCACAGCGCCGTGACCACTTCGGCGCGGGCCGCCTCGGCGCGGTTGACCGAGGCCGCAAACACCACGCCCGATCCGTCGGGCACCCACGCGGCCGCGATGTTCTCGGCGCCGCTGCCGACCTGTCCGCTGAAACCGGGGCCGGTCACCAGCGCGGATCCGGCCAGCAGGTCGCGCGCCGGGGCGCCAGGCGTGAGGGGCTGTAGCAGCAGGCTGGCATGCCGGTCGTCGAGCCACCGGTCGAAGTCGCGGACCGGGAAGCTGTCGTAGACGCGGGCCGTGTACGGGCGGGCCTTGCGCTCGGCGGCGGCGGCCTTGTTCTCGGCATCCGTCCGGGCTCCCGGGTACACATCGCTGGTGAACAGGATGGCCGTGCCGTCGGGGCGCCACCGGGGCGCGCGGGCGCCGGTGGACACCTGCGTCACCCGCTGCGCCTCGCCGCCGTGCACCACGTCGATTACGTAAATCTGCGGCGCCTCGTCGTCTCCGCGCCTGGCCGAGAACGCCACGCGGGTGCCGTCCTGGCTCCAAGCCACGCCGTTTTCGCCGCCGGGTGTGCTCGTGAGCCGGCGCGGGGGCGCACTGCCGTCGGTCGGCACGATCCACAGGTCGCTGGCCTGCTGCTTGTCGTCGTAGGCCGGTTCGAGCACCGCCACCACGGCCCTGGTGCCGTCGGGGCTGATGGCCGGCACGCCTACCCGTGGCATGGTCCAGAGATCCGGATGGGTGATGGGCCGACGGGGCGATTGTGCGCCGGCACCCGCCGTGAGGAGGGGGCAGACGACCAACAGGCAGGACAGGACGCGACGAGTCGGCAACCGCATGTCGCCAAGGTACTCCCGCCGAGCCCGGCCGTCACTACGGGCGTGAGGCGGATGTGCCGATAACCCTTTGGTGACTTTGGGTAGGTCCAGCCCCGGAGGGAAGGGGCACTGGCGCGTGACGGGGTGGCGGACCGCCGCCACGGCCGTCGGCCTGTGCCTGCTCCTGACCCTCGCGGCGTGGAAGATCGTGGCCGAGCAGGTCCACCGCGCCGAGGCCGGCCTCTTCCAGCAACGCACCGAGCGCGTGCTCACCACCATGCGGGCGCGGTTCGCCTCTGCCAAGCAGGCCGTCTACGCGACGCGCGCCCTCGTCGGGGCGAGGGGCGAGGCGAGCAGCGAGGACTGGGCCCGGTTCGTCACGGGCATCGCGCCCTTCATGAACGAGGGCGTCGTGGGCCTCGGGCGCGTCGAGCGGGTCGCCCGCGCCGACGTCGACGCACTCGAGCGCCGTGTCCGGGCCGAAGGGCAGCCTTCCTTCATCGTCGAGCGGGGCGGAAAGAACCCCTACCTGTATGTCGTGACCCGGGTCGAGCCCGCACATCGCAACGAGGGGGCGCTCGGTCTCGACGTCGGATCGGGCACCACGCGTCGCCGGGCGGCAGAGCGGGCCATGCGGAGCGGCGAGGCCGCGCTGTCGCGACGCATCCGGGTGATCGAGGGGGCGCGGGAGGTGCCAGGCTTCCTGCTGTTCCTGCCCGTGTACGCGCCGGGACGCCCTGCCGACACCGCCGAACGGCGCGAGGCCGCACTCACGGGATGGGTGTACGCCTCGCTCCGCATCGACGAGCTCACCCGCGGCCTGGTCGACGCCGGTGGCCCCGACATCGCGTTCGCCATCCGCGAGGACGCCCAGGCGGGCGGCGTGGCCCCGCTCTTCGACACGGGACTGGCCGCGGCCGATGGCACCTTCACCCGCCGGGCGCCGCTCGAGCTCGATGGCGAGCGCTGGATCTTCGACTTCCGTGCCCGCCCGTCGGCCGATCCGCTCGGCGCGACGATCCTGCCGACCGTGGTGCTGACCGTGGGCCTGTTCGCGTCAGCCCTCGTGGGGCTCCTCAGCCTGGCCATGACCAACGCCCGCTCGCGCGCCGAGGCGCTCGCCGAGCAGACGACGGCCGAACTCGTCCGGACCAACGCCGACCTCGCGCGGGCCGCCGAGGCGTCGCGCGACCTGGCCGAGCAGGCCACCCAGGCCAGTCTCGCGAAGAGCCAGTTCCTCGCGATGATGAGCCACGAGATCCGCACGCCGATGAACGGCGTGATCGGGATGACCAGCCTGCTCCTGCAGACACCCCTGGCTCCGGAGCAGCGCGATTACGCCGACACGATCAGGACGAGCGGCGATGCGCTGCTGGCAGTCATCGACGACATCCTCGACTTCTCCAAGATCGAGTCCGGCCGCTTCGACCTCGCGCCAGCCCCCTTCGAGCTCCGCACCTGCCTGCAGGGCACGCTCGCCATCCTCACGGCGCGCGCGGCCGAGAAGGGCCTCACCCTCACCAGTCACGTGGACGACGATGTGCCGCAGCAGGTGGTGGGCGATGCCAACCGCCTGCGGCAGGTGCTGGTCAACCTGATCGGCAACGCCGTCAAGTTCACCGACGAGGGCGAGGTCGCCCTCGAGGTCCGTCGCGACCCGGCGGCCGGCCCCGACGCGATGATCATCGAGGTCCGCGACACCGGCATCGGCATCCCCGCGGATGCGATCGCCCGGCTGTTCCAGCCCTTCACGCAGGTCGATGCATCCACCTCGCGACGCTTCGGCGGCACCGGGCTCGGGCTGGCCATCAGTCGACGCCTCATCGAGTTGATGCAGGGACGCATCGAGGTGGAGAGCATCGAGCAGGCCGGATCGACCTTCCGGGTCCACGTGGACCTGCCGGCCGCGCCCGCCGCGCTGCTCGAGGCGCCCGCCCAGGTCGACCCCGGCGGTGTGCCGACGTCGACGCTCCCGTGTGGGCGACGCCCGCAGGCGCTGCTGGCCGAGGACAACGCCGTCAATCGCAAGGTGGCCCTCGCGATGCTGAAGCAATTGGGGTGGGACGTCGAGGCGGTCGTCGACGGCCAGGACGCACTCGAGGCGCTGGAGCGGCGCGACTACGACGTGCTGCTGCTCGACGTGCAGATGCCGCGGGTGGACGGCTTGACGGTGGCGCGCCACGTCGTGGCAGCCGAACCGGATCCGGCGAGGCGGCCGTGGATGATCGCGGTGACCGCCAACGCGATCCTCGGCGACCGCGAAGCGTGCCTTGCGGCGGGTATGGACGACTTCGTGGCCAAGCCGATGAAGTCGCGCGACCTCGAGGCCGCACTCACGCGGGCCCTGGCGCAGCCCGGCCGCGGCCTGGTGGCCGAGCGGCGGGTCAGTTAGGTTCGGCAGTCGGCAGTCGGCAGTCGGCAGTCGGCTGTCGGCTGTCGGCGCGCCCCGAGTCCCGACCGGCTATCTCGCCGACGTGCAGGGGCGGGGGCGGAATCCGGCGCGGGCAAAGAGGATGCGCGTGAAGGACTCGCTCGTGTCCTCGATCAGGCGCACCTGGCCGTCGCTGTAAATCCGGCGCGTGGGCGTGGCGTCGGCCCCACCGGTCTCCCGCAGCACCGTCGACGTGCCGTCGGCCCACACCACGTACACCTTGCCCTCGTCCATGGCCACGCGGATGCGGTCGGCGCCGCACTGGTAGGGGATACCCACGGGCACCGGCGGCGGCGCGGCGACCGTTGGCATCACCGGCTGCGGCGGCGGCTCGGGCGGCTTGACGGCGGGGATGAAGGCCACCTCGACGGCCGCGCCCTTGGGAGGGGCAATCCGGAGGCGCAGCGCCGTCGCCGTCAGTTCGAGCACCTCGACCTTCGACGTCACGTTGCGCTCGGTGAACACCAGGCCGTTGACGTCCTCGGCCCAGGTGCCCACGTACGGCGTCCGGGACGCCGACGACACGGCGAGCGTGTTGTCGGACAGGAAGACGTACAGGGCGCCAGTGGGCGGCGTGCCGCTCGACTGATCGACGATCCACACCCGATCGACGAGCCGCTCGATCCGCGGTGCGATGGATCGCGCCGGGGCGGCAGCGGGCGTGGCGGCCGGCGCGGTCGCCGGCGCCTGATCCGCGGCCAACGGGGCCACGACACTGGCAGCGAAGAGCAGCGGGGCGAAGACACGCGCGCGCGACGGCATGACCCGATTGTGCACCGGCCGGCGTCGCGGGCGTGCATCTCCTCGACACGCCCCCCCGGTTTGTGTACAAGTCTCGGCCTGTGCGTCCCTTCCGCCTCGGTGTCCTCCTCGTCCTCGCCCTCACGGCCGCGTGCCGTCCGGCCACCAGCCCTTCCGCGCCTGCCGGCAACGGAGGACTGGCGCTGCCGGGTGGCTTCTCGGCCACCGTCTTCCACGACGGCGTGGGCCGCGCCCGGCACATGGCGGTCACCCCGGACGGCATCGTCTACGTCAAGCTGCGCGGCCCGTGGTGGGGCGACCCGCCGGCCGGCTTCAAGGGCATCGTTGCCCTGCGCGACGTGGGCGGCGATGGGCGGGCCGACGAGATCGAGCGCTTCGGGGCGTACGAGGACACGGGCGACTACGGCACGGCGATGCGCCTCTACGAGGGGCACATCTACTTTTCGACGGCCGGCGAGGTTTACCGGCAGAAGCTGGTGCCCGGACGCCTCGTCCCCGACACGTCGGTCGAGCTGATCCTCAAGCACAACTACAAGCGCGAAGGCAGCTCGTACGAGCACATCGCCAAGCCCATCGCGTTCGACGACGCGGGACACCTGTATGTGCCGTTCGGGGCGCCGGGCGACGCGTGCCAGGACAAGAACCGGCAGCCAGGCGCCCCTGGCGCCGATCCGTGTGGTCAGCTGGAGTGGCACGGCGGCGTCTGGCGGTTCGATGCGCGCCGGCCCGGCCAGACCGAGAAGGACGGCGTCCGCTACGCGACCGGCATCCGCAGCCTCGTGGCGATGACGTGGAACCCGCAGGCGCGCGACCTGTACGCGCTGCAGCACGGACGCGACGACCTGTACCGCTCGTGGTCGCAGTACTACTCGCGCTGGCAGAGCGCGGTGCTGCCCTCGGAGGAGTTCTTCCGGGTCACGAAGGGCTTCGACGGCGGGTGGCCGTACTACTACTTCGACTGGATGCAGGGCAAGAAGCTGCTGAACCCCGAGTACGGCGGCGACGGGAAGAAGGAGGGCCAGGGCGCGAGCCTGACCCGGCCGCTCATCGGCTTCCCGGGCCACTTCGCGCCCAACGACCTGCTGTTCTACGACGGCACCCAGTTCCCCGAGCGCTACCGACACGGCGCGTTCATCGCGTTCCACGGCAGCACGATCCGCGTGCCGTACTCGCAGGCCGGCTACATCGTCGCGTTCGTGCCGATGAAGGACGGCGTGCCGTCCGGCGACTGGGAAGTGTTCGCTGACGGGTTTGCCGGCATCGACCCGATCCCCAACACCACCGACGCCCTGGCGCGGCCCATGGGGCTGGCGCAGGGACCCGACGGGTCGATCTACGTGAGCGACAGCGTCAAGGGGAAGATCTGGAAGATCAGCTATCGCGGCAACCGGGCGGCCTTCGGCGCGGCGCAGCTGGCCGGGATGGCCGAGCGCAAGGCGACGCAGGCGCACATCCGGCAGCCAGACGAGCAGAAGGACGTCATCGGCGGCGTGGCGCTGGCCGAGGGCGCGCAGCTCTACCAGACCTACTGCGTCGCCTGCCACCAGGCCGATGGCAAGGGCGACGGCAA
>NZ_JBIINP010000178.1:0-8086 GCF_044337415.1 Luteitalea sp.
GGAAGCGATAGCGCTGGAACTCGATGGCGTGGGCGACGTGCCCGTGGCCGTCGATGAAGCCGGGCAGCATCGTGCGTCCGTCGAGGTCGACGACCCTGGCGGCGTCGCCGGCACGGGCGCGCGCGGCCGACTCGGCGCCGGCAAACAGGATCCGGCCGTCGCTGACCACCAGCGCCTCGACGTACTCGGGCGCGTCGCCGACCATCGTGAGGATGTCGCCGCCACGGTACAGCGTCGTCGGCGTCCCGCCCGTCGCCTCGCGCCCCTCCTCGCTCGCTGCTGGGGGACGCCGCGGCGCCGATGTCGTGCAGGCGCCCGCGCCGATCGCGAGCACCAGCAGCAGGGCCAGTCGCACCATCGATGTCTGCGCCGCGCCTTAGCGGTTGGACGTCGCCGCGGACGGGCGCAGGACCACGTAGGTGGGCAGGCCGACCGAGTCGAAGCGGGACAGCAGGGCGCGGGCCGGCTCGGCGTCCGGGTCCTCGGCCTGCACCTTGACCTTCACGTACGACTCGAGCGCCGCCTTCACGCCCGGATCCTCGAAGGTCGTGGCGTCCATCGTCAGGCAGTTCTTGCACCAGGTCGCCCAGAAGTCGATGAGCACGGGCTTGCCCTCCCGCTCGGCGCGGGCCAGCCCTTCCGACAGCGACGACGTCCAGCCGCCCTTCAGCTTCTCCTCGACGCTGCGCGCCACGGCGCCCGCGTCCACACGGCGGTTGTCGAACAACGTCCACGCCAGGTGCGCGTAGTAGACCGCCGTGGCGAGGATCAGTACGCCCATCGCCTGCTTCACGCGCACCATCCAGGCGCCGGGGCGCGGCAGGGCCGCCATCCCCGCGCCGGCGAGCGGCCACGGCAGGGCCATGCCAAGCCCGAGCACGAACGGCAGGGCGAGGGCGAGGGTCGTGCCCCCGGCGTAGAGGCTGCTGGCAAAGAGAATCACCTGGATGACGACGGGCGCGACACACGCGCCCGCGAGCAGCGCGGCCACGGCGCCCATGGTGAAGGCGAGGGGCATGGACCCCCGGCGGCCCTGCGTCGACGGGCCCTGGGCCAGCGTGGAGAAGTCGATCAGGATGACGTCGAACATCGCCAGCGCCAGCACCACGAACAGGAGCGCGATCCCGAGGTTGAACCACGGCGAGGCGTTCAACGTGCCGAAGGTGCCGGCCGTGAGGATCACCACCAGCCCCAGCACGCCATAGACGAGGGCCATGGCCGCGCCGTACGCCAGCCCCAGCAGGAACCCGCGCTGCCGCGAGCCGGCCTGGGCGCCCGCGCCGATGATCGCGAGGTTGATCGGCACCATCGGGAGCACGCACGGCGTGAGGTTCAGCGCCAGCCCGCCGAGCAGCACGATCAGCAGGATGGCCAGGGGGCCCTTGCCGTCGAGCAGGCCCTGCGGCTTGACGCCGCGCTCGGCATCGCTGACAAACTGCGTGAAGTCAGCGGCCGACAGGTAGCCGCCGGTCGTGCCGAGCACCGTGAAGCGGTCGAGCGTCTTCAGCACGTCGGTGTCGTCGGCCGGCTGCGGTGCGCTCCGTGCGATGGAGCGCGGGCCCTGCGTGGCGCCGGGCGCCACGCGTCGACCCGCATCGAGCGCCGAGACCACGGCCGGCGGCACGTTGCCGCCAGTCGTGGCACCGGGCGCGACCTGCAGCGTCCACGACACCGCGGCGGTCTGCGGCGCGAAGCAGAGCTTGTCGTCGCAGGCCTGGTAGCGCAGCCGGCCGGGAATGGTGATCTCACCCGGGGCGGTGCCGGCTTTCACCACGATCTCGGCGCCGACGACGAAGGCGTGGGCGAACACGGCGAGCGGTTGCGGTTGCCCTTCCTGCTCGAAGTCGACGGGCGTCGGGTACAGCAACTGCCGAACTTCGATGCCTGCAGGTGCCTCGACGGTCAGGGCGGTGGCGATGAGCGACGGATCGCGCGGGGCATCCGACTGCACGTGCAGGTCCTCGGGCAGCGTCACCGAGAGCGCCAGGCGCGTGCTGCCACCCGGCGGGACGCGTGCGGCCTCGACGTGCGGGGTGATCTCGGCCTTCGGGCGACGCATCTGCGCCGGCGCGGACGGGGCGACCAGACAGAGGCCCATGAGGGCCGTCAGCAGCACTGCGAGGAATCGACGTGGCGTGCGCGGGGGAGCGGGAACCGGGAAGAGCGTCACCCGAGCATCGTAGCAAGCGCCGCGATCAATCGTGGCTCAGCCAGACGAGGGCTTCGGCGGCGTCGTCGAACGTCTGCACCCGGTCCGACAGCGTCCCGGTAAAGCCCTCGATCATCCGACTGATGCCGAAGACCGCCCCGGGCGCGGCGACGATGGCCATGCGCCGTGGCGTCGGGCCGAGCGTGAGCCAGCGCTCGGTGCGGGCCCGCAGGATGCCTGTCGAGGGGATGGTCGAGGCGACGATCCCGCTCAGATCGAGGAGGATGCGCGCCTGCTCGTTCCAGCACCCGGACGCCTGGACGGCGCGCGCCGCCTCGCGGGACTCGGTGTCGCTGACCCAGTCGCCGGAAAACGTCAGGCGAATCAGTCCGCTCCGCTCGATCGACCAGGTGACAGGCACGCGCGGCTGAGCTTACCTCATCGGTGCCGGACCGCGAGGTCTCCGGGACCGCCCGCCCATCGCTGACGTACCATGGGAACCCAGTCATGTCGCATGCAGAGGGCCGACGGGTGCTGGTCGTCGAGGACGACGCCGCCATCAGGGAGTTGCTGCACCTGCACCTGGGCCTGGCGGGATTCACGGTCGAGGACGTCGCGAACGGCCGCGAGGCCCTCGATGTGGCCCGGACGCAGAAGTTCGACCTGCTCGTGCTCGACGTGATGCTGCCCGGCCTCGACGGGGTGTCGATCTGCCGGGCCGTGCGCACGGCAGGGGTCAACACCAGCACGCCCATCCTGATCCTCACCGCCCGCGACTCCGAGGCCGACATCGTGATCGGGTTGGACAGCGGCGCCGACGACTACCTGACCAAGCCCTTCGGCGTCCGCGAGCTGCAGGCGCGCGTGACCGCCCTGATGCGCCGCCTCCAGCCCGAGGAGGCCGGCACGTCGACCGCCGCGTCGACCGTGCTGCGGCTCGCCCCCGAGGTCACCATGGACATCGAGCGGCGGCAGGTGCTCGTCGCTGGCGCACCCGTCGACCTGACGCGCCAGGAGTTCGACCTGCTCCACCAGTTGGTGGCCCGGCGGGGCATCGTGTTCACGCGGGCCCGACTGCTCCAGACCGTGTGGAAAGACGATGCCTACGTCACCGAGCGCACGGTGGACACGGTGGTCAGCCGACTGCGCAAGAAGCTCGAAGGCGACCCGCGCCAGCCCGCGCTGATCCTCACGGCCTGGGGCGTCGGCTACAAGTTCGCCGACGCGGAGTAGGCCGCCGCCCTCTCTCCGGTGGCAGGAACGCCTCCCGCGCGCGTTCGCGTGCAGCGGGCCAATCGCGGCTTTTTGCCTCAGCAGGCCGTCACCTCTGCATTGACTTGCCGGATCATCAGCGCGCGCCGGCGACGACGACCTGACCCAGTGCGAGGCCGCCGTCGTTGGGCGGCACCTCGCGGTGGAGCAGCACACGGAAGCGCGCGTCCTCGAGGCCCTCTGCCGCGAGCGCCACCAGCCGTGCGTTCTGGAAGACGCCACCCGAAAGGCCGACCACCTCGAGTCCCGAGTGCGCCCGGGCATGTCGCGCCGCCGCGACGATGGCCTCGGCGACCGCGACGTGCACGCCTGCCGCCAGGGAGGCCACGTCCTCCCCGCGACCGAGCCGGGCCACGAGGTCGCGGAGGAGGGGGGCGGGGTCGAGCGCCAGCACCTCGCCGTCGTGCACCTCGGCAACGCCCGTGAGCCGCGCAGCCACCGTTGCGCGGCCGGCAGCCACCTCCAGCGCGATGGCGGCCTGGGCCTCGAAGGTTGCTACCTGCGCGAGGCCGAGAATCGACGCGCAGGCGTCGAACAGGCGCCCCATGCTGCTCGAGGGCACGAGCCCGAGCCCGCGCGCCAGGCGCTGCGCCAGCACGTCACGTTCGGCGGCGGGGCAGGCTCGCACGCACGGCAGGTCCTCGCGCCAGGGGATGCCCGCGGCGGTCAGGTGCGCGAGCGCGAGCCGGGCGACGTGCCTCACGTCGGCATCGCCGGCTGGCAACGGTGTTGTGGCCAGGTGTGCGACCCGTGCGACCGACGCGTAACCGCCCACGAAGATCTCGCCACCCCACACGGTGCCGTCCGGGGCGTAGCCGGTGCCGTCCAGCACCACGCCAATCATTCGAGCCTCACGCGGCAGGCCGTGCTCGGCCATGAGCGCGGCGTGGTGTGCGTGATGGTGCTGCACGGCCTCCACCGCGATGCCGCGCGCCTCGGCCCATGCGCGGGCCCACCGCGACGACAGGTAGCCGGGATGCGGATCGAGCGCCACGCACGCGGGGGCGATGCCGAACAGGTCGAGTAGATGCCCGGACGCGCGCTCGAACGCCTGGAGCGTCTCCACGGTGGCCATGTCGCCGAGGTGCTGGCTGAGCCAGGCGTCGCGGTCCTGCGCCACCGCGCAGGTGGCCTTGAGCTCAGCCCCCACCGCGAGTATCGGCGGCACCGCGAACGGCAGCGCGACCGGGTAGGGCGCGTACCCGCGCGACCGTCGGATCGGCATGGCGGCGCCGCGCACGACGCGCACCACCGAGTCGTCGCACACGGCGTGGATGTCGCGGTCGTGCAACAGGAACCCGTCGGCGAGCGGCGCCAGTCGATCGCGCGCCTCCTCGTTGGTGCGGGCGATCGGTTCGTCGGCCCGGTTACCGGACGTGAGCACGATCGGGCGTCTCCCCACGATCAGGTGGTGCAACGGCGAGTAGGGCAGCATCACGCCGAGCGTCGCCTGTTCCGGGGCCACGTCGGCAGACACGTGCTCCTCGGCGTCGGCTCGACGCGCCAGCAGGACGATGGGCCTGGCGCGGGACTGCAGGACCGCCGCGTCGACCTCCGACACCTCGCACAGTCGACGGGCTTCCTCGAGCGACGCGACCATCAGGGCGAACGGCTTGTCGCCGCGCCCCTTGCGCGCGCGAAGGCCCCGGACCGCCGCATCGTTGGTGGCATCGCAGGCGAGATGGAAACCGCCGACGCCCTTGATCGCGACGATGCGTCCTTCCGCGAGCCAGTCGCGAACCTGCGCCACCGCCGCCGCGGAGTCGGCCGCGTCCGCGCTCGACGCCACGGGCGTTCCCGCTGCGGTCTCCACCCAGGCGCGCGGGCCGCAGGCCGGGCAGGCCGTCGGTTCGGCGTGATGGCGGCGGTCCGCGGGATCGCCGTACTCGCGGGCGCAGTCCTCGCACATCGCGAAGCGCGCCATCGTCGTCGAGGGGCGGTCGTAGGGCAGCGCGGTGATCACCGTGAAGCGCGGTCCGCACTGCGTGCAGTTGAGGAAGGGGTACCCGTGGCGACGGTCGGCCGGGTCGGCGAGTTCGCGCAGGCAGTCGTCGCACGGGGTCACGTCGGGGGGGATGGACGCATGTCCGTCGCGTGATGAGCGGCTGCTGTCGATGCGGAATGCGTCCTCGCCGGCCAGCGGGCGGTCGCCGACCTCGATGGCGGCGATAGTGGCGAGTGGCGGTGCCTCGCGACGCAGGGCCAGCGCGAACGCGTCGAGCGCGGGCGTCGGACCCTCGGCTTCGATGACCACCGCGCCGCTCTCGTTGCGGACCCAGCCGGCCAGGCCGAGGCGGCTGGCGAGCCCGGCGACGAAGGGTCGGAAGCCGACCCCCTGCACCACGCCCCTGACCACCAGTCGCCTGCGCTCCATCGTGTCGGCGCCCCGCCGACCAGCGGACCGGGGCTGGCCATGACACTACACTGGGACGTGCACGAACTCTCGATCGCGCAGAGCCTGGTCACGCTCGCGCAGCAGCACCTGCCGGCCGACGTGGCCCGCGTGCACGTGGTGACCGTGCGGGTCGGCGCGCTTGCCGGGGTGGTCGGCGACGCCCTGCAGTTCTGCTACGACATCGCCACGGAGGGGACGCCGCTGGCCGGCTCGGCGCTGCGCATCGAGGACGTGCCGGTCGTCGTCCACTGCGCCGGGTGCGGAGGCGATCACGCGCTGTCGATGCCGCCGGTGTTCCGGTGTCCCGTGTGCGATGTGCCCTGCGGCGACGTGCGTCAGGGGCGGGAACTCGACCTCGCGTCCATCGAGTACGATACCGGCGACGACGCCTGCCCATGAGCCTCACGCCGCGCGTGCTCGAGATTCGGCAGAAGGTCCTGTCGCGCAACGACGAGATCGCCCGCGGCCTGCGCGAGCGCCTGCGCGCGCACGGCGTGTTCACCATCAACCTGGTGTCGAGCCCTGGCAGCGGCAAGACGCGCCTGCTCGAAGTCCTCCTCGGGCGCCTTGTCGGTGCGGGCATCCGGGCCCACGCGTTGGTGGGGGACCTCGCCACCGACAATGACGCGCAGCGCCTGGCGCGGAGCGGCGCACCCGTCAGGCAGATCCTCACGCAGGGGCGGTGCCACCTCGAGGCCGAGATGATCACGCAGCACCTCGAGGGCTGGGACCTCGACGCCTGCGACCTGCTCGTGATCGAGAACGTCGGTAACCTCGTCTGTCCGTCGAGCTACGACCTCGGCGAGGACGCCCGCGTCGCGCTGTTGTCGGTGACCGAGGGCGAGGACAAGCCGCTCAAGTACCCCTCGATCTTCAACTCCGCCGACGTCGCGATCATCACCAAGGTGGATCTGGCCGAGGCCTGCGAGGCCGACCTCGGCGCGCTGCATGCGAACCTGCAGGCCATCCGCCCGGGCATCGCGGTGTTCGAGACGTCGGCGCGCACGGGCGCCGGGCTCGACGCGGTGCTCGCGTGGCTCGACGGCCGCCTCAGCGAAGCCCATGCCGCGTCGGGGACGCCCGGCCGGTGAAGTACCTCGACGAGTTCCGCGACGGCGACCTGGCGCGCCGAATCGCCGACGACATCGCGCGGATTACCACGCGGCCCTGGGCCATCATGGAGGTCTGTGGCGGCCAGACGCACGCCATCATCCGTCATGGCATCGACCAGATCCTGCCGGAAGCGATCGAGCTGATCCACGGCCCGGGGTGCCCGGTCTGCGTCACGCCCCTCGAGGTGATCGATCAGGCCCTGGCCATCGCCGCGCGACCTGGCGTGATCTTCTGCTCCTTCGGCGACATGCTGAGGGTGCCGGGCAGCGGCCGCGACCTTTTCCAGGTGAAGAGCGAGGGCGGCGACGTGCGCGTCGTGTACTCGCCGCTCGACGCCGTGCAACTGGCGCGCGCGCATCCGGACCGCGAGGTCGTGTTCTTCGGCATCGGCTTCGAGACCACCGCCCCGGCCAATGCGCTGGCCGTGCACGTGGCCCGGCAGGAGGGCCTGCCGAACTTCTCGATGCTGGTGTCGCACGTGCTCGTGCCCCCGGCCATCACCGCGATCATGACCGCGCCACGCAACCGCGTGCAGGCGTTCCTCGCCGCCGGCCACGTATGCGCCGTGATGGGGCTGCGTGGCTATCCGGCGCTCGCCGAGCGCTTCCACGTGCCGATCGTCGTGACCGGCTTCGAGCCCATCGACGTGCTCGAGGGCATCAGATGTGCTGTCCGGCAGCTCGAGGCCGGTGAGGCGCGCGTCGAGAACGCGTACGCGCGCGTGGTGTCGGACGACGGCAACCTCGTTGCGCAGCGGATGCTCGCCGAGGTCTTCGCCGTGTCGGACCGCACCTGGCGCGGCATCGGCGCGATCCCCGCGAGCGGCTGGCGACTCGCCGACGCGTATCGCGACTTCGACGCGGCGGTGCGCTTCGACGTCGCCGGCATCCGCACGGCGGAATCCGCGCTGTGCCGCAGCGGCGAGGTGCTGCAGGGCGCGCTCAAGCCGAACCAGTGCCCGGCGTTCGGCACCACGTGCACGCCACGCACGCCGCTCGGCGCCACGATGGTGTCGGGCGAAGGCGCGTGTGCCGCGTACTACCACTACGGGCGGTTCCGCGACCCGGCGCCGGTGTCCTGAGATGACGGCGACGCCTCTCCCGGAGCACGGCGCAGGGATCGACGTCGGGGCCTGGACCTGCCCGCTGCCCCTGCGC
>NZ_JBIINP010000007.1:0-75388 GCF_044337415.1 Luteitalea sp.
GCGTCCTGGTGGAAAGCGCCACCGGCACGGCGCCGCTGGTGGTGGAGCGGGCCTCGTACTCGAGCACCGCGACCACCACGTGGGCCGCTGGCACCAACGCCGTCGCGATGCCGCTGCCGTAGGTCATTGGTCATGCCTCATGCCTCATGCCTCATGCCTCATGCCTCATGCCTCATGCCGAAGGGCAAAGGGCAAAGGGCAAAGGGCGAAGGGCGAAGGGCGAAGGGCGAAGGGCGAAGGGCGAAGGGCGAAGGGCGAAGGGCGAAGGCTGAGCCATGCAAGGGGGAAAGCCCGGGCTCCCGAGTCCGCGCGCTGGTAGCATCTGCCGATGGCCAGCTTCACCGTGCGCGTCGGACTCCTGCTCATCGTCTTCGGGATTGCCAGCTACGTCACGACGGGCGGCGTGAGTGTCACGGCGTTGATCCCGTCGGTGTTCGGCGCGCTGCTCGCGGCCCTCGGGCTGGTGGCGGTGCGTCAGGAGCGGGCCCGTCGGCACGCGCTGCATGCCGCTGCCGTCGTGGCGTTCCTGGGCCTGATCGGCACCGCGTCGGCGCTGGGCCAACTGCCGGGACTGGCCGACGGGAGCGTCGCGCGTCGACCTGCCGTGGTGGCGCGGTCCGGCATGGCGCTGCTCCTGCTCGTGTACCTCGGGTTCAGCGTCAAGTCGTTCGTGGACGCTCGCCTCAGGCGGAAGGCGTAGCGGCCACACCTCGGCGCTGGTAGTGCGACGACACGTAGTCCTCGACCAGTTGCTGGAACTGCGCCGACAACTCCTCGTACGTGCCGCGCAGCGTCATCGCGTGCTGCCCATCGATGAAGACGGGGCAGTTGGGCGCCTCGCCGGTGCCCGGCAGCGAGATGCCGATGTTGGCCGCCTTGGACTCGCCTGGGCCGTTGACCACGCAGCCCATCACCGCCAGCGTCATCTCCTCGACGCCTTCGTATTCCTGCTTCCAGGCGGGCATGCGCTCGCGGATGTAGCCCTGGATGCGCTCGGCAAGCTCCTGGAACGTGGTGCTCGTCGTGCGACCGCAGCCGGGGCAGGCCGTGACACTGGGGCTGAACGCGCGCAGGCCGAGCGCTTGCAGGATCTCGCACGCCGCGTAGACCTCTTCGCAGCGATCGCCGTCGGGGCGGGGCGTGAGCGACACGCGAATCGTGTCGCCGATGCCCTCGTGCAGCAGGATGCCCATCGCGGTCGACGACCACACGAGGCCCTTCATCCCCATGCCCGCCTCGGTGAGCCCGAGGTGGAGCGGCTGGCGCGTCGCCTTCGCGAGTCGGCGATACACGTCCACCAGGTGCAGCGGCCGCGACACCTTGCACGAGATGATGACCTGGTCCTCGCGCAGGCCGGCCTCGAAGGCGAGCTCGGTGGAGGTCACGGCCGACTCGACCATGCAGTCGTTCAGGATCTCGTCCGAGCTCCTGCCGAGGTTGCGGTCGGTGTTCTCCTGCATGCGTCGCATCACCAGTTCCTGGTTCAGCGACCCGCCGTTGACGCCGATGCGCACCGGCTTGCCGTGCTCACGCGCCACGGCGCAGATCATCGCGAACTGCTCGTCGCGCCGCGCGCCGGTGCCGACGTTGCCGGGGTTGATCCGGTACTTGTCGAGCGCCTTCGCGCAGTCGGGATAGCGGGTGAGCAGCAGGTGCCCGTTGTAGTGGAAGTCGCCGACCAGCGGCGCGGTGCAGCCCTGGTCCAGCAGGCGCCGCTTGATCTCGGGCACTGCGGCGGCGGCCTCCGGGACGTTGACCGTCACACGGACGATCTCGGAGCCGGCCGTCGCCAGCGCCGCCACCTGCGCCACGGTCGAGGCGACGTCGGCCGTGTCCGTGTTGGTCATCGACTGCACGACGACCGGCGCTCCGCCGCCGACCTGGACGTGGCCGACCTTGACGCCGATGGTGCGATGGAGACGAGCAATGGTCATGGAAGGTCCTGCGTGGTGGTGCCGCGGTGGGCGTCGATGGCTCGCAGCACGTCGGCCAACTGCCCGGCCTGCGCCGCCGACACGTGTTCGAACGCCACGCCCGCCAGGCACGCGGGTGGCTCGCCGTACCGGACGGCGAGGATCAGTCTGCTGTGGGCCACGTGGCCCTCGAGAGGACCGATGGCCTGCGGCCCGGTCCCCAGCGTGAACGTGAGCCAGTCACCTGCCGCCAGGGGACGCGTCGACTCGACGACCATGCCCCCGGGGCTGAGCTCGTGGACCCGCCACGGCTCGTCCTCCCCCTGCACGCGGGCGTGGAACGGGAAGGTCACCGGCCGGCGATCGGCCCGTCGCCGATCGGGTGTCCACGAATCCGCCATGGTCGGGCCGGCCTAGCGGCGGCCGTCCTCGAGGCGCGTCCGCGCACTGCGATGCAGGTCCAGCACGTGCGGTCCGAGTTGCTTGCTCAGGAACACCTTCGACTCGAGGTTCTCGATCGGGTTGGGCGCGTACTTGACGACGTTGAAATGCAGGTTCGCCAGCGTGCCACGCATCTCGTAGTGACGGTTCTTGGTCTTGACGACCACCTCGTCGAAGCCGGCACCGACCGCCCACGCTTCCTGCTCCTCGGTGAGCGCCCGGAACTGGCCCTGCCCGCGCCAGTCGATGCGCGTCCCGCCGATCCAGCTGTACAGCACGCGCCGATCGGGGAACTGCACCACATCCTCGATCTGGGCCGCCAGGTCCGCCAGGCGCGGGTCGGACTCGTTGGCGAACAACTCGTGGCACACCTTGTAGGCCACCGGCACCAGCGATCCGGGATCCTCGGGCAGCGCCGCCACCGCCATCACGATCAGGTGCTCGCGGTCGCCGATGCGCGACGTGATCTCCGCCGCCGTCTTGCGTCGCGCGAACTCGCCGAAGAACTCCTCGATGTACTCGATTTCGAGGGCGCCCTGTTCGAGCCCGTAATGGCGGATCAGATACTCCACGTGCGGTTCGCGCCTCGCTGCCGGATGGGGACGCCCGGCGCGCCTGCGCGGCTGGGCAATCCCGTCATTCTAATATCGAGGGATGGATGAACGGATCCCCTCATGAGCCGGCCGCTCGTCGTGCTCGTGCTGGGCATCACCGCCCTGATGCTGCTGTCCTGGGCGCTCGGCCGCGTGATCTTCTGGCTGCGGAGCACCTTTCCGCCCAATCGTCCTCCACGCCGTCGGCGCCGCTGACCCAGGCGGCGGGCGCTACTGCCGTGGACGCGGAAAGAGGTCCGGGTTGTCGGTGAACAGGGCATCCACGCGGTCGACCTCGACCGCCTTGCGCATCGCCGCGGCCAACGCCGCCGCGGCCTCACGGTCACCCCGGCGCGCCCGGAAGGTGTAGGGCACCACCGTGAGGCTGGCCGCGTGCGCGTCGGCGACCAGCGACGGCTGGGACTGCAGCAGTCCCAGCGCCGGACCCACGCCCGTGGCGAACCGGCGCATCTCCGCCAGCCCCGCCGACGAGATCCAGCGCCGCGCCGCCTCGTCGTTGCCCAGCAGGAAGGTGCGAGGCACGGCTGGCAGCCGGGTGGCCAGCGTGCGCAGGCTCTGTTCCTCGAACGACTGCAGCCAGACCGCAGGCCGCCCCGCGACGGTGGCGTCGGTCAGGCCGTGGCGCGTGAGCGCGGCGACCACGGCGTCCTCGAGGCTCAGCCCCTTCGCCCGTAGCCGACCCGGGCCCTTCAACTCCGGGAACAGGCCGGCCTTGCCCTTCACGAGCCCGACCGCCTCGTCGAAGGTGGGGATGCGGGCCCCCGCGAACGTCGGGTCGAACCAACTGCCCGCGTCGAGGGTCTTCACCTCCGCCAGCGTGAAGTCGTCGACGTACCAGCGGCGCCGCGCCTTGCCGTCGACCTGCTCCACGGTCACGCGGTCGGGAAAGCGGGTCTCGACATCGGTCGTGCGTTCGAGCGAGAGATCATGCAGGCACACGAGCACGCCGTCCTTCGTGAGGCCCAGGTCCTGCTCCACGTAGTCGGCCCCCTGCTCGAGCGCGAGCCGGTAGGCCTCGAGCGTGTGCTCGGGGGCGTAGGCGGACGCGCCCCGATGGGCGATGCTGTAGGCACGCGGCGGGGTGCTCTGCACGAGCGACCACGCGAGGGACAGGGCAACGAGGGAGACGAGGGCACGCACGGACACCATGGTGGATCAAGTCGATGACCGGAGGATGACCGACGGCCTGGCGTCGAGTGGGCGCGTCGAGGCCCTGTGGACCAAGCGCGCGCATCGCGGCCCGATGGACGACGCACGGGAACTGACGCTGGTGGAAGGGAAGGGCGTGCTCGGCAGCGCCGATCGGTCGCGTACCCGTCAGGTGACGATCATCAGCGACGAGCGCTGGGCGCGGGTGGAGGCCACGCTGGGATGGCTGCCCGACCCGTCGGTCCGGCGCGCCAACGTCCTGGTGCGGGGCGTGACGCTCGCCCTGAGACGCGGCGACGTGTTGTGCCTGGGGGAGGCGCGGGTCCGCATCAAGGGCGAGACCCGCCCCTGCGAGCGGATGGACGAAGCCGCCGCCGGCCTGCGCCTGGCGCTCGGCGCGGATCTGGGTGGCGGGCTGTACGGGGAGGTGCTGACCGGCGGTGTGGTGCGGGTGGGCGACCCGGTGCGCTGGGAAGCGCCAGAGCCGCCCACGGTTCCCCTGAAGGACTAGGGCTCGGCCTCGTCGTTGCCTGGGCCCGGCGCCTCGGCGGCGTCGCCGGCCGACTCTGCGCCGTCGCCCTCGGGGCGCGGCCCGCTGCGGCGGCGTCTGCGGCGCCGACGCTTCTTCGGTGCATCGGCGTCATCGGTCGCCGCCTCGGCCCCGGCTGGCGGCGCGTCGTCCCCTGCGGCGGGGCTGGCGGCGCCATCGACCGGCGCCTCGGTGGTGGTCTCGGCGGCCGGCGCCGCGGCCGCCCTCGGCCGCCGCGGGCGACGCGGCCGGGCCGACGTGGTGGCCGTGGCGTCGATCGGCACGACGGGCGTGACCCCGTCCGGGCCGTCGATGTTCTCGCCGGCGTCCACGAGCTCCTGGTGGGCGTCCTCGAAGAGCACCAGGCCGAACGCGTCGGCAATCTCTTCCATGTCGCGCCGTTCATCGGGCGACACGAGGGTGATGGCGGTCCCCGTCGAGCCGGCGCGGCCGGCGCGGCCGACCCGGTGCACGTAGGCCTCGCGGTTGAACGGGACCTCGAAGTTGACCACCGTCTCGATGGCATCGATGTCGAGGCCGCGTGCGGCGATGTCGGTCGCCACCAGGACGCGGTGCGTCCCCGACTTGAAGCCCTCGACGGCGCGCAGCCGATCCTGCTGCGTCCGGTCGGCGTGCAACGCGGCCGCACGGATGCCCTGCGACTGCAGGTCGCGCGCGAGGCGGTCGGCGCCGCGCTTGGTGGCCGAGAAGACCAGCGTCGGGCCGCTGGCCCGGCGCAGGAAGCGCGCCAGCCACGCGGTCTTCTCGTGGCGACCGACCAGCTCGGCCTTGTGCGTGATGGTGGCGGCCGGCGCGTTGCGCGAGCCGATCTGCACGAGCTTGGGCTCGCGCATGATCTCGAGCGCGAAGCCCATGACTTCCTCGGGCATCGTGGCCGAGAAGAGCAGGGTCTGGCGCGCCCGGTCGGTGGGCAACTGCGAGACGATGAACTTCACGTCGGGCCAGAACCCCATGTCCAGCATGCGGTCGGCCTCGTCGAGCACGAGAATCTCGAGGCCGTCGAACTTGGCGATGCCGGCGCGCAGGTGGTCCATCAGCCGACCAGGCGTGGCGACGACGATGTCGACGCCGGCCTTGAGGGCCTGCTCCTGCATGTCCATGCCGACGCCGCCGAACACCGCGGCACAGCGCATCGAGGTGTGATACCCGAACCCCTGCACGTCGTCCTCGATCTGGACGGCGAGTTCGCGGGTCGGGGCGAGCACGAGGATGCGCGCCGATCCCTCGCGTTCGCGGTTCTCCTGGAGCAACCGCTGCATGAGCGGCAGCAGGAATGCCGCCGTCTTGCCGGTGCCGGTCTCGGCACAGGCCACCAGGTCGTGCCCGGCCGCGACGGTGTCGAAGACCGCGCTCTGGATGGGCGTGGTGTGCTCGAACCTGCGGTCCTCGACGCCCATGAGCAGCGCGGGCACCGAGATGAGGTCCGTGAAGCGTCGTGGGGCGACGTCGGGCGTCAGGGTCTCGAACTTGTCGAGCAACTCCGCACTGCGGGCGGACGCCTGTGGTCGGGCGGGGGGACGGCGCGGGCCGGACCGGCTACGGCCGGTCCGCGCGCCTCGTTCAGGACGTGGGCTCACTCGTCGTCTTCCGTGTGGTCGTCGGCCGCATCGACGTCCGCATCCGAGCGGCTGGCCGCCGGATCATCGAACTCGACCGGAGCCTCGAGGTCCTCGTCCTCGTCGTACAACCGGCTGACCGGACGCTCCTTGATCGGGCCGCGCGGGCCCTTCTCGTAGGTCTGCTTGCGGGCCGGGCCCTTGGCCGGGCCACGCGCGCGCCGACTGTCGCCCGCCGGGGGGGGCATGCCCGGGTCCCGGGGGACGAACGGCCGGGGAGGGCCTCCCGGACGCGGGCCACCGAAGCCGCCGCCCTCGGGACGGGGGCCACCGAAGCCACCGCCCGGGCGCGGGGCGCCGCCGCCATAGCCGCCGCTGAAGCCACCCGGTCGCGGCGCGCCGTACCCGCCGGGCCGGGGCCCTGCAGGCCGATCTTCCCGAGCGCGTGCCTCGCTCACGGCGAGGGGACGGCCGCTGAACGGCTGCCCGTTGTAGCGCTGAATCACCTGTTCGGCGTGCTCGCGCTCGGCGAAGTCGACGAACGCGAAGCCGCGTGGACGTCCGGTCTCGCGGTCGGTGGGCAGCACGACCTGTTGCGGTTCCGCGACCTCTGAGAAGAGGGCACGCAGATCGGCTTCAGTTGCGCTGTACGGTAGGTTTCCAATGAATAAGCGAACGCTCACGACGTCCTCACGGGCTTGCCAGGCCTCCGTCTGGCGGCAGACAGGTGTGCGAAGCATGCTGCGTCGCAGAACACCACGGGGAACTTGGTTACTGGGGAAACGGGGGAAAGACGGATGGGATCGATGCGGTACTCGGCTGGAAGGCGGCATGTGAGAATCGCATACTTCCGATGCCGGGCGCAACCGGTAGACTGGAGACGCGGCCCGGTTCGGCCGCCCTGACACATGCCACGCCAGCCCTTTGCCACGCTGCCCGACTCGGCCCGCCTCTGGGTCTTTGCCGCCTCCCGTCCCCTGACCGCCGACGACCGCGACGCACTCCTGTCGGCCGTCGACACGTTCCTCGACCAGTGGAACGCCCACAAGGTGCCGCTCGCCTGCGGACGCGACCTGCAGTACGACCAGTTCCTGGCCGTCGGCGTCGACGAAGAGGCGTCCGGGGTCTCCGGGTGCTCCATCGACAGCCTGGTCCGGACGATGAAGGGCCTCGGTCACGAACTCGGCGTCGACCTGGTGGACCACGCGTCGGTCTTCTACCGCGCTGGCGATGCCGTGCGCCGGGTGTCGCGCGATGAGTTCGGCGACGCGGTCGTCCGAGGCGAGGTCACCCCGGCCACCACCGTGTTCGACAACACCGTTCCTACCGTCGGCGACCTCCGCGCCGGGCGCTGGGAGGCCCCGGCCGCCACCACGTGGCACGGCAGGGCGTTCTTCTGACGTGACGGCCCCCGCCGCCGGACCCCGGACGGCCGCCCAGCAGGGCCTGCACTCCGGACGTCGTGTGGCGGCGGCCAGCGTCGTCGTCAACGCGCTGCTCGCCGCGATGAACCTCATCGTCGGCTCGCGCGGCGGCTCGCTCACCGTCGTGGCGTCGGGCATCGAGTTCGCCGCCGACGTGGTGGCGTCGCTGGCGGTCCTCTTCGGGTTCTGGTACGCGTCGCGTCCTGCCGACGAAGACCATCCCTACGGGCATGGTCGTGCCGAGACGCTGACGGGCCTGCTCATCGGCCTGGCCCTGTTCGTCATCGGCGGCTCGATCGCGGTGCACGCGTTGCGCGACGTCCAGGCCGTTCACCCGCCGCCCGCCCCGTACACACTCTGGCCGCTCGGCATCGCCCTCGCCGTCAAGACCGCCCTGATGGTCTCCAAGATGCGTGTCAGTCGCCGCACGGGCAGCCAGGCCCTGCTGGCCGATGCGTGGAACGACAGCGTCGACGTGCTGTCGTCGGTGGCCGCCATCGTCGCGCTCGGGCTCACGCTGTACGACCCGCAGACCTTCCGCGCCGCCGACCACGTGGGCGGCATGCTGGTGGGCGTGTTCGTGATCGTGGCCGGGCTTGGCGTCGTGCGCTCGACGTCGTCCGACCTGCTCGACACGATGCCGCCCGACACGTTGCTCGAGGAAGTGCGGGCAGTGGCCTGCCGCGTCGAGGGCGTGCGCGGCGTGGAAAAGCTGTTCGGGCGCAAGACCGGCCTCCAGTATCACGTCGACCTGCACCTCGAGGTCGACGGCTGGATCTCGGTCGATGCGGGCCACGCGATCGCCACGCGCGTACGGGAGCGGATTCGGCTGGATGTCGAGGCTGTCAGCGACGTGCTGGTCCACGTGGAGCCGACCGGTCTTGGCGCAGAGGGCCCCGCCGCGGGAACGATGGCAGACAGCGCGCGCTGACCCGGGCGATCAGCGATCGGGCGCGGTCGTCGCCAGGCCCAACGTGGTCCCGACAAAGGCGCGGAGGGCGGCCTCGTAGCGGGCCTTGTCGGCCCGATTGGGGTGGATGTGGCCGCCGGTCAGCGTGACGAGCGTCTTCGGCGCGCGTGCCAGGGACAGCAGGCGCTCCCCGTGGGCGTACGGAATGACGGTGTCGTCCTGCGCGTGCAGGAGCAGCAGCGGACTGCCGATGCGGGCGATGCGATCCCGCGAGGCGAACCGTGTGGCGATCATCAGCCGGATCGGCAGCCACGGATACAACTCTGCGGCGCGGTCGTCGACGCCAGTGAAGGCCCCTTCCAGGATCACGCCGCCCTCCTCGACCTCGCTGGCCAGTGCGGTGGCCACGCCCGATCCGAGCGACCAGCCGTAGATGACGATGCGAGCGGGCGGGACACCCTGCGCCCGCAACCAGGCGTAGGCGTCGCGCGCCGCGCTCACCAGGCCGTCCTCGGAGGGGGTGCCCGGAAGATCGCCATACCCCGGGTACTCCGGCGCCACCACCCGCAAGCCCAGGGCCCGCAGGTGCTCGTAGCGCTCCACATTGACCGCGCTCCCGACCGTGGCGCCGTTGCCGTGCAGGAAGATGGCCCACGGCGCGTTGGCTGGCGAGGCCTGATCGAGGACCCAGAGGCGCCCGGTGGCCCCGCCGGGGAAGGTGCGGGTCACCTGCGTCAGGTGTGGCGCCAGGCTCGACGGGATCGGACTCGCCGTCCGCGGCGGCACGAACACCAACGAGACCTCGTTGGCCATGAGGTAGGCCACGACGGTGAGATAGGCGAGGACGGCCGCGACGAGCGCGCCGCGGAGACTCCAGCGCACGAAGCGCCGCATCGGGGTGTCGTCAGCGCGTGACACGCAGCGTCGTCACCTGTCCGGCGCGGACCTCGACCTGCCGCACGATGCCGCCGACGAGTACGTCGTGACGGCCCGGCCTGATCTGGCCGAGGGTGAGCGGCGTGACCCCGCGGGGACGTCCACCCATCGTCACCGTCAGGCCTGGAGGCGTGCTGTCGATGTCGACGGCGCCGGTCGTGTCGGACACCTGCAGGCCCGACACGGCGTCGTCGCGCACGACGGCCGGCGCCGACCCGGTGCTGGCCGTCGTGCCTGGCCCCAGGGGCTCCGCAGGCGGCTGGGGCACCGGAGCGGGCGGAGGCAGTGCGGCGTCGGACGCACCAGGCGACTCAGCCCACGGCAGCAGGACCACGGTGCGACCGCGCTCGATGGCCACCCGCGGCGTCCGCCGAATCGTCGCGCCCGCGCCCACCTCGATGTCGTACACGCCCGGGGCGAGCGCCTGGTCGAGCGGCGCCGTCCCGACGCGCTCCCCGTCGAGTCTCACGTCGGCGCCCTCGGGGCCGTCGACCCGCAGATGCCCGTCTTCGACGACCGGACGGGCGGCGCGGAGGTACCAGATGTAGGCACCCTCGGCGACGGCGAGCAGGGCGAGCAGCGCGACGAGCGGGCCTGACCACGTCGAGCGGGCCGGCGGCTCCGCCGGAGGTGTCCTCAGGCGCAAGGCACTCCAGTCGGGGCGTGTGAATGCCGGCGCCGGCGCCGACTCAGCGGGCGTCTCGGGCGCCGGGGCCTCCGCGGCGGCGGCCGGAGCGACCTGGGTGCGCGCTCGTGTCTCTTCCGGCACGTCGACGACGTCGTACCCGTCGAGTTCGCGGTCGGGCGGTGGCCAGGTCACGCTGAGCGGCGGCCCTTGCGGGGCCGCCGCGCGCTCGGCGCGAAGGGCATGGGTTCGCTTCAGGAGCGCCTCGAGGCGCGCGCTGATTTCTTCCGGGGTCGGACTCCCGGAGGGCGCGCCGGCTGGGCGTTCTGGTTCAGTCACCAGCGGTTTGTATCCTACGGACTACGCAGCGTCAACCGAAGGCGCCGTTGGGTGCGCGTGGACCAGGCTGCAGTGTCCGTTTCTCCAGACGGGGAGCGGACTCGGCGATGGCAACCCGCTTGCAGAGGTGCCGGCCATGCCTACCCTCATCTCCCGTGTCGCGCGGTCGACGACGGCGATCACCCTGGCGGTGGCCCTGGGATCAGGGAGCGTCGCCGCGATTTCGCTGCTCTCGGTGCAGGACGAGATCCAGATGGGACGCGACGCGCAGGCCGAACTGCTGCGCGAGGTCCCCGTGGTGCGTGACCACGCCGTGCGGCAGTACGTCGAATCGCTCGGCCGCGAGCTGGCCAGCCATGCGTCAGGTGCGGATTACCCGTACAGCTTCACGACGGCCGATTACCGCGACCTCAATGCCTTCGCACTGCCCGGCGGGCCCATCTGGATCAATCGCGGCGTGCTCGACGCGGCCGGGACCGAGGCGCAGGTGGCCGGCGTCCTCGCCCACGAGATTGCCCATGTCGCCGGCCGGCACTCCGCCAGGCACCTGACCAAGAGCCTCGTGACCACCGGCATCCTGCTGGCGCTCGGCGCGGCCATGGACGCCCGTGAAGACGACTGGCGCGCGCAGGTGGTGAACCTTGCGGCGATGGTCACTGCCGGCAGCGTGATGCTCAAGTTCTCCCGCAACGACGAGAAGCAGGCCGATCGCGAGGGCGTGCGGCTCCTGGAGCAGGCCGGGTACGACCCGCGGGGCCTGCTCGAGTTCATGCAGATGCTGGACGCCCAGCAGGCGCGCTCACCCAATGCCGTGGTGCGTTTCCTGTCCACGCACCCCGACCCGAAGAGCCGCGTCCGCGACCTCGACCGCATGATCGGGACGCCGGGGCCGGGCCGGCCCGACAGCGCCGAGTTCGTCGCGGTGAAGCAGCGCCTCGGGCGCCTCGCGCCCGCGCAGGCGATGCCCTGAGCGGCAGTGCCGGCCGGCGCGAACGCGGGGGACGGCGGGGAGTGAGGCGTTACCGGTAGATGTTGAGGAACGTGGTGATGACGACGTTGTTCACGACGTCGATGAAGAACGCGCCGACCATGGGCACCACGAGGAAGGCGCGGGGCGCGGGGCCGTACCGCTCCGAGAGCGCCTCCATGTTGGCCATGGCGTTGGCGGTGGTGCCGAGCATGAAGCCGATGAACCCGCTCGACATGACGGCCGCGTCGTAGTCGCGCCCCATGAGCCGGAAGATGATCGGGGGCGCGAGCAGCGCCACGAACACGACCTGCACGACGAGCATCACGGCGAGCGGCAGGGCAAGGCCGGCCAGTTGCCACAGCTTGAGCGTCATGAGCGCGATGGCGATGAAGAAGGCGAGGGCGACCGTGCCGAGGTCGTCGATGATCGCCTGCGAGATGCCGAACCATCCGGTGAACTCGTCGAGGTTCCGCAGCACGATCGCCGCGAGCATGGCGCCGATGTAGCGCGGCAGGATCACGCCCATCGCCGTCAGCCAGTCGCTGATGCCCGCGCCGACCCACATCGCGAAGAGCAGGAGGGCGGTCGCCTTCAGTAAGGCGTAGGCTTCCCGATCCTCATTCCCGGGAGCCTGGGCGGATCCGGGCAGGGCGGACTCGACGACGTGCTGGGCCACGAGGTCTTCGTGCCCGCCGCCGGACCGCTGCTCCCGCTGCAGGCGCCGCTCGATGAGCCACGTGCCGACCGGGCCGCCCAGCAGGCCGCCCGAGACGATGCCGGCCATGGCGGCCGCGACGGCGATGGTCTCGGCGCCGGCAACGCCGGCCTGTTCGAACAACGGCGCGAACGCGAGGCCGGTCGCTGGGCCGCCGGCCAGGGTGACCGAACCGGCGAGCACGCCGAACAGCGGCGGCTGGCCGAGCAGGCGCGCGACGCCCACGCCCAGCACGTTCTGGAGGATGGTGAAGGCGGCGGATGCGGCGAGGAACACGACGACGAGCGGGCCGCCCCGCTTCAGCAGTCCGACACTCGCGCCGAAGCCGACGCTCGTGAAGAACGCGATCATCAGCGGGTCGCGAAGCGTCGTGTCGAAGGTGAAGGGCACCTGCCCGCGCGCATGCCCGATGGTCATGGCCACCGACACGAGGAGGCCGCCGATGACCGGCGCGGGGATGTTGAGTCGCGCCAGCCACCGCAGGCGGCGCCGGATCGCATAGCCGGCAAACAACACGACGCCGGCGAAAGCCAGCGTATGGATGGCGTTGATTGCGAACACGCCGCGATGATACACAACGCCGTCACACTCGCCGGCCACGCGGCGCGCCCGGCCGTGCGACCGTCCGGGCCTCACCACGCGAGGCGGCATCAGGACGTCATGCCGATCGAGGGCGGCTGGTGTACCGTGGGCACCAGCAACTTCGACAACCGTTCTTCGCCCACAACGAGGAGACGAGCGTGTGCCTGTGCGACACGGGCTTCGTGGCAGCGATGACCGACGTCTTCGAGGACGACCAGGCGGCCCGCCAGCCGGTCACGCGCCAGGTCTGGCAGCGGTGCGGTGGCTGCATGCGCGCCCAGGCATTGGTCGCGTCGCGGCGCAAGGAGCAGGTGTGAGCCGTCCGGCGCAGCAGTTGTCGTTCGCCTGGCGCGAGTGTGGCGAGCGCGACGACGCGGCCACCGGCATGCCGGTGGTCCCGATGCCGCCGCCCGCGCTGACCTTCGTGCGCAACGGCCGCGCACGCCGCTACATCCTGCGCGTCCTGCCCGATGCCACCGTCCGCGTGACCATTCCGCGCTACGGGTCGCGGCGGGAGGCCGAGGCCTTCGTGCGGACGCGCACGCGCTGGATCGACGAGCGCCGGGAGGAAATCGCCGGCCGCCGCCACGACCTGCGATGGCGCGCCGGGCAGCGGGTCTGGTGGCGGGGCGTCCACGTCGCCGTGGACGTGTCGTCGGTCGACGCGTCGCACGTGTCGGTCCGGTGCGGGGACCTCGTGGCGACTGCGCCGGTGCGCGATGACTATCGCCCCGTGATCGAACCGCTCATGCGCGCCCGCGCCGCCGCCGAACTGCCGCCTCGCTTGCTGGCCTTCGCGGCGCGTCACGGCCTCGAGGTCGCTCGGGTCACCGTGCGGAGCCAGCGTTCCCGCTGGGGATCCTGTTCGCGCGATGGCAACATCGCGCTGAACTGGCGCCTGCTGCAGATGCCGACGGCCGTGTGCGACTACGTCCTGCTCCATGAGCTGATGCACCTGCGCCAACCCAACCACTCACCCCGGTTCTGGGCCGAAGTGGCGGCCGTGTGCCCCGACTATGCGGCATCGCGTGCCTGGTTGCGGGCCGAAGGCCTGTCGCTCTGCTGATGCCTGCACATCCGGAGACGAGGTCGCGATGATCGACAGCAGCGCGGCCCTGGCCTCGCTCTATCAGGGCCCGCTGGCGGAGTTCATCGCCCGCCGCCGACTCGCCGTCTCGCAGCTGAAGGGGAGCGGCCACAAGGACGTCGCCGCGGGTATCGGTGGGGCTCAGAAGCCCTCGCGAACGGCCCATCTCGTCAATCAGGTCTTCTGGCGCGCGCGCCCCGTTTACGACCAACTGCTCGACGCCGGGACCGCGGCCCGCGCGGCGCAGCAGGCGCGGCTCCTCGGCGATCCCGACGCCGACCTGCCGAGCACGATGGCCCTCCGCGACGAGGCGGTGCGTGCGGCCGTCGAGCAGGCGCTGGCGATCGCGTCGGCGGAGTCGCTGGGCACGGCCGACGGCCTGTCCGGGCCGCTTCGCGCGTCATTCGAGGCACTGGCTGCCCACGGCCGCGAGGGGCGACTGCCGCACGGCCATCTCACGGACGATGTGCCCCTGCCGGGACTGCAGGCGCTCGCGGGGCTGGTACTGCCGGCCGAGCCCACCCCGGTCCGCCGGTTCGAGATCGTCGCCCGTCAGGCGCCAGCAGAGGGGCCGAGTCCCACGACGCCCGACCCGCGTCGGGTGGAGGCTGAGGTCCTCCTTGCGGAGGCCCGGGCGCACGAGGACCTGTCTCGGGAGCGCTTCGCCGAACTCGAGCGGGCCCTCAGCGCCGCCTCGGAGGTCCTGGCCGACGCCGAACGCGACCTCGACGCCGCTCGCCTGCGGGTGGGGGCCGCCACGCAGGCACTGGAGGCGGGCCGCAATGCCCTCGAGGCCGCGGCCCGCGATGCCGCACACCAGCGTGAGGTCGTGGCCGCCGCCGAGGCGGCACTGGCGGCGCTCTCCGGGACGTCCGGGCCTGAACCGCCACCGGCACCCGCTCGTCACCCCCGCCGCTGACTCAGGACGCGGGCGATGAGGCGGTGGGGGAGGGCCATGGCAGGTCATTCAGCCGCCGGTCAGCCGCCGCGACCCATGACCGCAATCGCGTGGCGTTTCCGTGGTCTTCGACCTGACTGCACCAGGAGGCCCAGTCCTGACGGTCGAGGAGATGGAGAACCAGCCAGTCCGTGGCCCTAATTGAATCGGTCATGTGACCGATTGTTGGAGCGTGTTCCGCGCGTGAGGCGAGCGCCTCCACCGCCAACGCGTAGCACGCCATCACGGACGCAGCGACGGATCGAAGGCCGCCGCCCTGGTACGCGACCCACGACGCCACCAGGCGGGTGCCCAGGTAGCGGCACAGCGCGAACTCGGCGCGCGCCCGCGTCAGCGGCCTGTCATCGTGCGTGGGGTCGGTGAGGCCGTCCGGCCAGTGTGCGGGGCGCCATGCTGTGGGGATACGCTCAATTAGGTCGAATGAGATAAATGAGGCATCGTCGTCGAACGGCCCCTCAGGGGCCCACGCCATCGCCCCGGATGGCTGCGAACGCGCCAGAATCAGTGCGGGGAGAGCCTCGTCCGGCGCGCTCCAGGCGCGAACGGCTTCGGTGAAGTCGACAATAGCAAGGAGGGCGCTCGACAGGGACACGCCCTGGCCGACGCGTGCCAGATACTGCGTCAATACCGCGCGCTCCCAGGCGTCGTAGCCGTCCAGGCCCGCCAGTACCCCCGGACGAAGCAGGGGCGGCCACGCCGCGCGGGCGTCCAGTCCTTCGACGTGAACTCGCGGATCTGTCAGGATGTGGTCGAACGATAGAAAATTCGGGAGCGGTCGGTCGTCATTCACGACCAGCGCGGCTGCCGTTCCACACCAGACGGACAGGCTTTGGTGCCAGCCCTGAGCATCCGCGAGCAGCAGACGCGGAAACTGCCGGCAGCTGTGCGCGAGGCCTTCCCACCCGATCGCTGCCTCGACGCGACAGCCGCTGCCACCGTCCACGAGGCCATGGAAGCCGCACTCGCCTTGTGGTAAACGACCAAGAAGCTCGCCGTCTTGAAAAGCCTCTGTCGCGGTCGAAGCGACCCTGCCGGCCGCGAGCGCGTCACGGAGTAGCCGCAAGGGCGCCGGCTCGACCGGAATGGGCCACCCGGCCCGGCAACAGCTACCGCGCCGCCCACACGCGTACCCAGCAAGGCCCGCGAGGGTTCGGAGGGGCGTGCCTGGCGCGGGTCGAGCGCCATCGTTGCTTGGCGCAGAGGGGGGCATTCAGGTCAGGACGTGGAGCGGCGGTGGACAGCCACAGGAGCGCCGTGGCTCCGAGCGCCCACACCAGAAGGAAGGCCGCGCGAGGCCCGTGCTGCGGCCAGGAAGCCCCGACCACGAGCGCCATCGTCGCCCAGAGGCTCGCCGCAGCGACGAGGAGGCCAGGCCCTGGGGGTCATGGGTGCGGGGGAGAAGCCGTGGTGCCCGCTCTCGGACTCGAACCGAGATGCCCTTGCGGGCGGGGGATTTTGAGTCCCCTGCGTCTGCCATTTCGCCAAGCGGGCGTAGTGCGGCAGTCTACCAAAACACGGCCGCGTCGTGTGGGCGAGCCGCGCCTCAGGGCCTGGGCGTGTTGGCGCCGACCGTCCAGAGGTAGAGGGTCCGACTCGTTCCGTTGGCGTCCGTGAACGTGTCGACCTTGTCCGGGGGCCAGTCGCCCATCCCGAACTGGTGCGACACGATGCGGGACCCGGGCTTCAACTGGCCGACGAGCCTCGGGCGCAGCTTCACGTTGGAGGACGAGAGCAGGTACAACGTCACGACCGTGGCCTGCGACAGGTCCGCCTGCAGGGCGTCCTGCTGCCGGAATTCCACGCGGCCCTCCACGCCGGCCGCCCGGGCGTTGGCCTGGCCTTCCGCAATCCGGGCCGGGTCGATGTCGATGCCGACGCCCCGCGCGCCGAACTTCTTCGCGGCGGTGATGACGAGTCGCCCGTCGCCCGACCCGAGGTCGATCACCACATCGTTGGCTCCGACCGACGCCATCGACAGCATCCGCTCGACGACGTCCTGCGGCGTGGGGACGTAGGGCGCCAGGGTCGGCTGGCCATCGGCGGCCTCGGTCGGGGCCACCGCGGCGGCCGGCGTGGCCAAAGGCGCCAGGAGCAGGGCGGCGGCGACGCTGCAGGTCCCGAGGACACGGATCAGGCTGATGGGCATTGGGGGAACGGTCTCCACGGGAGCAATGGTAGGCCTCGCGGCGCCCTTACGACGCCATGACGGCCCGCCTGGTTGGCGTTCGGGACAGTTCGGCGCGGCTGAGTGGTGAATGTGCGCTATACTGACAGCGTTTCTCGGACCATATCGCTGGAACCGCTACCTGTGCATCATTCCGGAGAGAGGGGTGCCTGTGACATTTCAGGTCGGTGACAAGGTCATCTACCCGAATCATGGACTCGGTGTCGTAGAACGAATCGAGACCAAGACGATTCTGGGAACCGTGTGCGATTTCTATCAATTGCGCATGGTGGCAAACGAGACGACGGTGCTCGTGCCCGTCAACAACGTCGAGAGCGTCGGCCTTCGCCGCGCAGTATGCGACGAAGAAATCCAGAAGCTGTACGGGTTGCTTTCCGACGGCAACATCGACAGTCACCAGAACTGGAAGGGTCGCTTCAAGGACAATTCGGATCGGATGCGGACCGGCTCCATCTACGACGTGGTCGAGGTGTTGAAGAGTCTGTGTTATCTCAGCAAGTCGAAGAACCTCTCCTTCCGCGAGAAGCGCATGCTCGATCGGGCCCGCTTCCTCGTCATCTCTGAAATCTCCGAAGTGACCCACCAGCCGATGGCCGGCGTCGAGACCATGGTCGACGAGGCGTTGTGCCGGTGCTTCAAGACCAAGGACGAGACCACGCCGGCCCGCCGGCCCGCGGCCGCGATGGCGGCCAAGGTGGCCGCGCCGAAGGTGGCGATCGCGTCTCGTGCAACGGCTCGCCGCGCCCTCAGCGGCAACTAGGTTCCGCACAGACAACGGTTCCCGATGAAACCGCAGGGAGCCCGGTGGTCGCAAGACCGCCGGGCTCTTTCGCGTAGAGCGCCCGCGACGCCCGCGCCGAGATCATTGCCCACGTGTTCACGCTGATCACCGCCTTCCGCAGCCTCGTCGCCTACGTGTTCGTGATCGGCTACATCGTGATCATCGGCACGCCCGCCCTCCTGATCGCCCTCGCGACCAACACGCACGCGCACCTCATCGCCCTCGGCATCAACTGCATCCGGATCGCGATGGGCATCCTGGGCATCAAGGCCGAGGTGGCCGGGGCGGAGTACATCCAGCATCACCGGTCGGCGCTGTACACGGTCAATCACGCCAGCAACGTCGAGCCGCCGATCCTGTTCGCGGTGCTGCGCAGCCTGACGCCGAAGCTCAAGGTGGTGTACAAGGCGGTGCTCCGCAAGACGCCGATCCTCGGCCGCGGCTTCGACCAGGTCGGCTTCGTGCCCATCGAGCGCGAGCATCGCGAGCGCGCCACCCAGGCCATCGACCGCGCGGCGGCCAGTGTGCAGTCCGGGAACTCGCTGCTGATGTTCCCCGAGGGCACCCGCAGCCGCACGGGCGAACTGCTGCCCTTCAAGAAGGGCGCCTTCGTCCTTGCCCTGAAGGCGCAGGCGCCCATCGTGCCAGCGGCCATCTTCGGGGCGGCGCGCGCCATGCGCCCAGGCAGCCCGCTCATCTGGCCGACGACGGTCCGCGTGCACTTCGGGCCGCCCATCGAGACGACCGGGCTGCAGATCGCGCAGCGCGACCAGCTCACCGAACGCGTGAGGAACGAAGTCGCCCGCCTGCTGGCCGAGGCCGCCGCCGCCGACGCCGCCGCGACCCGCCACTGAACTCGCAGCGCCGTCACGCCGCAGCCAGGACCGGCGCTCCGAGCCCGGTCCCTGGCCTCGTCCAACCACCAGGCCACGCTTCGCGGTAGCCTGAAGCCGCAGGGGCGCCGACGCGCGCCTCGGGGGGAGCGCAGACATGGACATCCTCGTGACGCTCGGTCGCACGCTCGGCTTCTCGATGGCCGCGGGCGTGAACCTGTACGCCACGGTCGGCATCCTCGGCCTTGCGGCACGCTACGGCTGGGTGTCGCTGCCCGAGCAGTTCAAGGTCTTCGACCACGACATCGTGATCTACTCGTCGCTCGCGCTCTTCGTGATCGAGTTCGTGGCCGACAAGATTCCCTGGGTCGACACCCTGTGGGACGGCGTGCACACCGCCATCCGCCCCCTCGGCGGCGCGCTCATCGCGGTGAGCACGCTCGGCGAGGCCAACCCGATGATGCAGGGCATCGTCGCCCTCCTCGGCGGAGGGCTGGCCGCGTCGAGTCACCTGACCAAGGCGGGGGCGCGCGTCACCGTGAACGCCAGTCCAGAGCCGTTCTCCAACTGGATCCTGAGCCTGTCCGAAGACGCCTTCGTCCTGGTGCTGGCCGGGCTGGCGCTGAAGTATCCCATCCTCGCCCTCGGCGTTGTCGCCGTGGCCTTCGTCGTGTGCCTCGTGGTGCTCGGCATGGTGGTCGGCACCCTCAAGCGGCTGTTCGCACAGCGTCGCCGCGCGCTGCTCGGCGACCAGCCGGCCTGAATCCGTGCTGCATCTTCTCGTGGCGGTACTCGATCCGGCCGCCGATGCGACGGCGGTCGGTGTGGTGCGGGCCCTGCGGGCGGTGATGCCATCGCTCGACGTCTCGCGGCTCGGCGGCGCCTCGCTGGCCGGCGAGGACGTCCCCGACATCACGCGCGCAGGGCCACTCGAGGCGGCGCTCACGCGCACACCTGTCGACGCCGCGCTCCTGGTCGGCGGCGGGCGGTGGCAGCAGGCGCGGCTCGGGCGGCGATTGCGCAGGCAGCGCGTCACCGTGGCCGCCATGCCCCGCACGGATGGTATCCAGTGGCCGTGGGCGGGGGGGCGACTCGCCGCGACATGCGATCTGGTCATCGCATCCCCGGTGGACGACGTCGACGACCTGGTGGCTGCGGGCGCGCGCGTCCAGCGAGTGAGCCACCCGCTCGCCGACGACGTGACGCTTCCCCTGGCGGCCGACCGGGCGGCCGCGCGTCGAGAACTGGGCCTCACCGAGGATCACTCGGTGGTGGCCGTCTGCGCGACGGCGGGGGCGGCACCGCTGCGCGCCCTGGTTCCGCTCGTGCGCGATGCCGTGCGCCAGGTCCAGGCCGCAGGCGAACCTCTCCAGGTGGCGATAGGGGCCGCCGACCCGACCGAAGCGATGGCCCTGCGTCGTCTCTTCGGAGCGGTGCCTGGCGAGGCGATGCAGGTCGGGGCGCCACGGACCAGCGTGACGGCAGCCGATGTCGTGATCTGTGGCGACGGCGAGACGACGTTGCTGGCCGCCCTGCTGGGCACGCCGGCGTTACTCGCGCGACGCCGCCCGTGGCGTGAACGCCTGGCGCGCATGGTGGCCCCGCGTCTCGGCGGCCGGTTGGTGCCGTTCGACGCGTGGGCGAACCGCGTGGCGGCAGACGCGGTGGTGCCGGAACTCCTGGACGAGGCCTGTCAGGCGCCGCGCGTGGCTGAGGAGATCGTCTCGCTGCTCGGGCATGCCGCCGACCAGGCCCGTCGGTTGGCCGACGTGCGTGCGGCCGTACGTGCCGAGCGCGCGTGGGCGTCCATCGCGCGCCTGCTGATCGACATGGCGGTAGACAGGGCCGGGGCGGCGCCCGCTCAGCCGCCGACCGTGAACCGCAACTCGTAGGGCACCAGCGGCTGCTTGTCGAAGGCGATGATGCCGGGCGCGAGCCGGATGATCACGGTGCGGAACCGCTCGAACGGCCCTGAGAACTTCAGTTCCAGCATCCGGCGTCCCTGGTCGTAGGTCGCCACGAAGGGCGGCGGCGGCACCTGGGGGATGCCGCGCTCGGCCGCTTCCCGCGGGTCGTAGGCGGCCTGCACGTTGCCCTTGAACGACTCGGCGGTCATGTCGCGCGAGAACTGGATGCGGACCCGCGCCTCCGCCGACACGTCGATCTCGTTGGCCGTCGGCGTGCTGAAGACGACCTGCGGGGCCGGCGGAGGGGGGGCGACCTCGGTGACCGTCTCGACCGGCCCCGAGTCCGACACCGGCTGCGTTGCCTTGATGGCGATGGCCTCGATGTAGACGAGGCCCTTGGCCGTGCGGACGTCGCCCTGGATCTCGAGCCAGCGGCCTGTGTCGACGCGGGCTTCCACGTTCAGGTCGAAGCCCACCCCCTTGGGACGACGGCCGACCACCCACACGCTCGCGTCGGCCAACTGGATGACGAAGTCGAACTTGCTGCGCGCCGGGGCCGCAGGCTGGTCGCCGAACAGGTTGCGGCCGCGGAACCGGCCACTGATCGTCACGGGCTGACCCTCGTACTTCGCGGGTTCGAGCGCCAGGGCCCGCACCGAGGCCGCGGTCAGCGGTTCGGCTTTCTTGACCTCCGACACGAGGAGCACGGGCAGTTCGTTCTGCCCGGGCCAGTCGCGCTGCAACACCTTCTGCGACAGGGCTGCGAGGCCGTAGGTGCCCACCCGCTGGTCGTCCTGCTGCAGGCGGCCGACGTCGATGAACGTGCCCGTCGCCTCGACGTCGCCTTCGACCTGGGCGACCGCCGCGTCCCCGACCGTCAGCAGGCGTGTCTGGCCGCTCAGCAGGGCCGTGCCCACCTGGTCGGTGACCAGCTTGCCGCGGACCCGGACGGCCTGCAGGTGGTAGAAGCCCGGGTAGGCCGCCAAGGCGTCGAGCGTGGCAGCCTTGCGTCCCGACGAGATCTCCGCACGCAACTGGGCATGGACCGGCATGGCGCCGGCCAGCGCCGTGACGAGTGCGGCAACGAGGACACGAAAGACCATATCCAGTAACGACGCCTGCCGAGCCGACTCAGTTGACGCGGCGCCGACCGACGCGGGCCAGAATCACGCCGAGGGCCAGGAAGACGGCCAGCCCGACCAGGTGACCGGTGACCCCCTCGTGGAGCGCCGGGATGCGCCCGAGGCTCTCCTGGGCATCCTCGACCCGCAGGGCGGTGGGCATGTACTCGCGTGAGCCGTAGAGCACCGCGTACACGATGCCGGCGATGGAGCCGCCGGCGATGAGGCCGGAACTGAACAGGGTGCCGGCGCTCACTTCCGACTCCTCGTGCTGGCCCGTCGAGCGTTCGACGAGCCACCGCACCACGCCGCCGACGAAGATCGGGGCGGTCGTCGCGATGGGCAGGTAGGCGCCCACGGCGAACGACAGCGACCGGACGCCGCACAACTCCATGGTCACCGCGATGAACACGCCGGTGAGGACCAGCCCCCACGGCAGGTTCTGGCTGAGGAGTCCGCGGATGATCGTGGACATCAGCGTCGCCTGCGGCGCCGGCAGCGCGTTGGACCCGATCACCATCACCTTGTGGAGGTACAGCGTCGTCATGCCGATGATGAGCGCCGACACGATGACGCCGATCACCAGGCCAATCTGCTGCGCGCGCGGCGTGGCGCCCACCAGAAAACCCGTCTTGAGGTCCTGTGACGTGGCGCCGGCGTTGGCGGCGGCGATGCACACGAGCGCGCCGACGGTCAGCGCGATCGGGGCGTACGCGTCGCCGGTCCAGCCGATGCTGACGAAGATCGTGCACGTGAGGATCAGCGTCGCGATGGTCATGCCCGAGACGGGGCTCGACGAACTCCCGATCAGGCCGACGATGCGCGAGGCGACCGTCACGAAGAAGAAGCCGAAGATGATCACCAGGGCGGCCGCCAGGGGATTGCCCTGGGTGGGCAGTCCCGGGGCGACGGCCAGCACCACGGCGAGCAGCAGTGTGCCGCCGAGCACCACCGCGACGGGCAAGTCGCGCTCGGTGCGCAGCTGGGTGCGGCCGGCGTTCTCGGCGCGGAAGTCCTTCACCGAGTCGCGGAACGAGCCGATGATGGTCGGGATCGTGCGCGCCAGCGTGATGAGGCCGGCGGCGAGGACGGCGCCCGCGCCGATGTAGCGGATGTACTGGCTCCAGATCTGGCCCGGCGCCATGTCCACGATGCGCAGGCCGTCGGCGGGTGCCGGCGGGAAGGGCGTCGGCATGTAGGCGCCGAGGATGGTGAGCAGCGGCAGCAGCACCATCCACGACAGCACGCCCCCGGCCACCATCTCGCCGGCGATGCGGGGGCCGATCACGTAGCCCACGCCCATGTACTCGGGCGAGATGTCGACGTTCATCGTCGCATTCGGGAAGGCGCTGGTCCTGGGCGTCGTGTACCCGACCTCGGTCCGCACCACCTGGAAGATCCAGGGCAGGGCCTTGAAGAGCGCGCCGATGCCGAGGCCCTGAAACACCAGCGAGGCCAACTGCCCGCCGCGTTCTCCCGCGATCAGCACGTCGGCGCAGGCGGCGCCCTCGGGATAGGGCAGCACGCCGTGTTCCTTGACGATCAGCGCGCGGCGGAGCGGCACCATCAGCAGGACGCCGAGGATCCCGCCCGCGAAGGCGAGCATCGTGATCTGGAAGTAGTTGAAGTAGGCCGGGCCGTATGGCGTGAGGAAGATCAGGGCGGGAATCGTGAAGACCACGCCGGCGGCCACCGACTCGCCGGCCGAACCGATGGTCTGGACGATGTTGTTCTCGAGGATGGTCGAGCCACCGAACTTCTTCAGGACGGAGATGGCGAGCACCGCGATCGGGATCGAGGCGCTCACCGTCAGCCCCGCACGCAACCCGAGATACACGGTGGAGGCACCGAACAGCAGGCCGAACAACGCCCCGAGCAGGACGGCCTTGGCCGTGAACTCCGGCGGCGCCTGGTCCGGGGGCACATACGGGGTGAACGCGGGCTGGGACATGGGGGGCAGGTATACCTCAGATCACGCGACGAGGGACAAGGGAAGCGTGCGGAGGGGCCTTGCCTTATCCTGTTCCCCGTGTCGGATATCGAGCGCGCCCGGTCCGGTGGGGATCAGGTCTCGGAGTTGACCACGGCCCGGCTGTCGGTGTACCTGCGCTGCCTCGAAGCGCTGGACGGGGCAGGCGTCAAGACGATCTCGTCGCAGGGCCTCGAGGCCCAGTTCCAACTCAATGCCGCCCAGATCCGCAAGGACCTGGCGCATTTCGGCGAGTTCGGCATCCGCGGCGTCGGGTACTACGTCAAGGACCTGAAGCGGCACCTGAAGCAGATCCTGGGGCTCGATCGGAGCATCAAGGTGGTCATCATCGGCGCGGGCAACCTGGGCCTCGCGCTGGCGGACTACCCGGGTTTTCGCGGCGATGGCTTCGACGTGGTGTCGCTGCTCGACACCGCCCGCGAGAAGGTGGGGCAGTACTCGAGGACCGGCGTGCCGATTCGCCACGCGCGCGACCTGGAGCGCCTGGTCGAGCGGGAGAAGATCGACATCGCCGTCATCACCGTGCCCGCCGATGCCGCCCAGCCCACGGTCGACGCCGTGGTCGCGACGGGCATCCGCGCCATCCTGAACTTCTCGCCGGGCAACCTGCGCGTACCGGCCCACGTCAAGTTGAAGAGCATGGATCTGACCGTGACCTTCGAGAGCCTGTCGTTCTTCCTGGCCCATGGCTACGTCGCCCCGTAAGCCGCGCAGGTTGACGCATGCCGACGCCGAGGGGCGCGTGCGCATGGTCGACGTCTCGGCCAAGCCCGAGACCGATCGCCTCGCCATCGCCCGCGGCTTCGTTCGCGTCTCGCTGGCCGCGCGCCGCCTCGTGCGCGATGGCGCCGTCAAGAAGGGCGACCCCCTGCAGGCTGCGCGCCTCGCGGGCATCATGGCCGCCAAGGCCACGGCCACGCTGATTCCCCTGTGCCACCCGCTGCCGTTGAGCGGCGTGCAGGTCTCGGTCGAACTCGCGCGTGGTGGCATCGCGATCGAGGCCGCCGTCCGCACGACGGGCAGGACGGGCGTGGAGATGGAGGCCCTCACGGCCGTGGCCGTGGCCGGACTCACCGTGTACGACATGCTCAAGGCCGTCGACAAGACCATGGTCATCGAGCAGGTCCGCCTGGTCGAGAAGCGTGGCGGACAAAGTGGTACCTTCAAGGTATCCACATCCTGATCCAGAGGGGCGGCGCCCGGCCGTGTCGGCCGGGACTCCGGACCCGAGGTGCCCCGCATGCCCGTCGCCGTCGCATCGCAAGCCCGACCCTTTCGCTTCCCGGCCTCCATCACCGCCCGGGTCACGTCCCTGGCGCAGTTGCCGGCGGACTTACTGAGGACCCATCCACGCCCTGATCTGCTGCAGGCCTGCACCGCAGCGGGACTGACGCCCTGCTCGACGGCAAGCTTCGTCGAGCGCGTACGCGCCATCGGGCTCGCGCTCGAGGACATGGGCATGGCGCCCGGTGATCGCGTGGCGATCATGTCGGAGACGCGGCAGGAGTGGGTCATGGCCGACATGGGCATCGTGACCGCGCGGCTGGTTACCGTGCCGATCTACCCGACCATCTCGGGCCAGCAGGCGCGGTTCATCCTGCAGGACTCGGGCGCGCGTGGCGTGTTCGTGTCCGACGCCACGCAGGCCGAGAAGATCCTGTCGGTCCGCCACCTGATCCCGGAACTCGAGTTCATCGCGGTGTTCACCGACGAGGTGCCGCCGGCCGCCGTGCGCGGCAGTCACACGGTGTTGCGCCTCGAGACCCTCGTGACCCGCGGGACCGCGCTGGCGTCCGATGCGGGCGCCGTCGCGCGCTACGAGGCGGGCATCGCTGCCGTCAAGCCCGACGACCTGCTGACCATCATCTACACCTCCGGCACGACGGGTGAGCCGAAGGGCGTGATGCTCACCCACGAGAACGTGCTCTCGAACCTGCGCGCCGTCTCGCCGGTGCTCGAGCTCACGCCGCAGGACGTGGCGCTCAGCTACCTGCCGCTCAGTCACGTGTTCGAGCGGATGGTCACCTACCTCTACATGTACGAGGGCCTCTCGGTGTGCCATGCCGAGTCGCTCGACACACTCGCGCGGGACCTGCAACTGGCGCGCCCCACGGTGATGACGGGCGTGCCGCGTGTGTACGAGAAGTTGCACGCGAAGATCCACGAGGCCGTGGCTGCCGCGCCGGCCTTCCGGCGTCGGCTCTTCGAGTGGGCGGTCCGTGTCGGCACCCAGGCGTCGGCCGCGCGGGTCTCCGGCCGCGCCCTGTCGCCGCTGCTCAAGATGCAGGAGGCCGTGGCCGACAGCCTCGTCGCCGCGAAGATTCGCGAGAAGGTCGGCGGGCGCCTGAAGCTCGCGGTATCGGGGAGCGCGCCGCTGCCGGCGCACATCGCCGTGTTCTTCAACGCCGTGGGTGTGCCCCTCATCGAGGGCTACGGCCTTACAGAGACGTCGCCGGTCCTCACCGTCAACCCGCGCCCCCGTCCGCGCTTCGGGACCGTCGGGTGCACGGTCGATGGCGTGGAGGTGGCCATCGCCGAGGACGGCGAGATCATGGCGCGCGGGCCGAACATCATGAAGGGGTACTGGCAGCGCCCCGACGACACCGCCGCCGTCCTCGAGCCGGACGGCTGGTTCCACACCGGCGACATCGGCGCCCTGAGCGACGACGGCTACCTGACGATCACGGACCGCAAGAAGGAACTGCTGGTGACCTCCGGCGGCAAGAAGATCGCACCGGCGCCGATCGAGTCGCTCCTGAAGAAGCACCCGCTCGTCGCCGAGGCGATGATCGTGGGCGAGGCCCGCAAGTTCCCGGCGGTGCTCATCGTGCCGAACTTCGCGCAGCTCGAGCACCGGTTGAAGGTGCTGGGCATGCCTGGCGGCACGCGCGAGGAACTGGTCGTCCGCGAGGACGTGGTCTCGCTCTACCAGGAAGTGGTCGAGCCCCTCAACCACGACCTCGCGCAGTTCGAACGGCTGAAGAAGGTGGCCCTGCTGCCCACCGAGTTCACCATTGCCGGGGGCGAACTGACGCCGACGCTGAAGCTGCGGCGGCGGGTCGTGCTCGACCGTTGGCAGGCCGTGGTCGATCGGCTATACGAGAACGGATAGGCGAGGCGCGGCCTCGTCCGGTCACCAGACACTGATTCGCGCGACGGTCGCGTGGCTGCGCCCAGGCGAGCCCCGACCACGCGCGTCGAGGAGAGACGCATGAGTTCGCGGGTGTACGACGCCATCAACGACCAGGTCAACAACGAGCTGTCGGCATCGCACAGCTACCTCGGGATGTCGGGGGTGTGCGAGGAGCTGAACTTCCCGGGCGCGGCCCACTGGTTCCGGGTGCAGAGCGAGGAGGAACGCGGGCACGCGCTGCGCCTGTTCGACTTCATCCACACGCGCAACCACGGGGTCACGCTGCGGCAGATTCATGTCGAGACGACGCCGGCGCGCACGCTCCTCGAGGTGTTCCGCGCGTCGCTGGCCCAGGAGGAGCAGGTCAGCGCGCAGATCGGCACCCTGTACGAAATCGCGATGCAGGAGAAGGACTTCGCGGCCGTCGTCGAACTGCAGTGGTTCGTGACCGAGCAGGTCGAGGAGGAGAAGTCGGCCCGCGACGTCATCGCCAGGCTGGAGATGGCGGGCAGCGACCCGCGGGCGCTGCTGGAGATCGACCGTGAACTCGGCGCGCGTGCGGGCGACAGCGGCGCTGAGGGCGGAGCGGGGAAGACCGAGGCCTAGGACGAGCGGCGACAGGCGACAGGCGACAGGCTGCCTGTCGCCCGTGGCCGGCAGCCTGCCTTACTCGAACACCGTCGCTCGGGGCAACGGCCACCACCGCAGCTGCACCTTGCCGATGATGTACTTCTTGGGCACCGTGCCCCAGTGGCGGCTGTCGGAACTGTTGTTCCGGTGGTCTCCCATCACGAAGTAGTAGCCCTCCGGGATCTCCTGTGGACCCCAGTCGTCGTGCCCCCGGTACTCGGAGGGCACGTAGGCATCCTCGAGCTGTACGTCGTTGACGAAGACGCGGCCGTCGACGATACGCACCCGGTCGCGCGGCTCGGCGATCACGCGCTTGACGAAGGACTTGTCGGGATCGACCGGGTACCACAGCATCACGATGTCGCCACGCTGCGGCTCGCCGATCTTGTAGACGGCCTTGTTCACGATCAGGCGGTCCTGGTCCGACAGGGTCGGCGCCATGCTCTGGCCCTCGACGCGCGCCACCTGGAACCCGAACGTCACGATCAGCGTGGCGTACACGGCAGCCGAGGCCAGCGTCTTGAACCACGTGAACAGCTCTTCGCCGGCCCGCATCCAGATGGACGGGCGACGCACTTCGGCTGTCGCCGCGCGCAACGCCTCGTCGGCCGCCTGCGCGGTCACGGGGGCGACGACGGGCGTGAAGCCGGACGGCGGAGTGGCACTGACCAACGGCGACGCCCCGGCCGGACTCGCCTCCGGCGAGGGCATGTCGGACGGGGTCGCCTCGAGCAGGGACATCTCCGACGGGCTGGCCTCCAGCGGGGCCGCCGGCAACGGACTCGCCTCCAGCGTCAGAGCTGCAGGTACTCCCGCAGCCGTTTGGTCTGCGCCCGGCTCACGGGGATCTCCGTCGACTTCGCGTCGCGCATCCTCAGGATGAAATTCCGGCTGAACCAGGGGACTATCTCCTTGATCTTGTTGATGTTGACGAGATACGAGCGATGGACCCGCCAGAACGTGGCCTGGTCGAGCTGGGCCTGCAACTCGTCGAGCGTCCGGTAACTGGACGTTCCCGTCACCTGACTGGCTACGATCGTGACCTCATCCTCGTTCAGCGAGGCGTACACGAGGTCATCGGCCTGCACCAGCAGGATGCGGTCGTCGACCTTGACGACCAACGGTGATCGGCGCGCCTGGCGCGCGGCCACCGCCTCCACGATCTCGGCCAGGGCCTGGGGCGACACGGCTCCTGACCGCACGCGATCCACCCGCCGGCGCGCCCGCGCGAGCGCTTCCTCCAGCCGGACGGGATCGACCGGCTTGAGCAGGTAGTCGACCGCGTTGACCTTGAAGGCATCGAGCGCGTACTGGTCGAACGCCGTCACGAAGACGATGTGGGGCGCCGGGGAGCGCCCGGCGAACTGCCGCGCGACCTCGAAGCCGGTGAGTCCCGGCATCTGGACGTCCAGAAAGACGATGTCGGGCTCGAGGTCCTCGAGCAGGCTGAGGGCCGCGATGCCGTTGTCGGCCTGTCCGACCACCTCGACCGCCGCGTCCTGCGACAGGAGGTAACACAACTCCTCCCGCGCGAGTTGCTCATCGTCGACCACCAGGACGCTGACCTTCATCTTACGCCGTCCGCCGTTCGGGAAGGAGCGTGTCGGGAATCTCGAGCCGCACCCGCGTGCCCTGCTCGGGAGTGCTGTCGATGGACAGTCGTCCCTGCGGCCCGTAGATCACCCTGAGGCGTTCGGCCACGTTTGCCAGACCGATGCCGCTGCCACTGCCCGCGCTGCGCGCCGGCCGCGTGTCGTCGATGCCCAGGCCATTGTCGATGACCTCCAGCACGAGCAGCCCCGCCTCGCGCTGGGAGCGCAGGGTCACCAGGCGCTCGCCGATCTTGTCGGCCAGGCCGTGCTTGATCGAGTTCTCGACCAGGGGCTGCAGGATCATGCTCGGCACGATCTGGTCGAGCGTCGTCCCGTCGAGGTCCTTGGCGACCCGCAGCGACGGGCCGAACCGCACGCACTCGATGTCGAGGTACTCGTCGACGGCGCTCAGCTCGTCGCGCAGCGTCACGAAGTGGTCGTGGGCCCGCAGGCGCCGACGGAGCAGGCCGGCGAGCCGGTTGATGAGCATCCGCGCCGTATCGGGGCGCGTCCGGATCAGCGACGAGATCGATGTCAGGGTGTTGAACAGGAAATGCGGATTGATCTGGCTCGTGAGCGCCTCGATACGCGCCTCGAGCAGGAGTGCTTCCTGTTCCTGCAGCTTGTGCTCGATGCGCGCCGAGTTCCACACCTTGATCGGAATGGCCACCGTGAGGGTGGTGGCGAGCAGCGTGAGCGCGAGCATCCCCGGTGAGTGCGCGGGGAAGAAGAACAGGCGCTCCATGCCGTAACGGTGTCCGAGGAACTGGTGCAGCACCTCGAGGGCGAGCGGCGCGGCGATGAGCAGCACCTGCCAGTCGACCTCGAAGCGGCGGACCAGCTTCCAGAGGTAGCGCGGCGACCCCGTCAGCACGAAGGGCGAGAAGTGCCAGATGGCGTCCTTGGGGCAAATCTCGCGCAGGCCGCCGCCGGCGAACCCGCATCCCACGTAGAGCGGCACGGCAATCCATTCGCCGCCCGCCAACGCCGTCACGCCGACCATCGCTCCGACGATGGCACCCGCGTACGGGCCGGCGACCAGCCCGGCCATGTAGGCGCCGCCCAGGGAGACGTCGGCAGCCGCATAGCCGAGGAGCAGACGGCTGGCAACGCCGGCGGCCAGGGGGATGCCGAGTGCGCCGATGAACTTGACGCGCTCCGGCCAATCCCGCCGCTCGGTCAGGAGCAGGGTTCGGAAACGTCGGAACCGCACCAGCATCGTCGACAGCGCCGCCATGGCGGCCAGCTGCACGATGAGTGTCACGAGCAGGTATTGCTCGGCGGACAGGAAACGCGGTTCCTGGAGCACGTTCGCAGTGTAAACCCGGGCCGGTCACCCGCCATGCCGGCAGGTCCGCCGGTTGGGAGCGCAGGCAGGAGGCGCTGCCCACAAACACGAAGGCCGGGCACGCGCGAACGCGTGTCCGGCCTTCGAGCCCAGAAGCGTAGCCGACCTACGAGCGGCGGCGGAGGACGCCGGCCGATCCGAGCGCCAGACCCAGAAGGAGGAGCGTGGCAGGCTCAGGCACGACGCGGCCGCGGTTGGTCGAGGCAATCGAGTACGACGCGCCGACCGAGCCGATCTCGTCGTCTCCACCGGATGTCGACTGGTTCGGCGAGAACGTGAGAATCATCGGGCCCGCCGAGAAGGAGGAGAGCAGGCCCTGCGGCGTGAACGTGCCCACCGCGACGACCGTCAAGGAGCGAGTGATTTCGTTGCTGCCCGGGTTCAGGATGGCACTCCGGACCGTGCCCGAGAAGTCGCCCCACGCCGCGTCGAAGGTGACGGGCGACCCCACGGTCGCCTTGATCGACTGCGTCACGATGTTCTTGTTCGCGTTGCTGCTGGGCAAGGCGGCAACGGGACTGAGGTCGCCCGCACCGCTGGCCAACTCCGAGGACCCAAAGGTGAACGTGGTCCCCACGTTGATGAAGGTCGCGGGCGTCCAGCCGGAGACGTCCACAGAGACCGCACCGGCGGCGACGATCGGCGCTGCCTGCGCAGTGGACGCGAAGGACAGGGCGGCGGTCAGGGTGAGCGCGGAAACGAGGCTGGTGAGCTTCATGGCTGCCTTTAGTTTAGCAAAACGTGGGCCAGCCGTGTGCGGCTACAGCACACGGATTTGTGCGTTATCGGCACTGTCCAATAGTTCCTGTATAGGGAGAAATGTAGACTTTATTCATTCAGGCGGGAGACAAGATGGGCGATGGTTCGAGGCTCCGCGGGTGGCGGACGTGCAGGCCAGCAGTCAAGACTGTGACCCGGACTCGCCCGGCTGAGCGGCCCGCGCGGGGTGTGCGCGCGGCCTCCTGTACGCGGATCCCGTTCTTGTTGCTACACTGCCCAATGGCTCCGTGCTGCGGTCGAGCGACGGGGCCCACCGGAGGCTCACACAGATGATTCGTCCCTGGATCGTCGGGTTCAAGACCACGCTCGGGCACATGTTCAAGAAGCCCATCAGCGTGAACTACCCGGACGAGAAGGTTCCGATGTTCCCGAAGTGGCGCGGCAAGCAGGTCTTGATGCGCGACGAACACGGGCTTGAGAAGTGCGTGGCGTGCGGGCTCTGCGCGGTGGCGTGCCCGGCCGACGCGATCTACCTCGAACCTGCCGAGAACGATGGCAGCGTGATGGCCGGGCCGCGGTATGCCCGGACGTACCAGATCCACAAGACCCGCTGCATCTTCTGCGGGTACTGCGAAGAGGCCTGTCCCGTGTCCGCCATCTTCATGGGCAAGGACTACGAACTGGCCGTGTACAGCAAGGACGACTTCGTGTGGGACAAGGAAGACCTCCTCGTCCCCGCGCCCGGGCAGGCCCAGGCGCCGGCCGCGCGCAAGTAAGCCCCTGCCCGTGACCGAGTCCTTCCTCGACGCCCTGCGCGCTCGGGTGCTCATCGGCGATGGCGCGATGGGCACCCAACTCTATGCGCGCGGGGTGTTCCTCAATCGCGCCTTCGAAGACCTCAACCTGACCGAACCCGATCTCGTGGTCGGGGTGCATCAGGCATACGTCCGCGCGGGCGCCGAGATCGTCGAGACCAACACGTTCGGCGCCAACCGCCTCAAGCTGGCCAGCTTCGGGCTCGCCGAGAAGGTGCACGCCATCAACCTCGCCGGCGCGCGCATCGCCCGGCACGCGGCGCGCGATGCCGCGTGGGTGGCCGGGTCGATGGGGCCGCTCGGCGTGCGTGTCGAGCCCTGGGGCAAGACGGGCCTCGACGAGGCCGAGGCCATCTTCGCCGAGCAGGCGCGCGGGCTGGCCGACGGGGGCGTCGATCTCTTCATCCTCGAGACCTTCCGCGACGTCAACGAGATCGGCGCGGCCATTCGCGCCATTCGCAGCGTGAGCGATCGCCCGATCGTCGCGATGCTCACGACCGCCGAGGACGGCAATACCCTCGATGGCACGCCCGTCGAGCAGTTCGGGCCGCAACTGGTGGAGTTCGGCGCCGACGTGCTCGGGGTCAACTGCAGCGTGGGACCGGCGGCGATGCTCGACACGGTCGAGCGTCTCGCCAAGGTGGTACCAGGCGCGCTGCTGGCGGCGATGCCCAACGCCGGCAAGCCGCGCGACGTCGACGGACGCAACCTCTATCTCTGCTCGCCGGACTACATGGCGTCGTACGCCCGGCGCTTCGTCGGCGCCGGTGTGCGCCTGATCGGCGGGTGCTGCGGCACCACGCCCGATCACGTCCGCCAGATTGCCCACGCCGTGCACGCGCTCGGCGCGCCGGCGCCCGCGTCCACCGCGATCACCGAGAGCGCGCCCGTCCGCGAGGCCGTCACGCCCGTGCCCGTCGAGGCCAAGTCGCGCCTGGCCAACGCGCTGCGTCGGGGCCGCTTCGTCACCGGGGTGGAACTGGTGCCGCCGGCCGGGTTCGGTCACGACCGGATTGCACAGCAGGCGCGCGAGGCCCGCATCAACGGCCTCGACGTCGTGCTGGTGAGCGACGGATCCGGTACGCGGGCCCGCATGAGCGCGCTGGCCAGCGCCGTCACGGTGGAGCAGAGCGCCGGCGTCGAGGCCATCCTCGAGTACAGCTGCCGCGATCACAGCCTGCACGCCATGCAGGCCGACCTGCTCGGGGCTCACGCGCTGGGCTTGCGCAACCTGCTGCTGGTGACCGGGCGCCCGTTGCGTCGCTCGGCCTATCCCGACGCGACGGCCGTGTTCGATGTCGATTCGATCGGCCTCACCAACGTCGCCGCCCGCTTCAACCGCGGCGAGGACGTCGGCGGACAGCCCATCGGCATGCCGACGGCATTCCACATCGGCGTCGCCGCCAACCCGACGGCCGTGATGCCGGAACGCGAGCTGTCGCGCTACCGCTACAAGGTGGAGGCCGGTGCCGAGTTCGTGGTGATGGGACCGATCTACGACGTGGAGGCCCTGCGCCAGTTCTTCGACGACACCGCGGGGCGCCGGCTGCCCGTGCTGGCGATCGTGCGCCCCTTCGAGAGTGCGCGCCAGGCCGAGCAACTGGCCAACGAGGAGCCGGGGGTCAGCGTTCCCGAGGCGCTCGTGGCTCGCATGGTCGCCGCCGAGCGGTCGGGCCGCGTGGCCGACGAGGCGCTCGACATCGCCCGTGAACTCGTCCTCGCCATCCGCCCCCTGGTGGCTGGCATCATCGTCGCCGCGGCCGGCGGGCGGGTGGCGACCGCACTGGACGTGCTCGGGGCGTTGACGCGGGCAGGCGACCCGCACCCAGCGGTCGGGCAGTCCGTGTGAGCCCGGGTGGCCGTGGTAGACTTCCGCATCACTCGCAGCAGGAGAGCCGATTGATGGCAATGTTGGGGCAGGAACGCGCGCGAACCGACGAAGAAGTGCTGCACGGCGACGCCGCCACGCGGGCGCTGTCGGTGACCGCCGTCGAGAACGACTTCGTGGAGAAGGTCTACGATCGTCTCGCCAGCGTCTATGACCTGACGTTCGGTCCCACGCTCCATCCCGGGCGTGTGCAGGCGCTGCAGCGCATGCAGATCCACCCCGGCGACACCATCCTCGAAGTGGGCGTCGGCACGGGCATCAACTGCTCGATGTACCCCAGCAACACCGAGATCGTCGGCATCGACTACTCGGACGCCATGCTCGAGAAGGCCCGTGAGCGCGTCGCCCGCAAGGGCCTCCAGAACGTGCGCCTGCTGCAGATGGATGCGCAGGACCTCAAGTTCGAGGACAACTCGTTCGACATCGTCTACGCGCCGTACCTGATCAGCGTCGTGCCCGATCCGGTCAAGGTGGCCCAGGAGATGCGCCGGGTGTGCAAGCCCGGTGGACGCATCATCTTCCTGAACCACTTCCTGAGCCCGAACAAGCTGCTCTCGAAGGCCGAGCGCCTCATCTCGCCGATGATGGTCCACATCGGCTTCAAGTCGGACCTCGACCTGCCGGCCTTCCTCGCGCAGGCCAACCTGCACCCCATCTCCATCGAGAAGGTCAACATCCCGCGGATCTGGTCGCTGGTCACCTGCATCAAGGACTAGCCGCAGGCGTTTCGGGCATGACAATGGGCGCCTCACGGCGCCCTTCGTCGTTGTGGGCCGTCCTCGCCTGCGCGCGGCTCAGAGCATCGCGCTGAGCATGCCAGCCGCGACCTCGGCGCCATTGACCAACGGACGTGCCGCGGGCGCGGGCTGCGCCAGCAAGGCCTCGACCTCGGCGTCCCAGCGCCCGTGGGCCAGCAGGTCGTTGGCCAGGAACCCGCAGCGCATCACGGACGGCATCTGCTCAACCATCACCGGGTACTCCCGGAACCGCCCGCGATCGGTATAGAGCAACGCGGTCCCGTTCGCGACGCACTCCGAGACGATGCCGTAGCCGGGCTTGGACACGACGACATCGCACGCCGCCACGAGGTCCTCGTAGCGGAGGCCGAGTGCGTCGAGACTGTCGCGATCGGCGTGCACGCTGTCGGCCGGCGCATCCGTGGTGCCGTGCTGCGCGCCTGCCGACAGCACGAGGCGGTAGGGGGCGCCGGCATGGTGGGCCAGCGTCATGCCCGACACGCCATAGCCTCCGAACGAAATCAGCACCAGCGGCCGGCCATCGACGGCCCCGATGAGGCGTCGGGTGTCGTGGGGATCGCGCATCGACCGCCGGGCGATCCACGGAAAGTCGAGGACGGTGCGAAAGGTCTGGAAGCCACCGTACATCGGCAGACGCCAAGCGGCGTCGGCCTCGGCGTACCGCGCGCCAAGGCGCCGCGGCAGGTCGTCGACCCCGGCGTGGTCGTCGATGAAGTCCTCGTAGATCCAGTCCCAGGTGAAGTTGGCCAGGACGATGGCGGGGATGCCTGCCAGGGCTGCCGCGGTGCAGGGCATGGCTGGCGCATCGCACACGACCACGCGGGTGCCCGCGGCGCGGAACTCACGCGCGAGCGACACGGCTGCTGCGTCGGCGCTGGCCTCGAAGCGGGCGGCGGCCTCGAGCGTCGCTCCGATGTCCAGGTGCAGGCTGTCGCGCTGGACCGCCCCTGTGTCGACGGCCCACGGGCGTCTGGCGACGGGAACGCGCACCGTCCTGTCGAGGAGCCAGGGCGAGGCCTCCGTGAAGAGCGCGATCGGGACGGTCGGGCAGAGCTGCCCGAGTGCGTTGATCACCTCGACCTGGCGGCTGGCGTGCCCGAACCCGTGGCCGGAGATGCAGAACGCGACGGCCACGCGTCAGCCGGCGACCGCCGGTTCAGCGGGGACGGCGGCCGGGGCGGCATCGGCCGGAGCCGGGACGGCCGGCAGGTCGCCGAGCGCGATCGACACGACCTCCTCGAACGACGACACGGGGCGGAAGTCCATGTCCTTGCGCGCCTCGGGCGACAACTCGTCGAGGTCGTCCTCGTTCTGGGCGGGCAACAGCATGAGCTTGACGCCGTGCCGCCGCGCGGCCAGGGCCTTCTCCTTGATGCCGCCCACAGGCAGGACCAGGCCGCTCAGCGTGATCTCGCCCGTCATCGCGACGTCGTTCTTCACGGGGACCTGGCGTGCTGCCGACAGGATGGCCGTCGCCATGGTCACGCCCGCCGACGGCCCGTCCTTGGGGATGGCGCCGGCCGGCACATGCAGGTGCAGGTCGTGGGTGCCGAACAGGTCGGCAGGGATGCCGAGGGCACTCGCGCGCGAACGCACGTGGCTCAAGGCCGCTCGCGCCGACTCCTGCATCACGCTGCCGAGCTGTCCGGTGAGCACCAGTTGCCCCTTGCCCCCGGGCAGGAGCGTCGCCTCGACGTACAGCACGTCGCCGCCGGTCTCGGTCCAGGCCAGGCCGGTGACCACACCCGGCCGCGACAACCGGAACGGGGCGTCGTTCTTGATCTTCGGCGGCCCGAGGTAGTCGGGCACGTCGGGCGCATCGACCTTGAAGGGCGACTCCAGCGTGACCGTCGTCATCACGGGCAGATCGGGCGTCTTCATCGGGTCGCCGATGGGCGCTTCCGGCTCGTCGCGGTCCGGATCCTCGGCCGGCGGTGGATCCCCTTCGGGCGCCTCATCAGGGTGAGGCACGCCCGGCGTGCGCCGCGGGTCCGGATCCTGCCTCGGCATCTCGTCGGGCTCGGGGTCGGGGGGCGGCGGCATGGGCGGGCCGTCGCCGGGCTGACCCGGGATGGGCATGTCCACCGTCGCCACTGCGCCGTCGGCCTCGCGATCGCGGAACGTGGTGTCGACGCCCGCGACGCGCGCCGCGAGCTTGCGCGCGATCGTGCCGACCTGCCGCTCGAGGTTGCGGACGCCGGCCTCGCGCGTGTACTCGCGCACGACGCGGCTCAACGCCTCGTCGGTGAGGTCGAGGCCGTCGGCCGGCAGGCCGTGCTCCTTCATCTGGCGCGGGATGAGATAGCGGCGTGCGATGTGCGCCTTGTCCTCCTCGGTGTACCCGCTCAGGCTGATGATCTCCATGCGATCGAGCAGCGCCGGGTGGACCGTGCCGAGGTTGTTGGCGGTCGCGATGAAGAGCACCTTCGACAGGTCGACGGGCACCTCGAGGTAGTGATCGCGGAAGGTGTGGTTCTGCGCCGGGTCGAGCACCTCGAGCATCGCTGCGGCGGGATCGCCGGAGAAGCCCCCGGCCTGGAGCTTGTCGATCTCGTCGAGCATGAACACCGGGTTCATCGAGCCAGCCTGCTTGAGCGCCTGCACGAGCCGCCCGGGCATGGAGCCGATGTAGGTGCGGCGGTGACCGCGGATCTCCGCCTCGTCGCGGACGCCGCCGAGCGAGATGCGGACGAACTTGCGGTTCATCGCGCGCGCGATCGACTGCCCGAGCGAGGTCTTGCCGACGCCCGGCGGGCCCGCGAAGCACAGGATCGGCCCCTTCATGTCGTTCTTCAGCTTGCGCACCGCGAGGTACTCGACGATGCGGTCCTTGACCTTGTCGAGGTCGTAGTGGTCCTCGTCGAGCACCACGCGCGCCGCGCGCGGATCGAGGCGATCCTCGGTGGTCGCGCTCCACGGCACCTCGAGCACCCAGTCGAGGTAGGTGCGGAGCATCTGGTACTCGGGTGAGGCCTGCGACATCCGCTCGAGACGATCCACCTCGCGCGTCGCCTGCTTGAGCACGGCCTCGGGGAGCCTGGCCTCGTCGATGCGCTTGCGCAGCTCCGCGATCTCCTGGCCTTCCTCCTCGCCGAGTTCGGACTGGATGGCCTTGAGCTGCTGGCGCAGGTAGTACTGCCGCTGCGCATCGCTCATCTCCTGCTGGGCCTGCGACTCGATCTTGCCCTTGAGCTCGAGCAGTTCCACCTCCCGACGCAGCGCGGCCGTGATGGCGCTGAGCTTGACCCGCAGGTCGTCCTGCTCGAGCAGCAGCTGCTTGTCCTCGGGCTTCATGTCGATGAGCGTCGCCAGCAGGTACACGAGGCGCAGGGGCTCGTCGATGCCGGAGACGATGGACCGCAGGTCGGGGGAGAGGCCGGTGGCCAGCGAGAACGCCTTCTCCACCAGGTCGCGCAGCGTCCGCAGGTAGGCGTCGATCTCGAGGCCCGCCGTATCGGGCTCGGGCGCGGCGGTGATGGAGGCATCCATCACGTTGCCGTCGCGGGTCACCTCGTCGAGGCGCACGCGCGCCACGCCTTCCACCAGGATCTGGAGCCCCATCGCGCCCTTGGCCATCTGGCGGATGACGGCCACCGTGCCGACCTTGCGCAACTGCGTCGGCTGGGGATCCTCGGCGTCGCCGACCTGCATGACCAGCACGAGCATGCGGTCCCCGGCCAGGGCCCGGTTCACCGCATCGACCGACACGGCGCGGTTGACCGCAAGCGGCTGCACCGTCAGCGGGAACACCACCGTGCTGCGCAGCGGCAGGACGGGGAGGCGGGACGGAAGCGGGGGATCCTGGGCGGCAGCGTCAGCCACGAGACGTGATCTCCGGGACGAAGGCCGCGCACCGTGCACGGCTGCTCACTAGTTTGACGTCGTGGCCGCGGCCTCGTGTCCCTCCACCCGGGCGATTGGCCGGGGTGGCCCCGACGCCAGGGGGCGGAACGGTGGCGCGCCTGCCGTTTCGGCCAGTCTATCAGCGGGTTGCCCCTGCGGCGGCGTTATCATCCGGCCATGCTGGCCCTGCGTCCCGAAGCCGACGAGTACGGTGCGTTCTATGCGACCTATGTGGCCAAGGTGCCCGATGGGGCGTGGCTGGAGCGGCTCTACGCGCAGCCGGGTGAACTGGCGGCGCGACTCGACAGCGTCGCTGAAGAGCGAGCGGCCCTGCCACTCGCGCCGGGCAAGTGGTCCCTGCTCGATCTGCTCACGCACCTGAGCGACACCGAGCGGGTCTTCTCGTATCGACTGCTGTCATTCGCGCGAGGCGATACGGCGGCGCTGCCCGGATTCGAGCAGGACGTCTGGGCACGCGAGGCGGCCTCGTCGCGCCGCACGCTGGCACAGGCCCTCGACGAGTTCGCCGCCGTGCGCCGCGCCACGCTCGCCCTGGTGGAGAGCCTGCCCGAGGAGGCGGCCTCCCGACGCGGCGTGGCCAGCGGCCATCCGATCACGGTGCGCGCCCTGGCGTGGATCATCGCCGGCCACGTCGAGCACCACTTGCAGACGCTTTAGGCTGAATCGTTCAGTAGATGCCCGGCACCATCCGCCATCGCACCTGGCGGCAGTAGGCCCGATACTGCTCGCCGAAGTTCTCGGCCAGGCTCCGTTCCTCGAACGGGATCGCGACGACCAGGTAGAGCACGCTGACCACGGCGAAGAGCAGGCGCGTGGAGGTCATGAGCGGCGCGCCTGCGACGAACAGGACCCAGCCGAAGTAGATGGGATGGCGCACGACGCGATAGAGTCCGCGCGTCTCGAGTGTTGCCGGCGTGGCCGTGGGGCGGGCCTGTCGTGCCGGGTCGAGTCCCATCAGCTCCTTCAGGCTCAGCGTGCGCGCCGCCAGTAGCGTCACGAGGACGCCTGCAGCCTGCACGCCCGCACCCACCCACCACCACACGCCGGTCAGCGCATACCACGTGCCGGGCAGGGGCTGCCAGGCCCATGTGCACGCGAGGAACAGCACGCTGGCGAGGATCACGTAGCCGGCCCGCTCGACATCGGGGCCGACGCGCGCGTGCAGCCAGTGCTTGAGCGGTGTGCGCGCGAGCACGCTGTGATGCAGCGCGAACGCCGAGAACAACAGCACGTCGATCGCGGCGGCCGGCAGGGCACTCGTGCCGGCTGGGGCCACGACGTCGAAGTGCTGGAAGTACGCGCGGCCGCCCATCGCGAGCGAGATCACGAAGAGGACGGCACCGGTCCATTGCAGAGCCCGGACAGGCGCGGAAGGAGAAGCGGATGCGGGCACGTCGAGCTCTGGGCCGCATAGTATAGTGCGACCCATGCGGTCTGCTTCCCGCATCGTGATCTCGGGCATCGGCGTCGCGTCGCCGTTCGGCGCCGGACGCGAATGCTTCTGGGATCACGTACGGCGCGGCGTCAGCGCCACGCGCCGGATCGACGAGTTCGATCCGACTCCCTACGCCTGCCACGTGGCGGCTCCGCTGCCGTCCCTGTCCATCGACGATGCGCCTTCTCTCGAGGCCCATCCCGGTGCGGCCGGGCGCGGCGCCGACGACGTGCTCCGCGAGCGCGCCGAGGCCCGGCGCTACTCGCGCGCCTCGCTCGCCGGTGTGATCGCCGCCCGCGAGGCGTGGGCCGACGCCGGCTTGCGCGTCGGCGAACCCGGCTCGGGCGTCATCATCGGCACCGGAGGCGGCGGCATCGAACTCGGCGAGAAGCAGTACCGCGAGTTCTTCACCGACGGGCTGAAGCGTGTCACCCCGTACGCGATTCCCCTGTCCATCTGCGGCATGCTGTCGAGCGAGATCTCGATGGCGCTCCAGGCCCACGGCATCAGCCACGTGCTGTCGACCGGGTGCACCAGTTCGACCGATGCCACCGGTTACGCGCTGGGCCTGCTTCGCGCCGGCGAGGCCGACGTGCTCCTCTGCGGTGGCGTCGATGCCTGCCTCACGCCGGGCATGATCTACGGCTTCTCGCGGATGCGCGTCGTCTCGACGGCGTTCAACGACGCGCCCGCCGAGGCCTCGCGGCCCTTCGACAAGGACCGCGACGGCTTCGTGCTCGGCGAGGGCGCGTGGATGTACGTCCTCGAACGCGAGGACCGGGCACGAGCGCGCGGCGCGCGCATCTACGCTGTCGTGGAGGGCTACGGCTCGACCTGCGACGCGTACCACCGTGTGCAGATGGATCCGGAGGGCGAGCAGATCGTCCGGGCCATGCGGATGGCCCTCGACCGCGCCGGGCGCGCGCCTGAGTCGATCGGGTACGTCAACTTCCACGGGACGTCGACGCAGTTGAACGACGCGATCGAGATTCGCTGCGTCCGCGAGGTGTTCGCCGGGCACGCGGAACGCCTGCCTGGCTCGTCGACCAAGTCGATGGTCGGCCACCCGCAAGGCGCGAGCGGCGCGTGCGGCATCGTGACGACGGCACTGGCGCTGCAGCGGGGCTTCCTGCCGCCGACCATCAACGTCCACGCGCAGGACTCGGCCTGCGACATGGACGTCCTGGCCATCCAGGGGCGTGCCGCCGAGGTCGAGGCGGCCCTGTGCAACTGCCTCGGGTTCGGCTCCAAGAACAGCGCGGTGGTGCTGGGCCGCGCGTCGTGACCGTCCTCATGCCATGTCCCGCATGACCCACTGCGATGTCGTGGTCTCCGGCGGTGGCCCCGCAGGCGCCGTGACCGCGCTCACCCTCGCCCGCGCCGGCGCGCGCGTCGTGCTGCTGGAGCGCGAGACGTTTCCCAGGCACAAGCTCTGCGGCGACACGCTCAACCCCGGCGCGATGGCCTTCCTGGAGCGTCTCGGGCTCGCTGGCCCCGTCGTGGCGCACGGACGTCCACTGGACGGCATGCTCGTCACCGGTGGCGCGGGCGTGTCGATCGCCGGCCGCTATGGCGAGGGCCTGGTCGGGCGCGCGTGGTCCCGCGCCAGGCTCGATGCCCACCTGATCGAGGCCGCTGCGGCCGCGGGGGTCGACGTGCAGACGGGAGTGCGCGTGTCGGCGCCGGTGATGGAGCAGGGCCGCGTGTGTGGCGTCGTGCTGCGAGACACGACGGGACGCGTGTCGGTGCAGACGGCTCGCTGGACGATCGCGGCCGACGGCCGCCGCTCGCCTCTGGCGCTCGCGCTGGGCCTGATTGGCCATCCCAGGCACCCGCGCCGCTGGGCCGTCGGGACCTACGCAGAAGGCGTCGAGGGCATCGGGCTCCACGGCGAGATGCACGTGCGACCGGGGTACTACATCGGCGTCGCTCCTGGCGAGGGCGGCCTGGCCAACCTGTGCCTGGTGACCGCCGACCGCCGGGGCATGGCCGCCCCGCAGCAACGCCTGTGGAGTCTCGTGGCGGACGACCCCGTACTGGGTGACCGATGCCGTCGGGCCCGGCAGGTCGGCCCTGTCGTCACCCTGGGGCCGCTCGCGGTCGACGCCAAGGGCGTCGGCACGCCCGGACTGCTGTTGGCCGGCGATGCGTCGGGATTCGTCGACCCGATGACGGGCGACGGCCTGCACCTGGCGATCCGCGGTGGGGCCCTGGCCGCCGAAGCCATCGTCGCCGACGCCGGCGACGATGCGTGCGTGCTGGCGCGGCTCGCGCAGGACCGGCGCCACGCCTTCGGTGCCAAGCTGCGCTTCAATCGCGCCTTGCGGACGCTCGTCGGGTCGCCGATGGGCGTGCGACTCGGGGCGTTCGGCGCGTCGATCGCGCCCGCCGTGCTGCGCCTGGTCATCGCTACGGCCGGCGACGTCACGGACGCCCGCGGGAGGGCCGCGTGAGCGCGCCGTCCACCATGCCGCTCGTGGCCGTGCTCCTGGCCTTCGGCACCATGGGCATCGAGGCGCTGGTGGCGTCGGCCAACGAGGCGCGGCTGCGCGCGCGTGGGGGCCGGGTGGTGCCCGACGGCAGCTATCCGTGGATGCGGGTCGTCTATCCGGCCGGGTTCCTCGCGGTGTGCCTCGAGGGCTGGTGGCGAGGCGTCTCGTGGTCGGCGCCCGCCATGGCCGGGCTCCTGATCTTCGTGGTCGGCAAGTGTCTCAAGTACCTGGCCATCGCGACGCTGGGCGACCGCTGGAGCTTCCGCGTGCTGGTGCTGCCCGGTGAGCCCCTGGTCACGACGGGCATCTACCGGTGGCTCCGCCATCCCAACTACGTCGGCGTCGTGCTCGAGGTCCTGGGGATCGCGTGGTGGATGCGTGCGCCGATCACCGGTACCCTGTTCGGCGTGATGTTCGGCCTGATTCTCTTGTGGCGGATTCGCGTCGAGGAACGCGCACTCGACCTGGCGCGCGGCGCATGACCCGTGATGTGGACTCCGGCGCTCCCGTGCGTCGTCCTTTGTGGATTCGGTGGCTCGATGGCGCCATTGCGCTCGCCATCGTCCTGCTGCTGGCTGCGGTCCTGACGGGCGGGCTGCGCGTCCGTTTCGGCGACCTGCGCATCACGGCCGGTTCGCCGTGGCGGCTGGGCCTGGCCGCCCTCGGGCTCCTCGCCGTGCGCGCCTGGGTCTGGCGACAGGACACCTGGTGGGGGCGCATCGCCGAGCGATGGCGCAGCCTGCGCGCCGACACGGGACTGAAGACGGCACTGCCCTGGGTGGTCACGACGCGACTCGTGGCGCTGTATGCCACCTACCTGGCGGTCGTTCTCGTCGGCTATCCGCAAGGCGCACCGCCGTTCCGCTTCTCGGACAACGAGTTCCGCAACCTGTTCGGCCGGTGGGATGCGGGGTGGTACGTCACGATCGCCGAGAATGGCTACAACTACTGGGGCAACGCGAAGACGCAGACCAACGTGGCGTTCTTCCCGGCCTATCCGCTGACGGTCCGCGCGACCGCCGCCTTGCTGGGCGCGCGGTGGGGTTCGCCCGAAGACCCGACCGACAGCTTCGCCGCCTTCACCGAGCGTCGCCAGGTGCGCCTCCTGCACGCCGGCTACCTCGTCTCCCTCCTGTCGTTCACCTGGGGCCTGGTCTATCTCTTCCGCCTCGCGCGGGACCTGACGGGCGACGATGCGGCCGCCGTCGCGGCGGTGGGACTCACCGCGACGTATCCATTCGCGTTCTTCTACGGCGCCGTCTACACGGAAGGGCTGTTCCTGCTCTGCGCCACGGGCGCCGCGTGGCATTTCCAGGCGCGCCGCTGGTGGCCGGCGGCCGCGTTCGGGCTCGTCGCGGGGCTGTCGCGCCCCAATGGGTGCCTGTTGAGCGTCCCGCTCGGCCTGCTGGCCCTCGACATGTGGCGTCGCGATGGATGGCGGTGGCAGACGCTTGCGGCGGCGCTCCCGACGGCCGCCTGCGCCGGCCTCGGGATGCTCGGCTTCACGGCGTTCCTGTGGTCGCACACGGGCGAGTGGTTCCTCTGGATGAAGGCGCACGGCGCGTGGGGACGTCGGTTCTCCGGCGTGCACGTGCTGGCGCTGCAGCGCTGGCGCGACCTGCAGTCGCTCGGGCTCTACAGCTACAGCGTCGTCCACGCCGTGGAGTTGCTCAACATGGCGGCGACGTTCCTGGTCCTGGCCGTGAGCTGGCCACTCGGACGACGGATCGGGTGGGCCTGGAGCGCGTTCCTGCTCGTCACGGTCCTGCCGCCGCTCTTCATGGGCGGGTTCCTGTCGCTCGGTCGCGTCACGTCCACCCTGTTTCCGTTGTTCGTCTATCTGGGGTGGCGCCTGCGGGGCCCGGTGCTCCAGCAGGTCCTGCTGGCAGGATTCGGTCTCCAGATCGCCCTCGCCGTCGTGCACTTCACATGGCGAGAGGTGTATTGAGCGTCATGACGCCATCCGATCGGACGCGCGGTACGTCCAACTGAACACGTGGCGTCGGGGACGTGGGGTCTCCGCCGGGTCCTGTCGCGTGGGAGCGTGTGCATATAATGCGGGCACAGGCGCAGATGACGCGGTGGTACGCCACGGGCGCCTTGTCAGCCCGCCAGGCGATGCGGTCCATGACCCGCATCGGATGCATCGCCGGCGGCGTGTGCCTGTCGGCGGTCGTGCTCGACGCGCAGGCGCAGGCCCCGGCCTTCACGGTCCCGCGCATCGTCACGCCGGGCGTCTCGCAGCAGCCTGCGGCCAGTGAGCCGGCCGCCGAGCTGGTGCCGGCCTGGCGAACCCCGCTCGTCGAGGGGCGGTTCGACGAGGCCCTCGCCAAGTCGTCCGGTGAGCCCTGGGCGGCGGCCTACATCCGTGGACGCGCGGCGGAACGTCGCGGTGCGCACGACGAAGCCGAGCAGGCCTATCGTGCGTCTCTGGTCGATCAGCCCACTGGCGAACCGGCCATCGCCCTCGGCGAACTGCTGACCTACCTCGGTCGTCGCGAGGAGGCCGTGCCGTTGTGGTCGGCCATCCTGCGAGCCGGGCAGGTCCAGCGGACCGGCGCGGCCATCGGCCGAGCGGCGCGCGCCGCCCAGGCGCTCACGCAGGTCCGCCTGGCCAATTCCTACTTCCAGAGCGCGACCAACATGTCGCCCGACGACGCGCAGATGCACGCGCGATGGGGCGACCTGTTCCTGGAGAAGTTCAACGAGGCCGAGGCGCGCTCCTCGTACGAGACGGCGCTGAAGGCCGATCCGCGCTACGTGCCGGCGATCATCGGGCTGGCGCGGTCCCTGGCCGACAGCAATCCGACGGCGGCGGAGGCCGCCGCCCGGCAGGCGCTGGAGATCGACCCGGCCAACCCCGACGCGCTCGTGCTGCTGGCCGCCGAGGCGCTCGACGCCAGTCGGCGCGGCGACGCGCGCCCTGGCCTCGACCGGGTGCTGGGACTCAACCCCCGCCACATCGAGGCGCTGGCCCTCTCGGCCGCGATCGCCCAGATCGAGGACCGGCCCGACGATGTGGCGGCGTTCACGACGCGCGCGATGGCCGTGCGCCCGCGCAACCCGGACGTGCCGCGAATCATCGGCGAGCGTGTGGCCCGCCAGTATCGGTTCGACGAGGCGGTGCGGTTCCTGCGACAGGCGGTGGCCTTCGATCCGGAGAACAGCCGGGCGCAGGCCTCGCTGGGCCTGCACCTGCTGCGCACGGGCGACGAAGTCGCGGCGCGCGCGGCCCTCGATGCGTCGTTCACGAAGGATCCCTTCGACGCCGTCACCTACAACCTGCTGACGATGCTCGACGGGCTCGAGAAGTTCGTGTCGGTCCCGGCCGGCAACCTGGTCGTCCGCCTGCACGAGGCCGAGGCGCCCGTGCTGCAGCCCTACCTGGTGCCGCTGGCCGAGGAGGCGCTGGCGACGCTCTCCAAGCGCTACGCGTTCACGCCACAGGGACCGATTCTGGTCGAGGTATTCCCGCGCCACGACGACTTCGCGGTGCGCACCATGGGCCTGCCCGGCATGCTCGGCGCGCTCGGTGCGTGCTTCGGCAAGGTGGTCACGATGGACTCGCCCAAGGCGCGTCCGCCGGGCACGTTCAACTGGGCTGCCGTCCTGTGGCACGAACTGGCGCACGTCATCACCCTGCAGATGTCAGGCAACCGGCTGCCACGCTGGCTCAGTGAGGGAATCTCCACGTTCGAGGAAACGCGGGCGCGGGCGGGCTGGGGCCGCGAGTCGGAGTTGCTGTTCGCGCAGGCGTACGCAGCGGGGCGCCTCCTGCCGCTGAAGGACCTCAACAGCGGGTTCGCGAAGGTCGAGACGATCAATCTCGCGTACCAGCAGGCGTCGGTGCTGGTGGCGTACCTGGTCGAGACGCAGGGTGACGCGAAGCTGCAGGCCTTCGTGCGGAGCTTCGGTGAGGGGCTCGACGATGGCGCGGCGCTGACGCGCGCCTACGGGCGCACGTGGGAGACGCTGCAGCCGGAGTTCGATGCCTACGTGAAGCAGAAGTACGGCGCCTTCGTGCCCGCCCTGACCGAGGTGGACGCGCCGCCGCCGGGCCGCACGGCGACAGCAGCCGACTGGAAGGCGTTTGCGGACGCGCATGCCGGCAACTTCCGGCTGCAGATGGTGGCCGCCTCGCCGCTGCTGCGCCTCGGCGACCTCGACGGCGCGCGTGTGGTCCTGGAGCGCGCGGCCGCCCTCGTGCCGTTCGCGTCGGGCGAGGCGAGTCCGTGGCGTCTGCTGGCGTCGACCGCGCTGAAGCAGGACAACGGCGCCGACGCGCGACGGTACATGGTCGAGGTGCTCGACCGCGACCATACGGCCGTGTCGACACTGCGCCAACTCGTCGCGCAGGCACGCGGCGGCGACGACGCCGCGTTGCGGCAGCGCGCGGCTGAGCGGGTGATCGAGATCGACCCCTTCGATCCGGGGGCGCACACGGCCCTCGGCGAGCTCGCCCTCTCGCGGGGCGACCTCCCGACGGCCCTGCGTGAGCTGCAGGCGGCCGTCGATGCCGGGCCTGCCAACCCGGCCGAGGCCCTGACCTCGCTGGCCGAGGCCACGCTCCGCTCGGGACAGCGCGACGACGCCAAGCGTCACCTCATCAAGGCCCTCGAGACCACGCCACGCCATGAGCGGGCGCAGGAGTTGCTCTTGCAGATCGTGGACGGCGGCGCGGGAGCCCCGCGGCCATGAGGCGCCCTGGACCGAACGGCGTGCGCGTTGCGCTGGCGATGGGCGTGCTCGCCCTCGCACTGCTCGTGCCGGCGCTGCTGCCGCGCGTGTGGGCCCAACTCGGGCAGGACAGCGACCCGCGATTCGCCGGCCTGCGGTGGCAGTTCACCCGCATCCGCTACGACGCCCACAACGCGCAGCAGTTCCGCGCGCGGTACTGGAGCGACTCCTGGGCGATCGACGGCCCGGCGGCGGAGCAGAACCTGTCGCGGCGGCTGCGGTCGGTGACCAACATCGACGTCGGCGAGCCGGTCGTGCTCCGGATCGAGGACCCCGAGCTGTTCAACCATCCGTGGGTCTATTTCGTCGAGCCCGGCACGCTGCGCCTGAAGGAGTCGGAGGTGCCGATCCTGCGGGAGTTCCTCCTGCGCGGCGGCACGGCCGTGATGGACGACTTCCACGGCGACATCGAGATGGACAACGTCGTGCAGGAGATGAAGCGGGTCTTCCCGGAGCGCAAGGTGATCACGCTGCCGCCCTCGCACCCGATCTTCTCGTGCTTCTACCAGCTCGACGGCTTTCCGCAGGTGCCGGGGCTGGGATCGTTCTTCGCCGGGCGCACGTGGGAGAAGGGCGGCGTGAACCCGGAACTGCGCGCCATCGAGGACGACAACGGGCGGGCCATGGTGCTCATGAACTGGAACACCGACATGGGCGATGGCTGGGAGTGGTCCAACGCCGAGCAGTACCCAGGGTACATACAACACACCGCGCAGGCGTACCGCATGATGATCAACGAGGTCATCTACACGCTGACGCACTAGCAGGCTCAAGGCTCAGGGCTCAGGACTCAGAGAGCATACTGATGAGTCCAGGGGGCAGAATCGTGCGGGAGAGTTGAGCCCGTCATCGGGATGTCGAGACCCCGGGTCGAGAGGCCCGGGCCGTCGCCAAGATTTCTGAGCCCTGAGCCCTGAGCCTTCCTTCGAGGATCGAGTGAACGACATCGCGCAGCAGACGCCCCAGTCCCTCACCGCCGACGAAGCCCGGGCGCTCGTCGCCCGGGTGGCCGACAGCCGCACCCGCGTCCTGACCGAGTTGCGCAAGGTGGTGATCGGGCAGGAGGCCTCGGTGGACCTCGTGCTCGCGGCGCTGTTTGCCGGCGGGCACTGCCTGCTGACCGGCGTGCCCGGGTTGGCCAAGACGCTGCTCGTGCGCACGCTGGCGCAGATTCTCGACCTCGGGTTCAGGCGTATCCAGTTCACCCCCGACCTGATGCCGTCCGACATCACGGGCACCGAGGTCCTCGACGAGACCGACGGGATCCGCGCGCTCCGGTTCGTGCGCGGGCCCGTGTTCACGCAGCTGCTGCTGGCCGACGAGATCAACCGCACGCCGCCCAAGACGCAGGCGGCGCTCCTCGAGGCGATGCAGGAGGGGCATGTCACGGCCGCGGGGCGCAGCTACGAACTCGAGCCGCCGTTCTTCGTGCTGGCCACGCAGAATCCCATCGAGCTCGAGGGCACGTACCCGCTGCCGGAAGCCCAGCTCGATCGCTTCCTGTTCAACATCGTGATGACCTACCTCCCGGAAGACGACGAGGTGACGGTCGTGACGCAGACGACGGGCGTGCGGCGCGAGACGCCGCAGCGCGTGCTGTCGCGCGAGGACATCCTCCAGATTCAGCAGCTCGTGCGGCACGTGGTGATCGCGGAAGACGTGGCGCGGTACGCGGTGCGCCTGTCGGCGGCGACGCGCCCGACGCAGCCGGACGTGCCGGATTTCGTCAAGAAGTACGTGAAGTGGGGCGCCGGCCTGCGCGCCTCGCAGGCGCTGGTGCTCGGCGCCAAGGCGCGGGCGCTGACCCTGGGCCGCGCATTCGTCACGCCCGACGACATCCGCACCCTGGCCGCACCGGTGTTCCGCCACCGCGTGCTCATCAACTTCCAGGCCGAGTCCGAAGGGCTCACCACCGACGCGGTCGTCGCGCGTCTGCTCGAGCGCATCACGCCGCCCTCCAGCGGGCTGGCCTGACCGCCATGGCCCTGTCCGCGCCGGGCCCGTCGCGGTTCCTGTCGCCGGAGGTGGTGGCGGGCCTCGGCACGCTCGAGCTCAAGGCCCGCACCATCGTCGAGGGCCTGCTGCTCGGCCTGCACCGGAGCCCCTTCCGGGGATCGAGCGTGGAGTTCGCCGAGTACCGGCAGTACATGCCGGGCGACGACCCATCCACGGTCGACTGGAAGGTGTACGCGCGGAGCGATCGCCACTACGTCAAGAAGTTCGAGCACGACACCAACGTCGAGGTGCAACTGCTCGTCGACACGAGCGCGTCGATGGCCTACCGCAGCGGCAGCGGCATGACCAAGCTGCAGTATGCGCAGTGCCTCACGGCGGCGCTCGCGTACCTGCTCACGGGCCAGCGCGACGCGGTGGGCCTGGGCCTGTACGACGACCGGCTGCGCGACTACGTGCCGTCGGCGGTCAAGGCCGGGCAGCTCACGCGCCTGCTGGTGGCCCTCGACCACGCCAGGCCTGGTGCCGCGTCGGACACGGCGACGGCGCTCAAGCAGGTCACCGATCGCCTGCGACGGCGCGGCCTGATCGTGGTGTGCTCGGATCTGCTCGACGACCAGGCGCGGGTGGTGGAGGGGCTCCGGTTGCTGCGCGCGCGGGGCATGGAGGTGGTCGTCTTCCACGTGCTCGACGAGGCGGAGCTGACCTTCCCGTTCGAACAGGCGGGCACCTTCCGCGACGTCGAGACGGGTGAGGAAATCCTCACGCATGGCGCGTCGGCCCGCCAGGCGTACCTCGACGCGGTCGGTGCGTGGCGCGAGGCCTACGTCACCGAGCTGCGCGGCGCCGGCGTGGACTACCAGCTGGCCCGCACCAGCGAGCCCCTCGACCTGTCGCTGCTCGGCTGGCTCGGCGCCCGCGGGAGGACCCTGTAGCCGTGGGCCTGCTCGCACCACTCTTCCTCGCGGGCCTGGCGGCGATCGCCGTGCCGGTGCTGCTGCACCTGTTCCGGCGCGAGGTGGCGCCGCCGGTGCCGTTCACCGCCGTGCGGTTCCTGCAGAAGCGCACCATCGAGCGCCAGGAGCGCCAGCGCATCCAGGACCCGTGGCTCCTGCTGCTGCGCGTGATTGCCCTGGCGCTGCTCGCGTTCGCCTTCGCGCGCCCGTACCTGCGCGGCAGCACCGAGGCGGCGCCGCCCGTCGTCATCGCGGTCGACGTGTCCTACAGCATGGGCGCCCCGGGCCGGCTCGACGCGGCGCGCGCGGCGGCCACCACCGTGCTCGACGGCCTGACTGGCGCGACGCCGGTGGGGCTGGTCACGTTCGCCGATCGCGCCCAGGTGGTCGCCGAACCCAGCACGGACCACGGTGCGGTGCGGGGGCAACTGGCGGCACTGGCGGCCGGCCCTGGCGCGACGCGCTACGCCGGGCCCATCGAAGCCGCGCGCGGGTTGCTCGACGGCCGACCCGGGCGCATCGTCATCGTCACCGACATGCAGGCCCGCGGCTGGTCTCGCGGCACCACGAGCTTGCCCGACAACGTGCAGCTGGATGTGCGGGCGGTCGGTGCGCGCGTCGACAACGTGCTGATTCGCGACCTCGCGATGACGCGGGAGCAGGCCCGGGTCGTGGTCAGCAACGCGGGGCAGACGCCGGCGGCGCTCACGGTGACGCTCGGGCGGCCCGGCGGCGCGACCGCTGCGCAGCGGCTGACGCTCGATGGCGGCGTCTCGCGCGAGATGCTGTTTCCTGGGCCGCATGCGCCGGGCGGCTTCGTCGCCCGCGTGGACCACGGCGGGGGCTTCCCGGCCGACAACGAGCGGCACGCGGTGCTGCGCGACGTGGCGCCCACGCGCGTGCAGGTGCTGGTCGGCGACGAGGTCGACCGGCCGCGGGCCCTGTTCGTGGAGCGCGCGTTCGGCGCGCTCGGGTCGTCACCGTCGACCGGTGTCGCCGTCGACGTGGCGACTGGCGCGGCTGCGCTCGGCCGAGAGGCGCTGGCCCAGCGCACCGGCGAACTCGTGATTTGGTTGTCGGCAACCGGCATCGACCGCCGCGCGGTCGCCACGCTGGAGCCGTTCGTGCGCGAGGGCGGTCGCCTGATTGTCGTCTGTGGTCCCGGGCTCGACCCGCGCGTGGCCGACGTCGTCACGCGCCCGTTCGGCATCACGCTCGCCGGTGACGATGGGCGCACGGGGACACCGGGCAGCTTCGTGGTGCAGGACCCCCGGCACCCGGTGCTGGCGGCGCTTGGCGAGGCCCGGCAGGATCTGGCCCGCACCGACGTCGCACAGGCGTGCACCATGGGGGTCGGCGCGCCGGCGACCACCATCGTGCGGTTCGGGGATGGGCGGCCCGCGATGGCCGAGGCGCGGGTCGGCACAGGACACCTGTTGGTGCTCGCGACCGATCTCGGGCGCCAGTGGAACAACCTGCCGGTTCAGCCGGCCTTCGTGCCGCTGATCGGCGAGGTGGCGCGTCACCTGCTCGGTGAGGGCGCGGGCACGCGTGTCGCGCTGGCCACCATCGAGGACCCGCGCTACCAGCGCCCGGGCATCTGGCCGGTCGGGCCGCGTGGGCAGGAGGCGGCGGTGAACGTCGACGTCTCCGAGGCCGATCAGGCCCTCGTGGGCGTCGAGGAGTTCGCGCAGGCGATCGCGCGTCCGCCCGCCGACGAGGTGCGTGTCGCACGCGTGGAGGCGTCTCGCCTCGAGCGCGACCAGGGATTGTGGCGCTACGGGATCGCGCTGCTCGGGCTGACCCTCCTCGCGGAGAGCGTGCTCGCGCGTCGGCCCCGTGTCGCTGCGGAGGAAGTGTCGTGAGTCCTGCACTGGATCCGGTTCGTCGCTCGCTCGAGGGACTCTCGCGCGCCTGGTGGCGCGTGCGCTGGCTGCGCGTGGCGGCCCGGACGGTGGCGGTGGTCGCCGGTGTGCTGCTGGCCTGGGCGCTCGTGGATCGCCTGCGGCCGCTCGGCCGCTGGCCCCTGCTCGCGTCGGGCGCCCTGGTTGGCGGCGTGGTTGTGTGGGCCGCCTGGTGGCTCCGGGCCCGCGCGGCGGCACACCCGACGGCCGAGCGGATGGCCCGGCTGGTGGAAGAGCAGTGCCCCGAACTCGAGGCGACCCTGCGCACGGCGCTCGATCCGGCCGTCGAGCAGAGCCCGCTCGGACCGATCGTGCAGGCCGATGCCGCCGAGGCGCTCACGCGCCTGGACGAGGCGCGGGTCGTCGATCCGGACGACAGGCGTCGGGCCCTGCTGTGGGCCGGCGGTGCCGTGGCGGCCGTCCTGGTGGCGGCGGGCCTGGCCGCGCCGACCGCCGTGCGCGCGGCTCGCACCGCCCGCTTCGTCGTGGCGCCGCCCGTGCTGACGTTGCGCGTCACGCCGGGGCACCAGCGCCTCGTCAAGGGCACGCCCCTCACGATCACCGCCCTGATCGACGGGGCGCCACGCGATCTCGACGTCGCGGCGCCCGTGCTGCAGGTGGAGGGCGAGGGCGCCCGCGCGGCGGGTGCGTTCACGCGCCGGCCCGACGGGACGTACGAAGTGCGCCTGCCGGCGATCGACCGCAGCTTCGCGTACCGCGTGGTCGCCGGGGGGCTCCGGTCGGACGACTTCCGGGTGGAGGCCCTCGATCGCCCGCGCGTGGAAGGCATCGACCTGGCGTACGTCTACCCGTCGTTCTCTGGTCTGAAGCCGCGCACCGAAACCGACACCGGCGACATCTACGCGCCGGCTGGCACCACGGTGACCGTCCGCGTGCGCACGAGCAAGCCGCTGCGCGCCGCCGAACTGCGCGCCACCGACGGCGAGGGCGCCCGCGCCTTGCCGCTGGCCCTGGTGGGCGAGAAGGCCGGTGAAGTGGCGTTCACCGTGGCGCGCGATGGTGCCTACCGCATCGCCCTCACCGACACGGATGCGATCGGCAACGGCGAGGACACCGAGTACTTCGTGCGCGTGATGGACGACCGTCCGCCGGACGTCCGCATCATCAGGCCGGCCGGCGATCGCGGTGCAACGCGGCTCGAGGAAGTGACGTTGCAGGCCCGCGCCGAGGACGACTACGGCGTACAGGCACTCGAGTTGGTGTACGCCGTGCGCGGCGGCCCCGAGAAGGTGGTGCCCCTCGGCGGCAACGGTGGCTCGACGGCCGTGAGCGGCGCCCACACGATTTACCTCGAGGATCTCGACGTCAAGCCGGGCGACTTCGTCAGCTACTACGCCCGTGCCCGCGACATCGGCCGGGGCAAGCGCTCGACCGAGGCGCGCAGCGACATCTTCTTCCTCGAGATCAAGCCGACGGCGCAGGAGTTCACCGCGGCGCAGAGCAGCGCCATGGCGGGCGGCGGCGGTGGCGGTGGCGAGATGGACGACCTCGTGGCCGCCCAGAAGGATGTGGTGTCGGCGACCTGGAAGCTGGAACGTCGCGCCTCGGGCGGGCGGTCGGCGTCCGACATCAGGGCCGTCGGCCGCGCCCAGGCCGAGGTCCGCGACAAGCTGCGGCAGCAGGCGGCGGGCGCGAGCCAGCCAGCCCCCCAGCCTCGTCGTCGCCGTGGGGTGGATCCGACCGAAGCCGAGGCGCCACCCGTGCCGCTGCAGGCGGCAGGCGAGGCGATGGAGCGGGCGGTCGCCCAACTCGACAAGCTCGACACGCGCAGTGCCATCACCCATGAGATGACGGCGCTGAACGAACTGCTGAAGGCCGAGGCGGAGATCCGCCGGCGGCAACTGGCGCGGCAGCAGGGGGGGCAGGGTGGTGGCCGCCAGCGGTCGGGCAACGAGGACCTGTCGGCCCTGTTCGACCAGGAGCTGATGCGGCAGCAGACCAACTACCAGCAGCAGAGCAGCGTCGAGTCGCGGCAGGACGCCCCCAAGGGCGAGTCGGCCCTCGATCGCATCCGCGAGTTGGCGCGACGGCAGGACGACCTCGCGCGTGAGCAGCAGCAGTTGGCGCGGGAACGTTCGCAGCTGACGGCCGAGGAAGCGAAGCGCCGGCTCGAGCGGCTGACGCGCGAGCAGCAGCGGCTGCAGCAGGAGGCCCAGCAACTGGCGCAGCAGATGCAGCAGGGGCAGCAGGGCCAGAAGGGCCAGCAGGAGCAGCAGGGCCAGCAAGGGCAGCAGTCCGGACAGCAGGGGCAGCAGGCCAGTCAGCAGGGCGAGCAGCAGGGGCAGGCGTCGGGGCAGTCGGGTAGCCAGTCGCAGGGCCAGTCGGGCCAGCAGGCCTCGTCGGGCGGCGGCCAGTCGCAGGGCGCCACCAACGCCTCGCGGGATCGACTGCGGGAGGCCGCGCAGCAGATGGGTGAGGCGACGTCGCAGCTGCAGCAGCAGTCGCCGGAGCAGGCCGCGGCGCGGGGCTCGCGATCGGCGCAGGCCCTGCGGGATGCCGAGCGGGCACTGCAGGCCGGCACGCCAGGCGAGCGTCAGCGCGCCGCCGGCGACGTGCAGCTCGAGGCGCGCCAGCTCGCGGAGGCGCAGCGCCAGTTGGCCCAGCAGGCCGGCGAACTCGGCCAGCCGCAGAGTGGCGCGGCGGCCAACGAACGTCGGCGGCAGTTGGCCGGCGAACAGGGACGGCTTGCCGATCGTGTGGCCTCGCTCGAGCGTCAGGTGCGCGAACTGGCGCGCGGCGCCGATCCGGTGCGCGATCCCCTTGGCCAGGCCGCGCGCGAGCTGCAGCGCAGCCAGGCCGCGCAGCAGTTGCAGGAGGCGGCGCGGCAGTTGCGCGAAGGCGCGACGCCGCAGGGCACTGATCTGGCGCGACAGCAGCGGGAGGCCGCCCGTGCGCTCGATCGCGTGTCGGCGCTGGCCGGTCAGGCGAGCGGCCGGGGCACGGGCGAGACGCAGGCATTGTCGGAGCGCCTGTCCGACACGCGCGATCTCCGCGACCGCTTGCGTTCGCTCGAGGAGCGCATCGCCCAACTGGCGCAGCAGGCCGAGCGGGAGGCCAACGGGGCCCCCACGCCGGGCGGGACGCAGGGACGCACGGCGGGGCAGCAGGGCGCGCGTGGCTCATCGCCCTCGTCGCAGCCGGGGCAGTCCGGTGAGCAGCAGTCGGCACAGGCAGGCTCGCGAGGATCGGCGCAGGGGCAGGGACGCGGCCAGGCCGGCGACACGCTCGAGCAGTTGCGCCAGCTGCAGCAGGAGTATGCGCGCGAGTTGCAGGAGGCCGCGCGCATGGTGCAGGGCCGCGACGGCGGACAGGATCGCGGCGGGCGGATGGCGACACCCGAGGGCCACGAGTTCAGCCGTTCCGCGCCGGGCACGGAAGCCTTCAAGCAGGACTTCGCCCGCTGGGAGTCGTTGCGCAAGGGCGTTGCCAATGCGATGGATCGGTACGAGGCGACGCTGGCGCAGCGACTCGCGGAGCGCGAGGCATCCGAGCGCGTGCAGGCCCCGCTGCGCGACAAGGTGCCGGACCGGTACGCCGAGTCGGTCGTGCGGTACTACCAGTCGCTGAGCCGACGCCCGGAGTCCCGCTGACATTGGGCATCCGTTTCGCGCATGCCCCGCCCGCCTGGGCCTGGGTTCTCGGTGTCGTCGCACTCGTGCTGTTTGCCGTGGCGGCCTACCGCCACGCGCGGCCGCTGCTGCCCGCGCCGCGCTGGGTGCTGCTCGTCGCGCTGCGGACCCTGGCGCTGGCGGCCGTGGCGCTCATCCTGATGCGGCCGGTGCGCCTCGAGCCGGCTCCCGCCGCCACGGGCCGAGCGGTGGCACTCGTCGTCGACGACTCGCGGTCGATGCAACTGCCGGATGCCCAGGGGACGGAGACGCGCCTGCAGCGGGCGCGACAGCTCATCGCCGCCCGCTTGCGGCCGCTGCTGGGAGGCGACTTCGACCTGCGTACCTTCGCGGCCGCGGACGCCCTGCGGGAGATCCCCAGCGAGGAGGCGCTCACCGGCGGCGGGCGCGGTTCCGACCTCGCCGGCGCCGTCACCGCGATGACCGAGCGCGCCGCCGCCGGCGAGTTCGTCGGCATGGTCCTGATCAGCGATGGCGCCGCCTCGACGCCGCTGCCCGTGTCGGCCGGCACGCTGCCCGTGTTCACGATCGGTGTAGGCGCGTCTGGCAGCGTGATCGATCGCGAGGTGCGCGACGTGGCGGTCAGTGACGTGTCGGTGGTCGACTCGGTGGCCGAGGTCTCGGCGAGCCTCATCTCGCATGGCCCACCCGACACTGTCGACGTCCGGCTGCTCGAGAACGGCCGTCCCATCGAGGTGCGGCCGGTGCGCCTGCCTGGCAACAGCCAACCCGTGCGCGAGCGCTTCCGCGTCGCACCCTCGCGATCGGCGGCCACCGAGTACCGGATCGACATGGCCGAGGTCACGGGTGAGCTCACCACGGCCAACAACCGCGGGACCGTGTTCGTGCCGCCGCCGGGCGACCCGCACGCGGTGCTCATCCTCGAGGGCGCGCCCGGGTTCGAACACAACTTCCTCACCCGCGCGCTCGCCCGCGACACGGGGCTCGACGTGGACATCGTCGTCCGCAAGGGCCGCAAGGAGACCGGCGAGCCGACGTTCTACGTGCAGGGTGCGGCGTCGCGGACGAGCGCCCTCGTGGACGGCTTTCCCAGGACCCGCGAGCAGCTGTTCCGCTACGCGGCGATTGTGCTCGGCAACGTGGAGGCCGACTTCCTGAGCCGTGAGCAGATCGAGATGCTGCTGGCCTTCGTGGAGCAGCGCGGCGGCGGGGTGGCCATCATCGGCGCCCGCTCGTTCGGCGAGCGCGGCGTCATCGGCACCGACCTCGGCCGGGTGCTGGGCGTGGAGGCGCGCGGCGCGGGCGCGGTGAACGCGGCCGCGGCCGCCAGTTCGCGGCAGGGCACGCGGATCGAACTCACGTCGGCGGGGCAGCGGCACCCGGTGATGGCCCTGGCGCCGGCTCCTGGCACCGATACGACCGTCTCACCCTGGAGCCAGCTGCCGTCGCTGGCGGCGGCCGCCGCCGTCGGGCGCACCCGCCCTGGTGCCGAGATCCTCGCCCTGGTCTCAGGACCGGCCGGGGAGCCGCAGCCGCTCGTGGCCGTCCAGCGGGCCGGCCGCGGCCGCACGCTCGTCTTCACGGGCGAGGGCGCGTGGCGGTGGCGCATGGGGCTGCCGGCGACCAATCTCGCCTACGAAACGTACTGGCGACAGGCGCTCCGCTGGCTCGCCGTGCAGGCGCCGGCGCGCGTCGCCGTCGAGGTGGAGGCACCCTCGATCGGGACGCCCACGCCCGTGGCCGTGCGCGTGGTCTCGCCGGAGTACGAGCCCATCGGCGATGCGAGCGTGCAGGTGCGCGTCGAGGAACCAGGCGGGGCCACGCGGACGATTCCCGCCGTGCTCGATCCGGCCGAGCCCGGCCTCTACCGCGCCACGCTGCTCGCGCTCGGCGCAGGCGTCCACCGGCTCGATGTCGAGGCGCAGCGCGCCGGCACCTCCCTCGGCCGCGCGAGCGTCCAGGTGCTCGCTGGCGGCCACGATCCGGAGTTCGTGGACCCGCGCCGCAACGACGCGCTGCTCCAGCGCCTCGCGGAGGCGACGGGTGGCGCGCGTCTCGACGCCGACGAGCTCGACGGGCTGGCGGCGCGCATCCGCAAGGCGGCGGCGTCGCCCACGGCGCGGCTCGTCGAGCGCGACCTCTGGCACAATGGCTGGAGTTTCCTTGGACTCTGCGCCCTCCTCGGCAGCGAGTGGGCGCTGCGGCGGCGATGGGGATTGCGATGACTCCGCGAATCTTCGTGACGGGCGCAGTGGGCGTGACCCTGTGGCTGGCTGCCGCAGTCGCGCACGCGCAGGACACGGCGCCCGCGGCGCCGCCACAGTCGCGGGTGCTGGTGGTCTCCGGGGCTGCCGGCAGCGACGAGTACGCCGGCAGGCAGAAGAAGTGGCGGGAAACGCTCGTGGCACAACTGACGACCCGCTTCGGCGTGCCCGCGTCGCGCGTGACGGTGCTCGCCGAGCAGGCCGCCGACGGTCTGCAGGCCGCCACCGCCGTCAACCTCAGGCAGGCCATCGGGACGTTGAAGGCGGCGCAGCGCGCCGACGACACGCTGCTCATCGTCCTCTTCGGGCATGGCACGTTCGACGGCGTCGACGCCAAGTTCAACCTCGTCGGCCCAGACCTCACCGCCAGCGAATGGCGCGAGGCGCTACAGGGCCTGCCCGGCCGTGTCGTGTTCGTCCAGACCGCCAGCGCCAGTTTCCCGTTCCTTGCGGCCCTCGCGGGCCCCAATCGCGTCGTCGTCACCGCCACCGACTCGCCCCAGCAGAAGTACGACACGGTGTTCGGCGAGCACTTCGTCGCGGCCTTCACGCCCGAGGCGCCCGAGGCCGACCTCGACAAGGACGGCCGGATCTCGATCTGGGAAGCGTTCGCCTACGCGTCTGACGCGTCCAAGCGCTACTACCAGCAGCGCGGGCAGCTGTCGGTGGAGCGGGCGCTGCTCGACGACTCCGGCGACGGCGTCGGCCGCGATCTCGCCAAGGCGGGCGACGACGGACTCCTGGCCAGCCGGCTGTTCCTCGACCCGGACCCGGCCACCGCCTCGGGCGATCCGAGCGTGACGCTGCTGATCGGGCGGCGCAACACGCTCGAGACCGAACTCGACGAACTCAGGCGCAAGAAGGGCTTCATGCCCGACGACGCCTATGCCCGCGATCTCGAGCGCATCATCGTCGACATCGCGCGCACCTCGCGCGAGATCCGGCGCCGGATCAAGAGCTAGAGCAGGCTCAGGGCCCAAGGCTCAGGGCCCAAAGAGCGTTCGGCATCAGGGCAAGGCTGAGGGCTCAACGCTCGGAGAGCACGCTGTAGGCTCAAGGCTTCAGGCTCAAGGCTCAGAGAGCTTTCTGCAGGATGCTTTTGGAGCCCTGAGCCCTGAGCCTTGAGTCGTGAGCCTGAAGTGATAGCCTCTCGGCCCATGTCCACTCGAGGGCTTGCGCTGTCGGCCGTCCTGGCCGCGTGTTTCGTCGCGCCTGCCGCCGTCGCGCGCGCGCAGGAGCGTCCCAACATCCTCTGGCTGTCCAGCGAGGACAACGGCCCCCAACTCGGCGCCTACGGCGACGCGTACGCCACCACACCGGCCCTCGACCGCCTTGCCTCGCGTGGCGTGCGCTTCACGCGGGCGTGGGCGGCGGCGCCCGTGTGTGCGCCCTCGCGCACCGCCATCATCACGGGTCTCGTGGCGCAGTCGACGGGCGGGCACAACATGCGCAGCCAGGTGCCGCTGCCATCCGACCTCCCGATGTTCCCGGCCCTGCTTCGCGCGGCCGGCTACTACGCGTCCAACAACGTGAAGGAGGACTACAACCACCCGACGCCGCCCGGCACCTGGGACGACTCGTCGCGCAAGGCGCACTGGCGCGGCAGGCGTCCGGGCCAGCCCTTCTTCGCCGTGTTCAACAGCGTGACGACGCACGAGAGCCAGGTGCGGCTGCGGCCGCATGTCGCCGTGCACGATCCGGCTCAAGTGCGTGTGCCGCCCTTCCATCCGGACACGCCCGAGGTGCGGCAGGACTGGGCGCAGTACTACGACAAGCTCACCGAGATGGACCGTGAAGTTGCGGCACGTCTCGCCGAACTCGAGGCCGACGGCCTGGCCGACTCCACCATCGTCGTCTACTGGGGCGACCACGGCGTCGGACTGCCGAGGGGCAAGCGGTGGCTCTATCCCGCCGGGCTGGATGTGCCGCTGATCGTGCACGTGCCCGAGCGCTTCCGTCACCTTGCCCCGGAGGGCTACGCGGCCGGTCGGGCGCTGGACCGCCTCGTCAGCCTGCTCGATCTCGGGCCGTCGATGCTCAGCGCCGCGGGCATCCAGCCGCCCGCGTGGATGCAGGGGCAGGCCTTCATGGGCCGCTTTGCGGCGAAGCCACGCCCGTGGCTGCATGCCGGCCGCGACCGCATGGACGAACGGGTCGATGCCTCGCGCGCCATCAGCGACGGGCGTTACCTCTACATCCGGAACTTCCGGCCCGATCGCCGGCAGGGCGAGTTCCTCGCCTATATGTTCGAGACGCCCACGACCCGGGTGTGGAAGGCGTGGCACGACGCCGGACGCCTCACCCCGGTCCAGGATGCCTTCTGGCGCCCGAAGGCCGCCGAGGAACTCTACGACCTGCAGGCGGATCCGGATGCGGTGATGAACCTCGCCGCTGATGCGGCGCGAGCGGGGCCGGCGCTGGTGCGGTGTCGCGAGGCCCTCCGCGCTCATCTGCTGGCCACTCGTGACCTGGGACTGCTGACCGAAGCCGACATGCATCGGCGTCGCGGCGCCCGCACCCCGTACGCGCTCGCGCAGGATGAGCAGGCCTATCCGATCGCCCGCATCCTCGAGGCTGCCGACCGCGCGACCCGCGCGCCGGCCGATCAGGGAGATGCGCTGGTCCGCGGCCTCGCGGATCCCGATCCGGCCGTGCGGTACTGGAGCGCGCTGGGCCTCTCGCTCGCCGGGCCGACGTGGGTGGCGCGTGCCGGCGATGCCCTGCGCCGTCTCCTGGACGACCCCGAGGCGTGGCCACGGGTCTCGGCGGCCGATGCCCTGGCGCGCCACGGCGATGCCGAGGTTGGGCGCCGCGCCCTCGACACGCTGGCGACGCTGGCCGACTACCGCACCGCTGGCAATCACGCCGCCATGCTGGCGCTCGACACGCTCGTGGCGCTGGAGGCCCGGGCCGAGCCCGTGCGGACACGCGTGCTCGGCCTGGCCGAACCGCCCAAGTCACTGGTGCCGCAGCGCGAGCAGGAGTACGTGGGGCGATTGCTGAAGTCGCTGGCGCGGTAGAGGCACGGGCGACAGGCTACAGGCTACAGGCGACGGGCAGCCTGCCGCCCGTGGCCTGCAGCCTTGTTACCGCGGCAGGGGAAGGCTACTGGCTGCGGGCTACAGGCAGCCTGCAGTCTGTGGCCTGCAGCCTTGTTATCGCGCGACCTGATTCCACCACTCGACCCGCATGCGCTCGGGGCGACGGAACAGGAGGACCAGCGCCGCGCCCGCCGCGAACCCGCCGGCGTGCGCCCAGAACGCCACGCCGCCGAGGTCCTCGGGGCGGAGCGCCGACAACGTCCCGAGGCCGCTCAGGAGTTGCGTGGCGAACCACACGCCGAGCAGGAGCGAGGCCGGCACCTCGACGAACACGATGAACACGAGCGTGAGCACGCGCGACTGGGGGAAGAGCACGAGGTAGGCGCCGAGCACGCCCGCAATCGCACCGCTGGCGCCCACCATCGGCACCGACGAGCCGGCTTCCACCCAGACCTGGAGGAGGGCCGCCGCCAGGCCGCACAGGGCATAGAAGAGCAGGTAGCGCAGGTGGCCCATGCGGTCCTCGACGTTGTCGCCGAAGATCCAGAGGAACAGCAGATTGCTCAGGAGGTGTCCGAGGCCGGCGTGCACGAACATGGCCGTGATGACGGCCTGCGGCGTGAAGCTCGCCGGCGTCACGCCCCACGTGCGGAGGAAGGCCTCGTACTCGGGCGTGCCAGCCGCGGGCATGGCGACGAACACCAGCAGGTTCAGCGCGATGATCGCCAGGGTCACGAACGGCGTCGTGCGCGAGGGGATCACGTCGCGGATCGGCAGCACCGAGTCATTGTAGACTCGGAGATCGGGCGTGCGGTCCGGGCGCGAACCATCGGATCGTCCACGACTGACCGCCGACTGCCGACCCGCTGACTGCCTGTCGCCCCCCGTTTCCTCCCGATGCCGAAAACCTGTACCTCCTGCGGGACCGAGATCGCCGAGAAGGCCCTCATCTGCTATCGCTGCGGCCAGGCGACCTTCGTGGCCAAGCACGCGCCGGCGGCGCCCCCGGCGCGTGGTCGGCAGCTGATGCTGGTGGTCGGCCTGATCATCCTGATCCTGGCGGCCCTGTTCATGGGGCAGGTGCCGTCCGGGACCGTGCCTGACTGGGTCCGTTACACGGTCCTGGTGCTGGCGGTGGTGGTGCTGGCCTGGCGGGCGCTCGTGCGTCGCCGCCGGGGCGGAGGGATCCGCGGATGACGGCGCGGCGGGCGAAGGGCCTGGCCTACGGCCTGTGCGTGGTGACGGCGTTTCTCGTCTGGAACGGCATCTTCGGCCTGATGGTCAGCCGGGGGGAGAAGCAGTACCTGCTCGACCAGGCCCGGCACGAACTGCGCCTCGGGCCACCGGCGTCGCTGCCGGACCGCATGCGCGGCACGATCGCCAACGGGATCGGCGAGGCGACGCGGTGGGCGGTGGTGGTCTTCGCGCTGGGCGCCTTCGCGGTGTGGCTCAGCGGGCGCGGCCGCAGCGAGGACGAGGCCGGCGGATCGGCCTCGGGCGGCCTGCTCGACGACTGACGCGGGCCATTCGACATCTACACAGAGGTACGACGCGGTGTCCCACCGCGCCGTCATCGTGAACGGCCGCGTGGCTGGCCCTGAGCGCAGTCGAAGGGGACATGCGGCCCTACCTGTTGCCCCAAAACAGAACGAGGCGAGAGGCCGAAGGCCCTCGCCCCGTGATTTCAAATCTCCAATTTCGAACTACGAGCGCTTGTCCATGTCGACGTAGTCGCGCGTGCGGTAGCCCGTGTAGATCTGGCGCGGCCGCGCGATCTTCTGGTCGGCGTCGCGGTGCAACTCGTCCCACTGCGCGACCCAGCCGGCCGTGCGGGGGATGGCAAACAGCACCGTGAACATCTCGGGCGCGAAGCCGAGCGCCTCGTAGATGAGACCCGAGTAGAAGTCCACGTTCGGGTACAGCTTGCGCTTGACGAAGTACTCGTCCTCGAGCGCAATCCGCTCGAGTTCGAGGGCCAGGTCGAGCAGCGGGCTGGTGCCGGTGACGTCGAACACCTCGTAGGCCGTCTTCTTGATGATCTTGGCCCGCGGGTCGTACGACTTGTACACGCGGTGGCCGAAGCCCATGAGGCGGCCTTCGCCGGCCTTCACCTTCTTGATGAACTCGGGTACGTGGTCCTTGCTGCCGATCTGCCGGAGCATCGTCAGCACGGCCTCGTTGGCACCGCCGTGGAGCGGCCCGTAGAGGGCGGCCGAGGCGCCGGCCAGCGCCGAATAGGGGTCCACTTCCGAACTCCCGATGGCGCGCATCGCGTTGGTGCCGCAGTTCTGCTCGTGGTCGGCGTGCAGGATGAACAGGATGTCGAGCGCGCGCTCGAGCACCGGGTTCACCTCGAACTTGGCCTCGGTCATCTTGAACAGCATGTTCAGGAAGTTGCCGGCGAAGCTGAGGTTGTTGTCCGGGTAGACGTAGAACAGGCCCTTGCTGTGACGGTAGGCGTAGGCCGCGATCGTCGGCGTCTTGGCGATCAGCCGCTTCATGTGCCGCTGCCGGACCTCCGGGTCGTCGACCTTCTTGGCATCCGGATAGAACGTCGACAGCGCGCCCACCGTGCTCAGGAACACGCCCATCGGGTGCGCGTCGTAGCGGAAGCCGCGCATCAGGTGCTTGATGTTCTCGTGGAGCAGCGTGTGCTCGGTGATGCCGTCGTGCCAGGCCTTGAGCTGGGCCGGCGTCGGCAACTCGCCGAACATCAGGAGGTAGGCCACCTCGAGGTACGTCGACTTCTCCGCGAGCTGCTCGATCGGGTAGCCGCGGTACTCGAGAATGCCCTCGTCGCCATCGATGTACGTGATGGCGCTCCGACACGAGGCGGTGTTGGTGAAGGCCGGGTCGTACGTCATCAGGCCGAAGTCGTCGGCCGAGACCTTGATCTGTCGGAGGTCGATGGCCTTGATCGTGCCGTCGGTGACGGGCACCTCGTACTGCTTGCCGGTGCGGTTGTCGGTGATTGTGAGCGTGTCAGCCATCGCGTCGCTTCAGCGGGGGAGGCGCCTACAGGTCGGCCGCCTCGGGGTCGTCCGGCTCCATGTCGTCTGGCGGTGCGCCATCCGCCGGACCCTCGACGCGGTAGTCGCCGTCGAGCCAGTGGGCGAGGTCCAGCAGGTGGCACCGTTCACTGCAGAACGGTCGCCAGCGCGGGTCCACCGGCTGCTGCCGACAGTATACACAGAGGTCGGGCTCGGCTCCGGGCACGGGCCGATCGTAGCAGCGTGGATGCCGCGGCGTGCGCCGCTCGCCCGAGAGGACGCCTCCAGACCCCGGGACGGCCCCGGCCCGCGCGGTCAGGCCGTGGGGCCGTGGTGGCGGACGTCCCGGGCCGACACCATGAAGATGACGTCCTCGGCGATGTTGGTGGCGTGATCGGCGATGCGTTCGAGGTGGCGGGCGATCAGGATCACGTCGAGCGCCGGCGCGATGACGGCTGGCGAGGCCTCCATCACCGGCACGAGGGCTGCAGAGACCTCGTTCTTCAGGGCGTCGACGAGGTCGTCGGTCTGCAGCACGTGCTCGGCGAGCGGCACGGCCTGGCGGACGTAGGCGTCCAGCGCGTCGCGGAGCATCCGCTGGGCGAGATCGGCCATGCGCGGGATGCGCTCGGCGACGTCCACGGGGGGATGCTGCAGGTAGCGGTGGACGGCCTCGGCCACGTTGACGGCCAGGTCGCCGACCCGCTCCAGGTCGGTGTTGATCTTCACCGCGGCCAGCACGGCCCGGAGGTCGATCGCCACGGGTTGGTGGAGGGCCAGCACCCGCACGCACCGCTGGTCGATTTCCTTGTGGAGGATGTTCAGCGGCTCGTCGCCGGCCTGCACCCGGGCGGCGAGATCGACGTCGCGGTCGACCAGCGCCGCGCTCACCAGGCGGACCTGCTCCTCGGCGAGGCCGCCCATCACGAGCAGCCGCTCCTTGAGCGCCTCCAGGTGTTCCTGCACCTGCGGCACGACGCGCGTCGTCGGTTCCATGGCCATCACCCGCACCGCCCCGTGACGAAGTCCTCGGTGAGCGACTCGCGCGGCGCCGTGAAGACGTCGGCCGTCGGGCCGCACTCGACGAGCGCGCCGCGCCACAGGAACGCCGTGACGTCGGACAGGCGCGCCGCCTGCTGCATGTTGTGCGTGACGATGACGATCGTGTAGGTCCGCTTCAACGTGTGGATCAACTCCTCGATGTGCTGGGTCGCGATCGGGTCGAGGGCCGAGGCCGGCTCGTCCATCAACAGCACCTCGGGCTGGATCGCCAGCGCGCGCGCGATGCACAGGCGTTGTTGCTGCCCGCCCGACAGCGACAGGGCCGGCGCATGCAACCGATCGCGCACCTCCGCCCAGAGCGCGGCGGACCGCAGGCTCTCCTCCACGCGCTCGGCGACCTCGCGGCGGTTGGTCACGCCGTTCACGCGCAGCCCGTACGCGACGTTCTCGAACACGGATCGCGGGAAGGGATTGGATCGCTGGAACACCATGCCGACCCGCCGACGCAGGGCCACCGCGTCGGTCCCGGGACCGTAGATGGCGACGCCGTCGAGCAGCACCGTGCCCTCGACGCGGGCCTCGGGCACGATGTCGTTCATGCGGTTCAGCGACCGCAGCAGCGTCGTCTTGCCGCAGCCCGAGGGACCGATCACCGCGGTCACGGCCGTCGGCTGGATCGCCAGCGACACGCCCTGCAGGGCGCAGAGGGTGCCGAAGCGGACCGTGAGGTCGCGGACGGCGATCTTCGGGGCCTCGGCCTCGGCGCCACGCGGCGCGGGCGCCTGCGCGGGGTGACGCGGTCCCATCAGGCCGCCCTCCCGCGCGCGGCGCGATCGCGCACCCAGATGGCCAGGCCGTTCAGCAGCAGCAGGACGACCAGGAGCACGAGGATCGCGGCGGCGGCGTTGGTGCGGAAGCCTGCGCCCGGGCGCGACACCCACGCGAAGATCTGCACGGGCAACGCCGTGAAGGGCGCGCTCGGGCCATCCGGCACGAAGGGCACGTAGGTGAGCGCCCCGATGACGATGAGCGGCGCCGTCTCGCCGATGGCGCGGGCGACGGCCAGGATCACCCCAGTGAGGACACCCGGCAGCGCGGCCGGCAGCACCTGGTGCCAGGTCGTCTGCCACTTGGTGGCGCCGAGCGCGAGCGAGCCCTCGCGGAGATCACGGGGCACCGCCCGCAAGGCCTCGCGGGCCGTGATGATCACGAGCGGCAGCATCAACAAGGCCAGCGTCGCCGCGCCGGCCAGGATCGTGCGCTCGAGGCGCAGGGCGCGCACGAACACCCCGAGGCCCAGCAGGCCGTAGACGATCGACGGCACGCCCGCCAGCGTGGCCAGGTTCACCTCGATGAGGCGCCACCCGCGTCCCTGCCCGCCGTACTCCTCGAGCGCGATGGCGGCGCCCAGGCCGACCGGCACCGAGAGCAGCGCGGCGAGCACGACCAGCCAGACACTGCCGGCCAGCGCCGGCAGCAGGCCCGCCGTGGCCGCGCGTCGTGAGGGATAGCCGGACAGGAAGGCCCAGGACAGGCGCCCGGCGCCGTCGCGGATCACGTCCCACAAGAGCAGCCCCAGTCCGAGGAGCGCGAGCGCCAGCACGGCGACCCCGAGGGCATGGAACGCGCGATCACGCCAGGCGGCCGATGTCATCGCCGCCCTCCGGGCAACCGGCGGCGCAGCCAGTCGCTGCACAGGTTGAGGGCGAACGTGCCGCAGAACAGCAGTGCGCCCACCGCGAAGATCGTGCGGTACTCGCGTGTGCCGGCCGGCACGTCGCCGAGGCTGACCTGCACGATGAACGCCGTCATCGTTTCGACGGGCACCAGCGGGTTGGCCGTCAGCCGCGGCTGCTGGCCGGCCGCAATCGCGACGATCATCGTCTCGCCGATCGCCCGCGACACCGCCAGCACCACGGCGGCGGCCACGCCCGAGAACGCCGCGGGCAGCACCACCCCGAGCGCGGCCTGGTGCCTGGTCGCCCCGAGGGCGAAGGCGCCCTCACGCAACCCGCGAGGCACGGCCGACAGGGCGTCCTCGCACAGCGACGACACCAGCGGCAGGATCATCAGCCCCATGACCAGGCCCGGCGCCAGGGCGTTGTAGCCCGCCATCCCGGGGATCACCGTCCGCAGCAGCGGCGTGACGAAGAGCAGGGCGAAGTAGCCGTACACCACGGTGGGCACGCCTGCCAGCATCTCGAGGGCCGGCTTGGCGACACGCCTGACGCGCGAGGGCGCGTACTCGGAGAGGTACAGCGCGCTCACGAGCCCGGCCGGCACCGCCACCACCAGCGCGATCACCGTCACCAGCAGCGTACCGGCCACCAGGGGCAGGACGCCGAACTGCGGATTGAGGAAGAGCGGCGTCCATGTGCGACCCGTGAGGAACGCCAGAGGCGACACCTCGCGGAAGAAGGCGAGCGCCTCCCAGGCCAGCACCACCACGATTCCCGCCGTCACGAGGATCGACAGTGCCGCGCAGGCGGCCAGCGCCCGCTCGATGGCTCCCTCGACCACGGCCCGTGTCCGCGCGGTCACGACCGGGCTCGCTCCACCGCGCGGGCCTCGAGGACGGCCGAGCCGGTGCGTCGCGCCGCCAGGCGCTCCACCGCCCGGGCCTGTTCGTCGGCCGAGAGCGGCACGTAGCCGACGTCCTCGGCCAGGTCGGGGCCGTGCGTCATGCCGTACTCGAGCAGGCGACGTACTTCGGGCCGCTGCAGGGCGTCGGCGTTCGCATAGACGTAGACCGGCCGGGCGAGGGGGCGATACACCCCCGTGCGGATCGACTCGCGCGTGGGCAGCACCGCAGGCATCCCGTCCTGCGCCCGGATCGGCACCGCCCGCAGGTACTCCTGGTGGGCTTCGTAGTAGGCAAAGCCGAAATAGCCGAGCGCGTCCGGATCGGTGGCCACGCCCTGCACGAGCATGTTGTCGTCCTCGCTCGAGGTGTAATCGCCGCGGCTGTCACGGGGCGCGCCGGTGACCACGCCCGTGAAGTAGTCGAAGGTGCCGGAATCGACCCCGGCGCCGAACAGGTGGATCTCGCGTTCCGGGTAGCCCGGCTTCCATTGGGCCCACCGGACGATCCGGCCCTGCGCCTCGTGTTGCCACAGGCGGGCCAGGTCCGCGACCGACAGCGCCTCCACCCAGTGATTGGAGGGGTGGACCGCGATGACGATGCCGTCGTAGGCCAGGGGGAGTTCCACGAAGCGGACCCCCGACGCTTCGCAGGCGGCCGCTTCCTGCCGCGTGATCGGGCGCGAGGCCGTCGCCAGGTCGAGCTCGCCGCGACAGAAGCGGCGCAATCCCCCGCCCGTGCCCGCGACGCCGATGGTCACGCGCGTGGCGGGTTCGCCGAGCCGGAAGTCCTCCGCCAGGGCCTCGGCCAGCGGGTACACGGTGCTCGAGCCGTCGATCGTGATCACCGCGCTCGTCGAGATCGGGGCGCGCCGGCAGGCGCCAAGAACACTGGTCGCCACGACCAGGCCACAGGCGAGGGCTCTCCAGCACCGGCGCATCCGGGCAGACTAGCGAACGTGCGTTTCGCAGCTGTTTCGATTGCGTAAAATCCACGATCTGGTCGGCAGGACTGGATGCTAGAGTGGAGCCTTCCATGGCCTCGATGCGTCCATCGGCGGCGCCCAGCCTCGCGTCGCTCATCGCTCGCCGCCATCAGGCGCTGCGCGACCATGTGCGATCGGCGCGGCGAGGCGACGTCGAAGGCGTCCACCAGGCGCGCGTCGCGTCGCGGCGGCTGCGCGAGGCCGTCCCGGTGCTCGGCCGTGGCCTCGACGACGTGCGGCTCAAGCCGCTGCGCCGCCGCCTGCGCGACCTGACGCGGGCGCTCGGGCCCGTTCGTGAACTCGACGTCGCTGGCGAGATGGTGGAGGGCTACGCCTGGCAGGGGCGCGATGCCGTGCGGTTGCGGCGCGCCTGGCTCCGCGACCTGGCGCATCGCCGACGGGAGCCGGTGGTCGAGTTGCGCACCGCGCTGGCGCGCACCCACCTGGCCGCGCTCGAGTCGGCCCTGGACGCCTTCGAGGCCGCGCGCGCCGCCTCCGCCGACCTCGCCTGGCGCACCGCACTCGCCCGGCGCCTCGCCGATCGCGCGCAGGACCTCCGCGACCGGATCGTGCGCACCGGCGATCGCTATCATCCCGAGCCGCTCCACGAGGTGCGCATCGCGGCCAAGAAGCTGCGGTACGCGCTCGAGATCACGGCCGAGTCCGGGCTCGTGGGGCTGGTCCGGCCGCTGGCGAGCCTCAAGGCGGCGCAGGAGGCGCTCGGCCGGTTGCACGATCTGGACGTGTTGACCACGCTGCTGCGCGAACTGCCGGAGGCGGCTCCGGGCGAGGACCTCCAGCACGAGGCGGCGCGCGTGGCCGGCGCGCTCGAGGCCGAGTCGGCCGCCCTGCACGCTCGGTACCTGCGCGCCGCCGCCGGCCTGGTGCGCATCGCCGACGACACGCTCGACCGAATCGTGCCGCGGGTCCGAGGACAGGTCCCGCGCGCGCTGGGGAGGACCGATGGACGCTGAATGGCGTCTCGTGCTGGTACGGCACGCGATTGCGGAGGAACGCGGCGCCGCGTGGCCCGACGACGACCAGCGACCGCTGACTCGTGAAGGGGCGCGGAAGTGGAAGGCGGCTGCGCGAGGGCTTGGCGCCATCCTCGGGGGCGTCGACACATTGCTGTCGAGCCCGCTCGTGCGCACCTGTCAGACGGCCGAGATCCTCGCGCGGACCTGCACGCCGGCGCCGCGCCTGTCCTTGTTCGAGGCCTTGCGGCCCGACACGGGGCCGGCGACCGTCATCAGTGCCTTGCGCGCCCGTGGCCTGTCGGGCACGGTGGTCCTGGTCGGACACGAGCCGATGCTGTCGGAACTGGCCTCGACGCTGCTGCACCTGCAGGGACCGGTCGAGTTCCGCAAGGGGGCGGCGATGGCGCTGATCACGCAGGGACTCGGCACGCGCGGGCCGGCGCGGCTCGAGTGGTTCCTCACGCCCCGACAACTGCGGTTGATCGGCAATCAGCCCTGAGTCACTGCAGGCCGACCACCCACACGTTGCCCGCGAAGCTCGCGAACTCGTACACCAGGCGATCGCCGGTCGGCGCCCATTCCGGGTTCCGCACGTAGTGGTGCTCGTCGACGTAGCTGGTCAACTGCCGCATGTCGCTCCCGTCGCGGCGCACCGACCACACGTTCCAGCGGCCGTCGCGCGCACCCGCGAAGGCCAGGCGCTGCCCGTCCGGGGACCAACTGCGCACCCAGGCGTGATCGACGTCGCGCGACACCTGCGTCACGGCGCCGGTCGACAGGTGCACCACGTGCGCCTGCGCATGCCCGTCGCGCCACACGTCCACGGCCAGCGCGTCCCCATCGGGTGACCACACGGGAAACGCCACGCCGTCGCCGACGCGGGCCACGCGCGTGTCGCGCCCGTCGGCCACCGTCCGCGTCCAGACCTCGAGCTGCCCCTCGGCCGAGCGCGTGTAGGCCAGCGTCTTGCCGTCGGGGGAGAGACGCGGCCGCAGCAGCGCGTGTCCACCCGCTGCGAGCGGCGCCACGACCTGCGACGAGCCATCGGCGATGCGCCAGGCCTGCAGCGTCGCCTGCTCGCCTGTCCCGGTCTCGTGATACACGAGCCGCCCATCGGCACTCCAGGCCGGGTCGCGCGCCAGTACGCCGGGAGTCGTGAGCGGACGCGCCCGGCCCGCGGCGAGTTCGAGCAGCCAGACGCCAGGCGGTTGGCCCCCACTCTGGCGTTCGAAGGCCACGTGGGTCGCATCGGGGCTGAACGACGGGCGTCGCGCACTGCGCACGGCATCCTCGGCCAGCCTGATGGATGGGCCCGACGGGACGCCGTCCCGGTGCAGGGGCAGGCTGCGCAGCCCACTGACGGTCGACACGGCGACGTAGGCCAGTTGCGTGCCCTTCGGGTGGACGGCGACGTAGCGCACGTCGAGTTCGCTCGGGGGGAGGACACGCTGCGGCGGCCCCGCCGCCGCGCCCTGAACCGTCAGGGGCAGCTTCCACAGCTCGAAGTGGTCGGCCATACGCACGTAGTACACGGCGCGCCCGTCGGGCGTGAGCGTGGCATCGAGCGCACGGCTGCCTGCGTCGTGGACGCGGACGAGCGCTCCGGAGGTCAGGTCGAGCGTCCAGAACGTCGTGGCCTCGAGGTCCTGGCTGGCGAAGAAGAGCCGGCGGCCGTCGGGGAACCAGGTGGGCCGCGCGTGACTGCCCTCGGGGCGCCAGCCTTGCGTCACCCGGCGCGGTGGGCCACCCGCGAGGTCGACGACCCAGAGACTCGATGGGCCGAATGTCTCGAAGGCCGAGGCGCCCGGCTCGGTGTAGGCGCCGCCCTGGAAGGCCAGGCGCGTGCCGTCCGGCGACCATGCGGGCCGGGAGCCGAACGTCGCCACCTGCTTCGGCGCGCCGCCCGTGCGGGGGACGATCCAGATCCCGCCGCGCCCGTACGAGTGGTAGGCCACCGCCGACCCGTCAGGGGCCCACGCCGGCTGCACGTTGTGCTGGCCATCGTCGGTGAGCGCCAGCCGATCGCCGCCCTGCGCGAGGTCGCGCACGAAGATCTCGAACCGGCCGCCTCGATCGCTCGCGTAGGCCAGGCTGTGCCCGTCGGGGGCCCAGGCCGGGTACGCGTCGAGCGCGGCCGACGAGGTGACCTGCTGTCGCGTGGTGACCTCCGCGGCGCTGCGCCGGGCCGCCGGCGGGCCTTGCGAGCGCCACGCGAGCAGCACGGACACGAGCGCGAGCAGCGCGAAGCCGGCCGCCCACCAGGGGTGGCTCGAGGGGCCCGCCTGCGGCGACGGAGGCCGCGCTGGCATGTTCGCCCCGTCGATCGGGCGGTCCACCCACGCTTCGGTGGCCACGGGCGGAGGGGGCAGCGCGGCCGGGTCGACGGCCTCTGGGGGAGTGGCGAGCTGCCGCGTCACCGGGGCGATGAAACGGTAGCCGCGCGTCGGCACCGTCTCGATGAACTTCGACTCGCGGGCCGAGTCGCCGAGCGCGCGCCGGATCTGGGCCACCACGCGGGCCACGGCATTGTCGGTGACGTACACGCCGGCCCAGACGCGGTCGAGCACCTCCTGGCGGGTGACGAGTTCTCCCGCACGCGCCACCAGCAGCACGAGCAGGTCGTACGCCTTTGGCTCGAGTGGCACCGCCGTGCCGGCCCGGAGGACCCTCCCGGCGCGGATGTCGATGACGATGTCATCGCATTGATAAGAAAGGACTTCTGTCGCCATCACTGAAACATCACGCCAATCCGATCAAGTCCGTCATCTCGACGAGGGGCGACCCGTGCATAGTTGCGCACCATGGCCTCCAAGATCGTCACGCTTGCCGCGGTCCCGGTGTCACGACCGGGACTTCTGTCCGCGCCGCGCGAGGACGTCCTCGCGTCGCTCGTTGTTTTCCTGATCGCCATTCCGCTGTCGCTCGGCATCGCGCTGGCATCTGGCGCCCCGATCATGGCCGGCCTCATCGCCGGCATCGTCGGCGGCCTGATTACTGGTTTGGTCGCCGGCGCCCCGCTGCAGGTTACAGGGCCTGCCGCCGGCCTCACGGCGATCGTCTTCGGCCTGGTCGAGCAGTTCGGCGACTGGCGGCTGGTCGGCGCAGCGGTCGCGGTCGGTGGGCTCATCCAGATTGCCCTCGGGGCGGCACGCATCGCTCGCCTCTGTCTCGCGGTGTCACCGGCAGTCGTGCACGGCATGCTTGCTGGCATTGGTATCACGATTGCGCTGGCTCAGCTGCATGTGGTGCTCGGTGGCGCACCCGAGAGCCATGCGTTGAAGAACCTCCTGGACCTGCCGGCACAGCTGCTCGACCTGCACGCCCCGGCCGCGTTCCTCGGCCTGGCGACGATCGCGCTGCTGCTGGCGTGGCAGTGGGTCCCCAAGCCGCTGTCGGCCGTTCCCGCCTCGCTCGTGGCGGTGATGACCGCGACGGCCGCCTCGGTCATTCTCGGGCTGGACGTCGAGCGGATCAACCTGCAGGGCGGCTTTGCGGCGGGCCTGCAGGGCGCGGCCTGGCCGTCGGCCGAGCGCTGGACGGCGGTCCTCATCGGCGGCATCACCGTCGCCGCCGTCGCGAGCGTCGAGTCGCTGCTGTGCGCGGTCGCGACCGACAAGCTGCACGATGGTCCCCGTGCCAACCTCGACCGCGAACTCGTGGGCCAGGGCCTGGCGAACACGCTCTCGGGCCTGCTCGGCGGCCTGCCGGTGACCGGCGTCATCGTCCGGTCCTCGGCCAACATCCAGGCGGGGGCGAAGACCCAGCTGTCGGCCATGCTGCACAGCATCTGGATCCTCCTCTTCGTGGTGTTCCTGGGCTGGGGCATCGAGATGATCCCGCTCTGCGTGCTGGCCGGCCTGCTCGTGCACGTCGGGATCCGCCTGGTGGATGCCCACCACATCCGCACGCTGAGGACGTTCCGCGAATCGATGATCTACCTGATCACCGTCGCCGGCGTCGTCGTGCTCGGCTTGTTGCCCGGCATCGGCGTCGGGCTGGCGCTCGCCATCGTGCTCCTCCTGAAGCGCCTGTCGGAAGCCAGCGTGCAGGTCGAGGGCGACCAGGGGCGCTACCACGTGCGCATCGGCGGCTCGATGACCTTCGTCGGGATCCCGAGCCTCACCACCGCGCTCGAGCAAATCCCGTCGGGCAGTCACGTGGACGTGGACCTGATGGTCGACTTCATGGACCACGCCGCGTTCGAGTCGCTGCACGCCTGGCGCGTGTCGCACGAGCGCCTGGGCGGCACGGTCGACATCGACGAACTGCACGAGGCGTGGTACGCCAACGCCGCCAAGGGCACGCCGCAGTTCGGCAAGTCGCGCCTCGACGGCCTGCTCGGCGCATTCCGCCGGCGCACGCGCAAGGAGACCTCGATGGCGGTGTCGTCCTCGGAAGGCCACGAGCCCCTGCGGCAGGGCGCGGCGGCCTTCAACGCCACCACATCGCGCGACGTCAAGCCGCTGCTGAGTCACCTGGCCGATGTCGGCCAGACGCCGCAGGCCCTGTTCATCACCTGCGCCGACTCGCGCATCGTCCCGGCGGACCTGGTCAACGCGGACCCTGGCGACATCTTCGTGCTCCGCAACATCGGCAACATCGTGCCGGCCTGGACGCCGGCGCCCGGCGCCGACGACTCGGTGGGGTCGGCCATCGAGTTCGCCGTCGATGTCCTGAAGGTGCACAGCATCGTGGTGTGTGGCCATTCCGAGTGCGGCGCGATGAAGGCGCTGCTGAGTGGCCACGAGCAGCTGGGCGGGTCGCTGACGCGCTGGCTGTCGCACGGCGTGTCGGCACTCACGCGTCACTCGACGATGGCGATGGGGCGCGAGCAGGTGCACCCGGCCGCCACCTCGCCGCACAACGACCTGGCCCGCACCAACGTGATCGAGCAGCTCGATCGCCTGCGCACCTACCCGACGGTGCAGCATGCGCTCGAGAACGGGACCCTCCGGCTGTACGGCTGGTACTTCGACCTCAAGCGCGCGAAGGTGACCGTGTGGGATCAGGCCACCGCGCGGTTCGTGGACGCGGGTGCCGAGGTGCAGGCGCTCGAGCCCCCGGTGCGCGCCACCGCGTAACGCGGGCAACAATTCAAAATTCAGAATTCAGAGTTGAGAATGCAGGGGGCCGATTCTCGGGAATCGGCCCCCTCTGCGTTGCGGGGGCCTGCTAGACGATCGTGCCCGGCGGGATGGTGGCGCCCTTGGGGACGATGATGATGCCTTCGCGGATGAAGTAGCCGTTGCCGTCGGCTTCCTGCACGCCGGCCGTGTTGACCAGCCGCGACCCGTCGCCCACCCGGGCGTTCTTGTCGACGATCACCCGATCGAGCACCACGTCCTTGCCGATCCCGAGCGGCACGGCGCTATCGTCGCCGTCGCGGTGATAGTAGTCGGCGCCGAGCAGCACCGTGTTGCTGATCTTCGCGCCGGCGCGCACCTGGGTCCGGATGCCCACCACGGCGCGATCGACCTCGCACTGGTCGAGGACGCACCCTTCGGCCACGACGGCGCGGTTGACGCGCGCGCCCTGGATCGTGGAGCCGGCCAGGAAGCGCGGGCGGGTGTAGATGGGGCTCGCCGCGTCGTGGAACGTGAAGGACGGCTTCGGGTCGGTGAGCTTCAGGTTCGCCTCGAAGAACGACCCGATGGTCCCGACGTCTTCCCAGTAGCCGCGGTACAGGAAGGCGCGCACACGGTGGGTCTGGATGACGGCCGGGATGATCTCCTTGCCGAAGTCCACCGCATCGGCGTACTGCTCGAGTGCATCGAGCAGCACCTGCTTGGAGAACACGTAAATCCCCATCGACGCGATGAACGGGCGTTGGGGGGAGATCCACGACGCCACGCGGCTGTCCTTCGGGACGCTCTGCCCGATCTGCCCGAGGCGCTCGAGGTTGGGCTTTTCCTCGAAGCCGGAGATCCGGCCCGCGCCATCGAACAGGAAGATGCCCATCTGTGTGGACGTCTCCGGGTCGCAGGGCTGCGCGGCGATCGTCACCTCGGCATCCTGCTCGATGTGGTCGGTGATGAGCTCGCCGAGGTTCATCCGGTACAGGTGGTCGCCCGCCAGGATGAGGATGTGGTCGGCCTGCATCGAGTGGAAGTGCCGCCAGGCCTGGCG
>NZ_JBIINP010000047.1:0-27306 GCF_044337415.1 Luteitalea sp.
CGTCGGGTCGATCAGGTCGAGGATCGTGTCGATGCGGGAGAGCGGCACGGACATGCGAGGCAAGAGGGTGAGGCGTGGCGTGTGCCCCCGCCGCCAGGGTAGGGCGGGGTGTCCCACCCCGCCGCTCTCGAGAACGGCGCGGTCGGAGACTGCCCCCTAGCCTGTAGGTTACGCTCTCTGCCGGAGGAACCCGTCAACGTGACCAAGTTCGTGGCGCTGATCGCTCTCGTGCTGTCTCTCGTCGCTCATGGATCCGCGCAGGCGCCGCCGGCGCAGCCCCCCGCGGACGACCTCGACAAGGCCCTGTCGGTGCTGAAGTGGCGTGGCATCGGTCCCTTCCGCGGCGGACGCGCCAATGCGGCGGTCGGCGTCCCCGGCGACACCCAGACCTACTACATGGGGACGACCGGCGGCGGCCTGTGGAAGACGGAGGACGCAGGCCTCAGCTGGAAGAACATCTCCGACGGGTACTTCCAGACGGCGTCCATCGGGGCCATCGCGATTGCCGGCAGCGACCACAACGTGATCTACGTCGGCTCGGGCGAGCACGCCGTGCGCGGCGTGATGACGCATGGCGGCGACGGCGTGTACAAGTCCACCGACGCGGGTCGCACGTGGAAGAGGGTGGGCCTCGAGGCCACGCAGCACATCGCCCGGATCATCGTCCACCCGACCAATCCCGACGTGGTGTACGTGGCCGCGCAGGGGCAGTTGTACGGCCCCTCGCCCGAGCGCGGCGTGTTCAAGTCGGTGGACGGCGGCACGACCTGGCGCCACCTGCTGAAGGTGGATGAGAAGACGGGCGCGTCCGAGTTGTCGATGGATGCCACCAACCCGCGCATCCTGTATGCCGCGATGTGGGAGCACGGACGGCAGCCCTGGAAGATCACCAGCGGCGGCCCCGGCAGCGGGCTCTACAAGTCCACTGACGCGGGCGAGACCTGGCAGAAGCTGACCAAGGGCCTGCCCACCGAGATGGGCAAGATGGCCATCGCCGTGAGCCGCACCAATCCCGACAAGGTGTGGGCCCTGATCGAGGGCGACTCGATGAAGGACGAGGGCCGCGGCCTGTTCGTGTCGACCGACGCCGGCAAGAGCTGGTCGCAGGCGTCCAGCGATCCGCGACTGGTGCAGCGCGCCTGGTACTACATCGAGGTGTTCGTGGACCCGAACCGCGAGGACACGGTGTACGTGCTCAGCGCCCCGGCCCTGCGCACCACCGACGGCGGCAAGACGTGGTCGATGCTCTCGGGCACGCACGGCGACTACCACGACCTGTGGATCAACCCGGCAGACTCGAACAACTTCGTGATCTCCAACGACGGCGGCGCGGCGATCACCTTCAACGCCGGCAAGAGCTGGAGTTCGCAGTCCAACATGCCGACGGCGCAGTTCTACCGGATCAGCGTCGACAACCAGTTCCCGTACCGCATCTACGCCGGGCAGCAGGACAACACGTCGGTGTCGATCGCCAGCCGCGCATTCGGCGCCGGCGGCATCGGCGAGTCCGACTGGACGGCCTCGGCCGGCGGCGAGAGCGCCTTCCTCGCCTTCGATGCCGACGACCCGCGATACGTACTCGGCGGCAGCTACCAGGGCACCATCGAGGTGCTCGACACGAAGGCGAAGGCGGGCACCAACGTCATGGCCGCGCCCATCCAGTACCTCGGGGTGAGCGCCAAGGACATGAAGTACCGGTACAACTGGAACGCCCCGATCATCGCCAGCCGCCACGAACGCGGCGCGTTCTACCACGGCGCCCAGGTGCTGCTGAAGACCACCGACATGGGCAAGACGTGGAAGGAGGTCTCCCCCGACCTCACCCGCAACGAGAAGGCCAAGCAGGACACACCCGGCGGGCCGTACACCAACGAGGCCGTCGGCGCCGAGAACTACGGCACGCTGGCGTACGTGATGGAGTCGCCGCACGAGAAGGGCGTCATCTGGACCGGCAGCGACGACGGGCTGGTGCACCTGACGCGCGACGGCGGCGCCACGTGGAAGAACGTGACGCCGAAGGGCCTCGCCGAGTGCCTGATCAACGCCATCGAGGTGTCGCCCTTCGACAAGGGCACGGCCTACATCGCCACCACGCGGTACAAGTTCAACGACCAGGCGCCCGGCCTCTACAAGACGACCGACTACGGCGCCACGTGGACGAAGATCGATCGCGGCATCCCGCACGGCGCCTTCACCCGGGTGGTCCGCGAGGACGAGACGCGGCGCGACCTGCTGTTTGCCGGCACCGAGCGCGGGCTCTACATGTCGTGGAACGGCGGCCAGGACTGGGTGCCGTTCCAGCGCAACCTGCCCATGACGCCCATCACGGACCTGCGCGTCCACAAGGGCAACCTCATCGCCGCCACGTCGGGGCGCTCGTTCTGGATCCTCGACGACCTCTCGGTGCTGCGGCAGTACAAGAAGGACGCGCCCACGTTCGGGCTGTACGAGCCGTCGCCCGCCTACCTGGTCAACGGCGGCAGCGCGCTCGACAGGACCGACGACGAGTTCACCGGCGCCGACACGTTCACCGGCGTGAATCCCGCCACCGGCGTCGTCCTCTACTACCGGCTCCCGGAGTTGAAGAAGGACGAGGACGTCACGCTCGAGATCGCCGACGGATCGGGCAAGGTGATCCGCACGTTCTCGTCGAAGAAGTCCGACGCGAAGCGCTGGGACGGCGGCCCGCGGCCCGAGCCCACGCTCACCAAGCAGGTCGGCCTGAATCGCTTCGTGTGGAACATGCGGCACTCGACGATGCCCGGCGTGCCCAACGTGTACATCGAGTCGAGTTTCAGCGGGCACAAGGCGGTACCTGGCACCTACACCGCGACCCTGAAGCGCGGCGACCAGTCGTCGAGCGTGAAGGCGCAGATCCTGCCCAACCCGCTCTACACGATCACTCCGGCCACCTACACGGAGTACGACACGCTGATGACACGCCTCGAGGGCGAGGTGGCGACGATGCACCGCACCGTCAACAGCCTCTACGAGGCGCGGGTGCAGCTCGAAGGCCTGCTGGCGCAGCTGCCGTCGGACCAGAAGCACGCCGCGCTGAAGAAGGACGGCGAGGCGCTGGTGACGAAGCTGAAGGCCTGGGACGGCGAGATGGTGCAGCGTCGGTCGCGCGCCTACGACGACGTGGAGAACTTCCCGAACGGGTTCACGGCCAACTGGCTGTTCATGCTGAACCAGACCGAGAGCGACCTGCCGCGCGTGAACCAGCCGTCGCTCGATCGCCTCGAGGTGCTGTCGAAGCAGTGGGCGGGCCTGAAGGCGCGCGCCGACGACCTGCAGCAGAAGGACCTTCCGGCCTTCAACAAGGCGCTGTGGGAGGCCGGGGTCGGGGCCATCTGGAAGAAGTAGGGCCAGGGGAGGGAGACGGGGCGCGCAGGCCCCGCCTCCCTGTGTCCGCGCGGGGCCTGGGACGGCTCCGACCTCCCGGATTGCCCAGGGACTCAAGAAACACCAACCAAAGACGATGACTGGGGGGCAGTAGCGCTGTCCCGATCGCGGGAGCGCCGCAGTGGCGTGCGTGGACAGGCGCGCCGCCCGACGAACCGCCATCGCGGAGGCCCCAGTGTCCGTGTCCCTTCGTCGCGTCGCCGCGAGGTGTGCGCTCGCCCTGTTGCTCGCCGGCGCTGCGCCCGCGCTCGCCGCCCCTCTTCCCACGGCCTTCACCTACCAGGGCAGGCTCGTCGAGGCCGGGCAACCGGCAACCGGCACTTACGCGCTGACGTTCAGGCTCTTCGATGCCGAGACAGGTGGAGCGCAGGTCGGCCCCACGCTCGTCGTCCCCGGCGTGGTCGTCACCCAGGGCGTGTTCACCGTCACGCTCGACTTCGGGCCGGTGTCGTGGACGCAGGCGCGCTGGCTCGACGTGACCGTCGGCGCGACCCTGCTGTCGCCACGGCAGCCCGTCACCCCGACGCCGGCAGCGCTGCACGCGGCCTCGGCCGCGTCTGCGCCCTTCAGCGGCCTCACCGGCGTGCCGAGCGGCCTGGCCGACGGCGACGACGTGGGGCTGACCAGCGTGCCCTGGTCGATCGTCCAGAACCGGCCCGCCGGTCTCGACGATGGCGACAACGACACGACCTACACGGCGGGCACCGGCCTCGCGCTGACCGGCACCACGTTCAGCGCGAAGGGGACGCCGCTCGCCAACCTCGTGACCGTCGCCAAGAGCGGGGGCGACTTCACCACCATCCAGGCTGCCGTCGACAGCATCACGACGGCGGGCGTCGGCACACCCTGGCTCGTGTACATCGCGCCCGGGACGTACACCGAGCGAGTCGTGCTGAAGGACTACGTATCGCTGCGCGGCGCGGGACCGGGCATCACGGTGATCTCGGCCCCCAACGGCGGCAGCGGTCCCGCCACGGTGTCTGGCGCCAATGGCAGCACCGTCTCGTACCTGACGATCGAGGCCAACGGCTTCGGGGGCGCACGCGTCGTCGGCTACTACACCGGCACGGCTGCGGTCGACACGACGCTCGACCACGTGTGGATCTCGGTCACGGACGCGAGTTCGATGGCCGCGGTGGAAGCCCGTGGCGTGGTGCTCGACGTGCGCGACAGTCAACTGCGAAGCACAGGATTCGGCGGACAGACCGCCATCGGCCTGGACCACTATGAAGGCACGGTCCGCCTCGTGCAGTCCGACATCCTGGTGAGCGCCACCACGGTCGGCGGGCAGGCCATCCTCACCTCCGGCTATCAGGTGCACGTCGAAGGCGGGCGTCTCGACGCGTTCTCCTCGAACAGCACCGGGCTCTCTGTCCACGGGGTGCTCATCTACGCCGGTGAGGTCTTCCTCAACGGCGTCAGGATCCGGAGCGGCGGTGGACAACAAGCGATCGGCGTGAAGGCCGGCGCGTTGCTCGGCGGGGTGGTGCTGGTGGACGCCGACGTGCAGGCGAGTGGCGGCGGCCAGCCGGCCGTGGGCCTTGCCGGCCCCGGCATCATCCAGGTGCGCAACAGTCGCATCTCCGCCGCCGTGGCCGCCGATCCGGACGGCGGCTCGATCCGTGCTGCGCACTCGATGATCGACGGGACGCTCGCGGCGCCGATCACCTGCATCGGCGCCTACGACGCCGCCTTCGCGGCGCGTACCTGCCCGTAGGCGGCCAGGCATGGGACGGCACAGCAAGCTCTGGCTCGCCGCCGTGTGCGGAGGCATGGTGTCGGTGCTGCCGCAGATGGCCACCGCGCAGGCACCGCCGACCGTGGACCGCGCCACCATCGCGGGTGGCGGCGGCGACAGCGCCGGGGGGACGTTTGCCCTCGTGGGCGCGATTGGCCAGCCCGTGGCCTCGTCGGCCTCGACCGGCGGCACCTTCGGCGCCGCGGCCGGCTTCCTCGTGCCATGGCTCGTCGGCACGGCACCGACGATCACGGCCATCGAACCGGTGGTCACGACTCCGGACACGCCACGCACGATCACGGTGGGCGTCGCCGATGCCGAGTCTCCGGCCACCGCCCTCGTGGTGACCGCCTCGTCGAGCACGGCCGTGGTGGCCGCCGACGGCGTCAGCGTGATGGGCTTCGGCACGGCACGCGCCCTCACGATCAGGCCGGCGGCCGGCCAGGTGGGCAGCACCGTCATCACGGTGCGCGTGGCGGACCCCGACGGGCAGGTCGCCGAGCGCAGTTTCGCCTTCACCGTGACGGCGCAGACGGCCGCGGACACCTTCCGCTATTTCCTGGCCGAAGGCGCGACGTCGTCGTTCTTCGACACCCAACTCGCGCTGCTCAACCCTGGCGACGTCGCCACCGCAGCGACGCTCACGTTCGCGCAGGCCGCGCAGGCGCCGGTGTCGCTCGTGGTGTCGTTGCCGGCGCGCACGCGCCGCACGGTGTGGCCGAGGACGGTCGCCGGGTTGGCCGCCGCCGAGTTCTCGACCAGCGTCTCGGCGTCACAGCCGCTCGTCGTGGACCGGACGATGACCTGGGACGCGAGCGGCTACGGCTCGCACGCCGAGACCGCCGCGACGTCGCCGTCGCCCGTGTGGTACCTCGCCGAGGGCGCGACGCACAGCGGCTTCGCCCTCTTCTACCTCCTGCAGAACCCGGGCGACACGGCGACCACGGCGCGCGTGCGGTACCTGCGCGCCGCTGGTGCGCCGCTGGAGAAGACGTACCCCCTGCCTCCCCGCTCGCGGACCAACATCTGGGTGAACGTCGAGGAGTTCGCGGGCGAGGGGCAGGCACTTGCCGCAGCGGAAATCAGCGCCGTCGTCCAGACGGCGGACCTGACCCCGATCATCGTCGAGCGGGCGATGTATCGATCGACGCACGGGCGCGTGTTCGATGCCGGCCACGAGAGCATGGGCGTGACCACGCCCGCCACGCGGTGGTTCCTCGCCGAGGGGCGCACCGGTCCCGTCTTCGACCAGTTCGTGCTGATCGCCAACCCCGACGCCAGGGACGCCGCCGTGAGGCTGACCTACCTGCTCGACTCGGGCCAGACCTACGTGCACGACATCGTCGCCCCGGCGAGTGCGCGCACGAGCGTGTGGGTGGACCGCGAGAGGATTCCTGGCGTGCCAGGCGAGCCTCTTGCCGACGTGGCGCTCTCGACCTCGGTCGAGTCGTTGAACGGCGTGCCGCTGATCGTCGAGCGCGCCATGTGGTGGCCCGGTAGCGGCGACACCTGGCACGAGGCCCACAACTCGGCGGGGGCGATCGCCTCGGGCACGCGCTGGGCGCTGGCCGAGGGGGAGGTCGGCGGACCGCGCGGCCTGCAGACCTACGTGCTCATCGCCAACGCGTCCGCGTACGGCGGAAGGGCGCGCGTGACGCTGCTGTTCGAGGACGGCACGAGCACGTCGCGTGAATACCCGCTACTGGCCCAGGCGCGCACCAACGCGGCGATCGGCCCCGACTTCGGCGACGTGGTCGAGGGCCGACGCTTCGGCGTGGTCGTCGACGCACTCGGGCTGACCGACGAGGCGCCGGCGCCTCAGATCGTGGTGGAGCGCGCGATGTACTCGAATGCCGGGGGCGTGCCCCTCGCGGCCGGCACCAACGCCGTCGCCACGCGCCTGCGCTAGTCGTGCATGTGCTCGAGGGAGAGGCGCTCGAGGTCGGCGTGGCCGATGTCGTCGGTCGAGATCGTCTGCACCAGGCAGCCGTGCTTCATGATGCCGACGCGCGTGCCCGACTCCTTGGCACGGAACGGGTCATGGGGGGCCGGCATCTGCGCGATCCGGAAACCGTGACCAACGACAGGCGACGGCTCAGTCGAGGTCGCGCAGTTCCTCGTCGAGCCGTTGCTCGAGCCCACGGCTGCCTCCGGCCGGTGGCCCGGGGACAGCGGCCGCGGCCAACGTGCTCGGGCCGAACCGGCGGACGATCGCCAGCGCCAGCCCCACGCTGGCCAGCAGCAGCGCCAGCGGCATCAGGTGCAGCGTGAGGTCGAAGCCCTCGGCCGGAGGCACGGCAAGGATGCGCTTGCCATGCTGCGCCACGTACGCATCGACGATCTGCTGGCGCGACTGTCCCTCGGCCAGGCGACGACGGACATCGCGGCGGACCTCGTCGGCGGCCGGCGACTGGTGCACCGAGACCTGCTGACTGAAGCAGCACGGCGCGATCAGCATCGCGTCGACCACACGCGCCTCGCGCTCCAGATCGGGGCCGGAGAGGACGGGGGAGATCGCGAGCGCGAGGACGAGCGTGGCGAGGGTCATGGCGGACTCGGCGGCGGGCTCGGCGCCCGGACTACCAGTGGCCGGGTCAGCACTGCGCACCGCTGCTCAGAGGATGCGGTCGGCGCGCGTCAGGTGACAGCCCCTGCCGCGCACGGCCGGGGCGGGCCGCGGGGCCACCGTCAGTCGTGCATGTGCTCGAGGTAGAGGCGCTCGAGGTCGGCGTGGCCGATGTCGTCGGTCGAGATCGTCTGCACCAGGCAGCCGTGCTTCATGATGCCGACGCGCGTGCCCGACTCCTTGGCCCGGAACAGGTCGTGCGTGGCCATCAACACCGCCACGCCCTCGCCGCTCAGGTGCTGCAGGAGCACGGAGAACTCGTTGGAGGCCTTGGGGTCGAGCCCCGAGGTCGGCTCGTCGAGCAGCAGGGCGCCCGCGCGCTTGGCCAGCGCGATGGCGATGCCCACCTTCTGGCGCATCCCCTTCGAATAGGCACCGACGCGCCTGTCGGCCGCCTCGCGCTGCAGGCCCACGCGCGCCAGGAAGTCGAGCAACTGGTCGCGGCCGTACTCGCCGTGCCCGGCCAGCGCGCTGAAGTACTCGAGGTTCTCCACGCCGGTCAGGGTGCGATAGAGCATGACCGTCTCGGGGATGTAGGCCAGGTGCGCCTTCGTCTCCGCCGCGTGCGTGGCCACGTCGAGCCCGTTCACGCGCGCCACACCCGAGGACGGTTGCACCACGTCGAGGAACAGGTTGATGGTGGTGGTCTTGCCGGCGCCGTTGGCGCCCAGCAGGCAGAACACCTCCCCCGGCGCGATGGTGAGCGTGAGCCGGTCGAGCGCCAGGTGCGTCCCGTAGCGCTTGGTGAGGGCGATGGCCTCGAGCATGGGTCAGGGTTCCTGGTGGACCGCGGTCGCGATCGTGGCGATGGCCTCACCACGCGAGACGGCCGGGGTGGCCAGCACGAAGAGCACGTGCCCGGCGCGCGGCGCCACGACGCGCTCCGCTGGCCGGCCGTGGAAGTCGGTGATCTCGCCGATGAGCGCTCCCGCGGCGACCTCTTCCCCGGCGCGCACGCGACCGTGGAAGATGCCGGTGGCCTCGGCCGAGACGCTGACGCGCTCGCGCACGAACCGCAGTCCGGGCGTGGGCGGTAGCGCGCCGTCCCGCATGCCGAGATGCCGCGTGAGGCGGTCGAGCCCACCCGCGACGAGGTCGACGAGGTCGGGCTCCACGTTGCCCAGGCGCCCCACCTCGATGTCGAACGCCGGGATCCCGCGCCGCACCGCCACCACCCCGGTGTACAGGGCCGGTTCCTCGTCGCGCGGGGCGAACGGGAACTCCACGACATACGGCACACCGAAGGCCACGGCCATGGCGCGCGATCGCGCGATGACGGCAGCGCCGCCGATCTTCGCGTAGTAGCCGGTCCACGGGCGGAGGTCCTCGTGGGCATCGCCGGAATGGATGTCCACCACGGCATCGGCGCGCGGGATCACCTGCGTGGACAGGACATGCGCGATCCGCTCCGTCACGCTGCCGTCGGACCGGCCCGGGAACACGCGGTTCAGGTTCTTGCGATCGACCGGGTTGACGCGGACGCTGCGGGCGAGGAACGCCTCGACGTTCGCGACGCGCACCAGCACCACCGTGCCGCGCAAGGCCGCCGGGTCGACTCGCGGGGCCCACGCCTGCAGGGCCAGGATGGGCGTGATCTCGGCACCGTGCACGCCGGCGATGAGCGCGAGCACCGGTCCGGGCTGCGCGCCGTGGATCACCGACACGGGAATCTCGGTGGCCCCGTCGCTGCCAGCCGGCACGGCGAGCACGCCATGCCCGACCGATCCGGGCGCCACGACGAGGTCGCCCAACCGGAACGGCTCCACGCCCCTCGCGACGCCTGGCACCCCGAGGAGCGCAAGCAGGGCCACGACGATGAGGGAGCGGCGGCTCGGCATGCCCCGACGGTAGCCGTCCCTCGGCAGCGCGGCCATGCAGACCCGACGAATGGCTCCCCCACGAACACGACCGGGCGCGGGCGGTCCACCAGTGGTCGCCGTCGAGGCTCAGGCGGCATCCCTGGCCCGACGCCCGGTCGGCGCGGGCGTCCAGCCGTGTGGCGCGCTGGCTCAACCATTCATCGACCTCCCCGCACCGTTCATCGGGCCGACGCGGCCGCTGGTGAAGTGCCGCGCGGACGCGACGCCAACCGTGGGCACGCTGGCCGGCATGCTCCGTCGTCTCCTGCTGCTCCTGACCCTCGTGATGGCCTGCCCCACGGCGGCGCTCGCGGCCGGCACGATCACCGGCCGCGTCCTGGTGTCGGGCACCGATGTCCCGGTGACGGGCGCCCGGGTGCTGGTCGCCGAGGGGACCGCCGAGACCAGCACCGACGCCACCGGCGCCTTCACGCTCGCCAATGTCCCGGAGGGCGCCGTCACGGTCGTGGTGCTGCGCGACGGCTACGCGCCCCTGTCGCAGCCGGTCACGGTGAGGACGGGCGAGACGGTCACGCTCGACATCCAGCTGCCGTTCGCGCCGCGGGTGAGTCAGGAACTGACGGTGCTCGGGCGCCTCAGCGACTACGTGGAGGCGACCGCGTCGGCGGCCAAGACGTCCGAGCGCCTGCTCAACGTGCCGCAGGCCATCCAGGTGCTGCCGGCGCAGTTCCTGGCCGACATCGGCGCGCTCGACACCAAGGACATCTACAAGCACGTGTCGGGCGTCAGCGACAGCTCGTACTCGTCGACCGTCGTCCGCGGCTTCACGCAGCGTGAGGTCCTGATCAACGGCGTCCGCGGCAACCCGTACGGCAGCCTCGACGGCGACATCAACGGCGCCGGCTTCAGCACGAGCCAGTTCCGGCTGTCCAACGTCGAGCGGGTCGAGGTGCTGAAGGGGCCGGCGTCGGTCCTGTACGGATCGAGCGAACCCGGCGGCGTGATCAACTACGTGACCCGAAAGCCGCGCGAGCGCTTCGACCTGCGGTTCACCGCCGCCACGGGCAACTTCGACCAGCGCCTCGCCGAGGTCGACGTGACCGGCCCGCTGAACGCCAAGGGCACGCTGCTGGCACGCGGCGCCTTCTTCTTCGAGCAGCGCGACGTGAACCGGTTCAACGCGGCCACCGAGAACCGGCACGGCGTCGGCGGGCTGCTGTGGCGCCCGCACGCCAACACGGCGCTGACCTTCGACTACGAGTACATCTGGCAGCGCAACGAGGGCCACCGCCTGCGGGGCGTCCCGGTGGACCCGGCGGGCCGCTTCCTCGCCGACATCCGGTGGACGGCCACCGAGCCCAGCGACTACACGGACCTCGAGGCCAACGTCGCCCAGGCCCATTGGGACCAGGTGCTCGGGCGGGGGATCCGCCTCGAGACCACCGTGCGCGCGCTGTCCTACGACCGGCGCGAGTCGTACCACGAGCCGCGCGGCCTGATTGCCGGCGGCACGCTGATGCAGCGCGACTACCGCGTGCAGCTGCGGACCAACGACGACTGGACGATCGCCAGCGGCGCGATCGTGCCGTTCACCACCGGTCCGATTCGCCACGAGCTGGCCACCGGCGTCGAGTTCGTGCGCCAGGACCACACCTTCCGCTCCGCGACGCTGCCGCAGGCGAGCGCGGGCGGCCCGGTGCTGCCGCTGAGCCTGCAGTCGCCGGTGTACGGCCTCACCCCGCAGTACACCGTCCCGGAGTCGCGCTTCGGCACCGACGTCGCCGACAGCCTGCGCTCGGGTCTCTACGTGCAGGACCTGATGGCGCTCGGCGACCGCTGGCGCGTGCTCGTGGGCACCCGCCTCGACCGCTACGACGACGACGGCCTCGATCGGACCAACGTGGTGCTCGACACCGACCAGCGCGCCGTCACCGGCCGCCTCGGCGTCGTGTTCAAGCCGGCCGAGCCGATCTCGCTGTACGGCAACGTGGCCAACGGGTTCACGCGCGCCAGCGTGCTGTCGCAGGCGCCGAGTGCCAACGGCCCGCACGATCCCGAGACGTCGCGCCAGGTGGAGGGCGGCGCCAAGGCCGACCTGTTCGGGGGCAAGGCGCAGGTGACGCTGGCGGCGTTCGACACGATCAAGCGGAACGTGCTGCGCCCGGACCCGAACTTCGGGCCCGACGGCACCAATCCCAACGCGGTCCTGGCCACTGGCCAGGTGCGCAATCGCGGCCTCGAGCTCGACCTCGCCGGGCAGCTGACGCCCTGGTGGAACGTGGCCGTCAACTACACGCACCTGCGGTCCCGCATCGAGGAGGACCCCACGCCGTCGGTGGTCGGGCAGCCGATGCCCAACGCCGCCCCGAACATGTTCGGCCTCTTCACGCGCGTCGACCTGCCGTTCGGCACGTCGGTCGCCGGCGCGGTCGAGTACCGCGATCGGCGCCGTGAGCCCTTCGCCAACCTCGTCGCCCCCGCCTACACGGTCGTCGACCTGCACGTGTTCCAGCAGATCACGCGCAGCATCCGCCTGCAGGTGCGCGCCGACAACATCTTCAACGAGGAATACGCCGCCTTCTCGCTGTTTGCCGGCCGTGTCGGCAACGTCCCCGGTGCGCCGCGCACCCTGTCGGTCCTGTTCATGCTCAACCACCGCGGCGGGAAGCCGACGCCGTGAACTCGGCCCTCCGCATCGCCCGCCACGAACTGCGGCTGGCGTGGCGATCGGGCCTGGTGTGGGTGCTGGCGGCGGCCGCGACCGCACTGATGCTCGCGGCGACGATGATCGGCACGCAGCGGCACCAGGCCACCCGCCAGCAGCGCGACGCCTACCAGGCGACGGTGGCCTCGCAGTTCCGCGACCAGCCCGACCGCCATCCGCACCGGGTGGCGCACTACGGCTTCCTGGTGTTCCGGCCGCCCTCCCCGCTCGGGTTCTTCGATAGCGGGCTCGAGGACCACGCGGGCTCGACCATCTTCCTCGAGGCCCATCGCCAGAACGGCGCGACCTTCAGCGATGCCTCGCAATCGGACGGGCTCCGGCGGGTCGGTGACCTGACGATGGCCGTGGTGCTGCAGGTGTTCGTGCCGGTGCTGGTGTTCGGGGTCGCGGGTACGCTGGTCACGCGCGAGCGCGAGGCGGGCACGCTGCCGCTCCTGCTCTGCCAGGGCGCATCGTGGCCAGCCATCCTCTGGGGCAAGTGGCTCGGGGCCCTCGGCATCACGGCCCTCGTGCTGCTCCCGAGCACGGCCCTGGCGGCAGCGTGGCTGGCCCTGGTCTCGGACATCACGTTCGACGGCGACACGGCCGCGCGCGCCGCGATGCTGGCCATCCTGCATGCGGCGTACCTGGCCGCATGCGCCGCCATCGCCATCGTCGTGTCGGCCCGCCAGTCGACCTCGCGGGGCGCCGTGTCGGCCCTGCTCGCGACATGGGTGCTGCTCTGGATCGTCGTGCCGCGGCTCGCGCCGATGGTGGCCGCCAGCCTCCATCCTGTGCCGCCGCGCGCGGAGTTCGAGGCGCGCGTGGAGCGGCGCCTGCGGGAACTGGGCGACAGTCACGATCCGGACGACCCGCGCTTCCAGGCCCTGCGCCGCGAGACGCTCGCGGCCTACGGGGTGTCGCGGGTCGAGGACCTTCCCGTCAACTACAACGGCATCGTCACGCAGGAGGGCGAGCGCCTGTCCAGCGAGGCGTTCGAGGCGCACCAGCAGGCCCTCGTGGCGACGTACCGGCGCCAGATGGGCGTGCTCGACGCGGCCTCGGCGCTGAGTCCGCTGGTGGCGATGCGGCAGGCGTCCATGGCGCTGACCGGCACCGACCTGCCGCACACGCTGGCCTTCGATCAGGACGCCGAGCGGTATCGCTACACGCTGGTGCAGGCCCTCAACACGCTGCACGCGACGGAAGTCGAACATGCGCGCGACCGCTACGCCGGCAGCGGCGAGCGCGATGCGCCGTCACGCCAACGCATCGACGCCTCGCACTGGCAGGACCTGCCGCCGTTCGTCGCCGGCCACCCCACGCTGCACGAGGCCCTGCGGGCACGGCCGACCCCGCTGCTGATCGTCGTCGGCTGGACCATGCTGGCTGCCGTGCTGCTCTGGCGCGCCGCCCGCAGCGCACGAGGGGCATCGTCGTGAGCCTGCCACTCGCCCGCATCGTGCGACTGCAATGCAGGGCCCTGCTCGACACCCGCACGGCTCGCGCCAGCCTCATGGTGTTCCTGCTCGCCGGGCTGCTCGGGCTGTGGTACGGACACGTCGTGATCGCGCGGCAGCACGTCGCGCTCGCGGCAAGCCCTGCCCTCGAGGCCGAGCAGCACGCGGCGGTCTTCAGGCACGTCGCGCCGACGGCCAGGGCGGCCGATCAGCTCTACTACCTGCACTTCCACACGCGGCACGAGCCCGGACGGTGGGCGCCGTTCGCGCTCGGCCTGCGCGACGTCCAGCCGTACAACCTCAAGATCCGCCTGCTCGCGCTGCACGGGCAGCTGTACGCCGGCGAGTTGGTGAATCCGTTGCTGGTCGCTGCCGGCCACTTCGATGCCGCCTTCGTCCTCGCCTGGCTGTCGCCCCTGCTCGTGATCGCGCTGCTCCACTCACTCTGGGCGGAGGACCGCGAGTCCGGCACCTGGGCGCTCGTGCGCGCGCAGTCCGCCTCCCCCTGGCGCCTGCTCGGCCTCACCTGCGCCGTCCGCGTCGCCGTCGCGCTCCTGCCCTGCCTGCTGCTGATCGGCGTCGCCGTCGCCTGGTGGCAACTGCCCCTCGATGGCCGAATCGCGACCGTGGTCGCCCTGACCGTCGCGCACGTGCTGTTCTGGAGCGGCATGGCCCTGCTCGTGGTCTCGCGGGGCTACTCGTCGCAGGTGAACGCGCTGGTCCTGGTGGGCGCCTGGCTGCTGCTGGCCCTGGTCGGCCCTGGCCTCATCACGACCGTCGTCTCGGCGCGCCACCCGCTGCCCCAGGCGCTCGAGCTCACCGTCCGGCAGCGGCAGGGCTACCACGCCGCCTGGGACCGCCCGCTCGCCCAGACGATGGCGGCCTTCTACCGGCACTACCCTGAGTTCGCGGGTGCCGACGTGCCGACCAACACGTACTCCAACGCGTGGTACTACGCGATGCAACAGGCGGGCGATGACGCAGCAGCGCCTGCGGCGAGGGAGTACGTCGCCGCGCTCGAGCGTCGGCGCGAGACGAGCCGGCGCCTGGCGCGCGCGTTTCCGCCTGCCGTCTTCCAGCTCGCCCTCAACCAGGTGGCTCGCACCGACCTCGACAGTCACCTGGGCTACCTGCAGTCGGTGGCCACGTATCACGAGACGCTGAAGCGTGAGTTCCTGCCGGCCATCTTCGACGGGCGACCGGTGAGTGCCGTGGACTGGAAGGCGCTGCCGCGCCACGGCTACCGCGACGTACGCGCCCCGGAGGTGACCGGCGCACTCGTCACACTGTGGATCGCGGCGTTCGCGACCCTCGGCGCCGGTGCCTGGGCGCTCGCCCGCGCCGTGCGCCGGGAGCCCTGAGCCGGGCCGTCGACGCGACGCCGATCACAGGCGCAGCAGGCGGTCGCGCAGCACGCGCGACTGCAAGCGGCTCGATCGGAGTTCCTGGCCGTTCTTCAGCACGAGAAGGTACACCCCGCCCGGCAGCGGACTGACCCGCGCGATGGCGTCGACGTTGACGACGGCGCCGCGCTCCACGCGCACGAACTGCGCCGGATCGAGGCGGGCCTCGAGGTCCTTCAACCGGTGAGTGATGACGAACGTCTCGCCCTTGACCGTGGTCAGGTGCATCAACTCGCCGTCGGCGACGATGGAGGCCACCTGGGCGGTCGGGAGCAGGACGAAGTCGTCGCGCCGTCGCACCGGGATGCGCTGCAGCAGCGTCGCCTGGTCATCGAACGCATCGGCCACGCGGCGAGCCTGATCGCGGCGGATCTCGCGGGCGGCCTCGTGCTCGAGCAGGTCACGCGCGCGCTGCAGGGTATCGCCGAGGCGGGTGGCATCGACCGGCTTGAGCAGGTAGTCGATCGCCCGCGCCTCGAACGCCTTCACGGCGTACTCGTCGTAGGCCGTCACGAAGGCGACGAGCGGCAGGCGGTCGCGCCGTACCAGGCGGACCACGCCGAGCCCGTCGAGCTCGGGCATCTGCAGGTCGAGCAGCGCCAGGTCGGGCGCCTCGCGCTCGATCATCGCCACGGCCTCGACGCCGTCGCAGGCCTCTGCCACCACCCGGACATCCGGCGTCGCCTCGAGCAGGCGCCGCAGCACGCCTCGCGCGGGCGCTTCGTCGTCGGCAATCAGCACACGAAGCGGGGAGCGGGCGGGCGCCGTCATGCGGGCAGGTCCATGTGCGGCACGGTCGCCGCGGAAGAGGCAGTCGCGTGTCGGCCGGCAGAGGCGCCGTGTCCGGCGTGACTCGGGAAGGTCAGGGTGATCACGGTGCCGAGGCCCGGCGTCGAGTCGATGCCCAGCACTGCGCCGGCGCCGTAGTGGAGGGCCAGGCGTCGCTGGACGCTGGCCAGGCCCACGCCTCCGTCGCGAGCAAAGGCCTCGGGCGTCGCGCCGGCGCCCGAGTCGGCGACCACGAGCGTGAGCACACCCCGCTCCTGATCGAAGGCCCCCTCGACCCTGACCTCACCGCCGCGCCGCACGGGGCCGATGCCGTGACGCACCGCGTTCTCGACGAGGGGCTGCAGCACGAGCGCCGGCACCTGCAGGGCCATCACGTCGTCGGGCACGTCGATGGTGGCGCGGAGCCGGGTCTCGAAGCGGGCCTGCTCGATGGCCAGGTAGCTCCGGACGAGTTCGAGTTCATCGCCCAGCGTGGTGAATTCGTCGGCGGACCGATGGAGCACCGCACGCAGCACGCCGGTCAACTGCATGAGGACGGCGTCGGCGCGCTCGGGCGCAGCGCCGATCAGGTAGCGCACGGTGTTGAGGGCGTTGAACAGGAAGTGCGGATGCAGCTGCGCCCGGAGTGCGCGCAGTTCCGCCTCGACCACATGTCGCCCGACCTCCTGATCCCGCACGGCCTGTTGCACGCGTTGCGTCTCGTGACGAATGGCATCGACGCGTCGGGCGGCCATCCCGGCCAGCTCCTCCAGCAGGTCGAGGTCGTCGGACCACACGCGTCGTCCGTGCTGCAGTTCCCCGGCGGTGACGCGCAGCCGGGGCGCGTGCAGGGTGGGCAGTTGGAGCAGGACGGCCGTGGCAGGGGGCACCTCGACCCCGGCGGGAAACGGCGGCAGCCACACCAGCGGGGTGCTTTCGGGTGGCGCGGCCGGCCCCTGCGTGGCCGTGACCCCGACGACGCGCGCGTCGAGGGCGGTGCGCACCGCCCCCGCGAGCGCGTCCACCGCCTCGGCCTCGACCTCGGTGGCCGCCAGGCGCCCGGCCAGCGTCTCGCGCTGACGCGCGGGATCCTGCCGGCCGAGCACGTGCCTGTCCACCAGGCGCGCCGCGACGCGCCGCAGCGGGGCATACGCGACGGCGGCCACCAGGCCGAGCGCCAGCCACGCCAGGAACGTCGTCGGGTCCTGCAGCCCCCAGGCCCGATCGGGCCACTGGGAGACGGCGGCCAGCCAGGCCAGCAGCAACGCGCCGGCCAGCGAGAGCACCGCCAGGGCCCGCTTCAGAAACACGTCAGCAAAGGCGAACCGGTACTCCTGGTGCAGGATGGCCAGTGCCAGCGGCAAGGACGCGTGATGTCCCACCAGCGCGATCCACCACGACTCGCGACCGCTGTGGTCGGTGAGGTGGAACCCGGACACGGCGAAGATGGCCAGCGCGAGCACCCACGGCGACCGCGTGCCGGCGCGGGCGCGGGTCCACGCGAGCAGCACGATGAGCAACGACGAGGTGCCGACCGTGAGCCAGAGCATGCCCTGCGGATCGGGCACCGCCCCGCCGGCCAGCGCGGCGCGCGCATGCCGGGCGGCAGCCAGGGCCGCAAGCGCCACGGCCGCGCCCGCCGTGGCCATCCCGAAGGCGTGCGGGGGACGACTGTCGGCCCGGACCACCGCGTACACCGTGGCCGCAGGGAGGAAGCCCAGCGCCGAGAAGGCCGCGGCGGCCACCCAGCCCGGCACCGGCAGGCCGGCGAGCCCGTACAGGTCGGAAGCCAGGGCGCCGACGTTCCACACCAGCCCGAGAAGTCCCGTGAGCAGCGGCAGGCGGGCGCCCTGCCTCCACCACGGCCCCTGCGAGGGGCGGGCCGCGCCGGCGGGTGGCGCGACCACGAGCGCGGCGAGCATGGCGTACAGGGCCGCGCCCACGAGGTGCCCCGCGAGGTTCAGCGCCGGCGCCACCGAGAAGGGCGACATCGGCTGATTCTACCGAGGGGTTCGGCACTGGCGCCGTGTCGGACGCCATGAACGGTCGTCGGGCGACGACGAGTGGGCTGTGCCGCCACATGAGCGGCGCGGGTGAGGCCCAGGATGGCCTCACCCGCCCGTGGTTCAGACCGGCCGCGCCTCGATCACCGAGACCGGCGAGGCTGACGCGGTGATGCCGGTCAACCTGAAGCCCGACGCGTTGAGGATGGTGTGGAACTGGGCCTCGGTCCGCTCGAGGCCGTCGGGCAAGGCCATCATGAACATGTCGAAGAGCTTGGACGGCGATGGGTCGTTGCCGGTGGGCACCACGGTCTCGATGATCAGGAGGCGCGCGTGTTCCGGGATCGCTCTCCGGATGGCCCCCAGGATGGCGATGCACTGATCGTCGTGCCAATCGTGGAGGATGTGGCGCATCGTGTAGGCGTCGGCGCCTGGCGGGACTTCCTCGAAGAAGCTGCCGGCGACCAGGGAGCAGCGGTCGGCCACGCCCGACACCTGCAGGTGGGCCGCGGTTCGTTCGAGCACGTGGGCCTGATCGAAGAGCACGCCGCGCATGTCGGGATAGCGGCCGAGCGTGGCCGCCATCATCGCGCCGATGCCACACCCGATGTCGGCCAGCACCGCGATGCCGTCGTAGCTGTAGGCGTTCAACACCGCGTCGGTCTCCCCGCCGTGGAACGAGGTCATGGCGCTGTCGAAGATCGCGGCGTCCTCGGGCTTGTGGGCGAGGTCCTCGAAGATCGGCCGCCCGAACGCCAACGTGTACGCACACTGCCCGGTCCGGACCGTCTCCCCGAGCCTCGGCCACGCCGCGGCCATCCGCCCGAGCATGCGGGCGCCCGCCCGCATCGACTGCGGCGCCTCGGAGCGCAGGAGGTCGGCCAGCGGCGTCAGGCTCCACGCGCCATGCGCGTCCTCGGCGAACACGCCGACGCTGGCCAGAAAGCGCAACAGCCGATACAGCTTCCCGGCGTCGACGCCCGTCGACGTCGCGAGGTGCGCCGTCGCCTTCGGGCCGTGCGCGAGCAGATCGGCGATGCCGAGCTCGGCGGCGACGCTGATGGACTGGGCCACCAGCCCGCCGGAGATCAACTGGAACATCTGTTGCGCAGGCTCTGGATTCATCGGGGGCCTCAGATGCGCTCGGCGCGGTAGCCGCCGCGTCGGCGATCGTTCAGGTACATCGTGCCGAACACGGCAATCAGAATCAGCGCCGCCGGTGCGACGTAGCGGAACGATGCCTGGCCGCCTTTCGCCTCGGCGGGCGTCAGGATGGCCGCCGCATCGGCCACGACCGGGTCGGGCACCTGCGTGGCCACCAGGGCCCGCAGGGCCGTGGCGGTCGCGTCGCCCTGGACGTGGTCGGCATTGGCCAGCGAGGCCAGCGCGGCGCGCGTGGCGTTCAACGCGCCCTCGACGTCGGCCACCCGCGCACCGCCGGGTTCCTTCCGCGCGGCTTCGATGTGCGCCGGCAGACTGGCTTCCGCCCGCGTGAGCACCGCACGCGCGGCTGCCGGATCGAGCGCATCGGCGAGATAGCCGTCGGCCAGGCTGCCGATCAACGGAACGCCCACCGCGCCGGCCATGCCGAGCCCGATGCCGGCCGTGAGCACGATCCCGAGCGAGCCGGTACGCGGCAGCCGCTCGCTCACGAGCCCGACCATCGTCGGGAAGAAGAACGCGATGCCCCAGGCATAGAGCGTGGCCACGGCGAGCGCCGACCAGAGGCCGGTGACGAAGCTGAGGCAGAACAGTCCGGTCCCCGTGAGGATGGCGGCCGTCAGCAGCATGCCGGTCGGGGCCAGACGCTCGACGAAGTGGCTGGCGAGCAGGCGCAACACCACCATCCAGCCGCTGATCCAGACCAGCACGAGGATCCCGTGCATGCCGACGGCCTCGAGCACCATCGGCACCCAGCGCATCGGGCCGAGTTCGATGGACGTCGTGATCGCCATCATCGCCAGCAGCAGCAGGAAGAGCGGACTCGTGAGCGTGTAGCGGAACATCTCGCCCACAGGGATGCCCGCTGCGGCGTTCTCGGTGACCGGGAACTGCTGCGGCAGCACCAGCGTGCCGTACACGAGGATGGGCAGGTAGATCACCGCGAGCTGATACGGCCAGTACCCGAACCGCCCGCCATAGGTGGCCAGCAGGAAGCCGACGATCCCGCCGGCGACGATGCCGATGGGGAAGAAGGCGTGGAACCAGTTCAGGTGCGTGGTCTTCGCCTCGGGAAAGAGCGCGGCCACGAGCGGGTTGCCCGTCACCTCGATCATCCCGTTGCCGACCGCGAGCGTCGCGGCCCCGAGCATCAGCATCCAGAAGCCCGACGGCGACCCCACCTGGGTGACCGCGGCAATCATCAACGTAAGCCCGGTGAGGTGGAACGCGAAGCCGACGCGCGCCCCGTTCTTGAGGCCGAAGCCCTCGAGCATCGGTCCGAAGAACAGCAGCGAGATGGCCATGCCCCACAACGCCGCGCCGCCGATCAGCCCTACCTGGTAGTTGGTGAGCAGGAAGTCCTGCTTCAGCGCCCCGAGGATGTTGCTCACGAGCGCGAACGATGCCCCGGTCGGAATCAGCGCCAGGCAGATCCCCGAGAACAACCGCGCCCTGTTCACGCCTTGCCCTGCTCGTTCCGTCATGCCCGTTCGTCTCCCCGCGCCCCTGCGCAGTCGTCGTCCGTCCCGGCCCCCCGGCACGGCGTGTTGCGTTCCGGTGCCCGGAGTGCGTGCCCGAGCCCGACGTGTCGTCCCGTACGCCGAACCCGGTACCCGGCACCCGGTACCCGTCCTTGCCGCTCTGAATGTGCCGTGCAGTATATGCGGGCCCTGTGATACACGTGAGGGTCTCGCGAGAGGACCTAGGAGTGGACGTGACCGAGTCGGGCGCCGTGGCCGCCCTGCGTTTCGTGACCGCGCAGGACGTGCAGATCGAGGAACTGCCGTGGGGACCGCACGAGTGGCTGTGTCGCCCCGGCCTGACCGACGCGCGCGACCTGCTGCTCGTGCGGGTCCGCATGCCTCCGGGCACCGGACACGCCTTCCACCGCCACCCGGCGATGGAAGAAATCATCTACGTGATCTCGGGCACGGCCGAGCAGTGGGTCGACACGGAGCGGCGGGAGCTCGGCCCGGGCGACATCGCCCATATCCCGAAGGACGTCGTGCACGGCACGTACAACGCCGGCGACGACACGCTGATCTTCCTGGCCATCCTCTCCCCCGCCATCTTCGAGGGGCCCGCGCTCGTCGACGTGTCGGGTGAGGCGCCCTGGAGCACGCTGCGGTCGTGACGCCACGCACCATCCTGTTGCTCGGGTCGCTAGACACCAAGGGCGACGAATACGCTTTCGTCCGCGACCTGATCCACGCGCGCGGCCACCGTACGCTGGTCGCCGACCTCGGCATCCTCGGCGAGCCGGGCACCGCGCCCGACGTGCCGGCCGGGGACGTGGCCCGTGCAGGCGGGGGCGATCTCGCCGCCCTGCGCGCGGCCGGCGATCGCGGGCAGGCCGTGGACGTGATGCAGCGCGGCGCCTGTGCCCTCGTGCCGGCGTGGTTCGCCGACGGACGGTTCGACGGCGTGCTCGGCCTCGGCGGCGGTGGCGGCACCACGATGATCACCGCCGCGATGCGCACGCTGCCGGTCGGCGTGCCGAAGGTGATGGTCTCCACGATGGCGTCGGGCAACACGGCGCCCTACGTCGACGTGAAGGACATCACGCTGATGTACTCGGTGGTCGACATCGCCGGGCTGAATCCGCTGTCGCGGCGCATCCTCACCAACGCGGCGGGCGCCGTGTGCGGGATGGTCGAACAAGACGGGTACGGGGTACCGGGTACCGGGTACCGGGGCGACGGCAGTCGGCAGTCTGCGGTCGGCAGTCAGGACTCTGGAACAGGAACCCCGAACCCGGTACCCGGTACCCGGCCGTTGGTGGCGGCGACGATGTTCGGGGTGACGACGCCGTGCGTGACGGCGGCCCGCGGAGCGCTGGAGGCGGCCGGGTACGACGTCACCGTGTTCCATGCGACCGGCTCGGGCGGGCGCGCGATGGAGGGCCTGATCGACGACGGCTACTTCGCGGGCGTGCTCGACGTGACCACGACGGAGTGGTGCGACGAGGTGGTGGGCGGCGTACTCACCGCTGGGCCGACGCGGCTGTCGGCGGCCGGGCGACGGGGCGTGCCGCAGGTGGTGTCGGTGGGCGCGCTCGACATGGTGAACTTCGGCGGCATCGACACGGTGCCCGAGCCGTTTCGCGAACGACGGCTCTACCGTCACAACGCCACCGTGACCCTGATGCGGACCACGCCCGATGAGTGCGTGGCCATCGCGACCCGCATCGCGGCGCACCTGAACGACGCCACGGGTCCGACCACGCTGGTGCTGCCGCTGCGGGGCGTGAGCGCCCTCGATGCGCCAGGCCAGCCGTTCCACGATCCGGACGCGGACGCGGCCCTGTTCGACACGCTGCGGCAGCAGGTGGGACCGCACGTGCGGGTCGTCGAGGTGGACGCGCACATCAACGACGCGGCGTTCGCCGACGCACTGGTGAAGGAATTCCTGGAGATTCACGCCAGGGCCAGAAGGTAGGGCCGGCTGTCCCAGCCCGGCCAAAGGTCACACACCCTATGCCATTTCTCGACAGAAAGACGATGCTGCGGCGCCTGCGGGCACGCGTGGCGGCGCGGGAACCCATCATCGGCGCGGGCGCCGGCACCGGCATCTCGGCCAAGTTCGCCGAGCGCGGCGGCGTCGACCTGATCATCATCTACAACTCCGGCCGCTTCCGGATGGCCGGGCGCGGCAGCCTCGCCGGGCTGCTGCCCTACGGCGACGCCAACGCCATCGTCACCGACATGGCGCGCGAGGTGCTGCCCGTGGTGAAGGACGTGGCGGTGCTGGCAGGGGTGTGCGGCACCGATCCGTTCCGGATCATGCCGGCCTTCCTGAAGCAGCTGAAGGCCATGGGCTTCGACGGCGTGCAGAACTTCCCCACGGTCGGCCTGATCGACGGCACGTTCCGCGCCAACCTCGAGGAGACCGGCATGGGATACGGCCTCGAGGTCGACATGATCAGGGAGGCGCGCGCGCTCGACATGCTGACGTGCCCGTACGTGTTCGACCCCGACACCGCACGCGACATGGCCAAGGCGGGCGCCGACGTGCTGGTGGCCCATCTCGGTCTCACCACGAAGGGGTCCATCGGGGCGAAGACGGCCCTCACCCTCGACGAGTCGGCGGCGCGGGTGCAGGCCATGCACGACGCGGCCCGGAAGGTGCGCAAGGACGTGTTCGTGATCTGCCACGGCGGGCCGATCGCCGAGCCCGAGGACGTCGCCTACGTGCTGGAGCGCACCCAGGGCATCGACGGCTTCTTCGGCGCGTCGAGCATCGAGCGCTTCGCCACCGAGGTCGGCATCGAGGAGCAGGCGCGCCGTTTCAGGAACCTGACGTTGGGACGGCAGTCGGCAGTCGGCAGTCGGCAGTCCAAGGCCACGGGACGGGCGTCGGCGGTCGGCAGTCGGCAGTCGAAGGGCACCAGCCCGCGGAGGGCCGCGCGATGAGACCGTACACCTCTCGCGTCATCGCGCTGGTCGCCGGTGCGATCGCCCTGCTGCTGTCGGCGGCGCACCCGCACGGCCAGGCGCCCGCCCCCGCTGCCGGCCCGGCAACCGCGCCGCGTGCGACCGCGCCGAGGGCGACGCGCGCGCCGAAGGCCGAGGCACGGCCGCTGCGCGTGCTGTTCCTCGGGCATACGAGCACACACCATCCGTCGATGACGCTGATGCCGATCCTCGCCGCGCCGCTGGCGCGCAAGGGCATCCAGCTGACGCACGTCGCCACGCCGGCCGAGGCCCTGCGGCCCGAGGTGCTGGCGCAGTACGACGCGCTGATGATCTACGCCAACCACACCGACATCACCGAGGCCCAGGAGCAGGCCCTGATGTCGTTCGTGGAAGGCGGCAAGGGCGTGGTGGCGCTGCACTGCGCCTCGTTCATGTTCACCAAGGCGCCCCGCTTCATCCCGATGATCGGCGGGCAGTTCAGCACGCACGGCACCGGCGAGTTCACGGCCGAGATCGTGGCGCCCGACCACCCGATCATGGACGGGCTCGCGCCGTTCACCACCTGGGACGAGACGTACGTGCACACGCGGCACAACCCGGTCGATCGCACGGTGCTGATGGAGCGCGTCGACGACAAGGGCCGCGAGCCGTACACGTGGGTGCGCACGCAGGGCAAGGGCCGGGTGTTCTACACGGCGTTCGGCCACGACGAGCGCACGTGGCGCAACCCGGGGTTCCAGTTGCTGGTGGAGCGGGCCACGACGTGGGCCGTGTCCGAGCAGGCACGCACGGCCTGGAAGGCGCTGGAGATGCCGGAGGTGACGTACCTCGACGGCTTCAACGTCCCCAACTACGAGAAGCGCGACCCGGCGCCGAAGTACCAGATGCCGTTCTCGCCCGCCGACTCGATGAAGTTCATCACGGTGCCGGCCGAGTTCGACCTGCAGCTCTTCGCGCGTGAGCCCGACATCATCAAGCCGATCACGTTCCAGTTCGACGCGCGCGGCCGGATGTGGGTGATCGAGGCCATCGACTACCCGAACCTGGTGCTCAACGGCGAGCCGGGTGCCGACCGCATCCGGATCCTCGAAGACACCAACGGCGACGGACGCGCCGACAAGTTCACGGTGTTTGCCGACCGCCTGAACCTCGCCACGAGCCTGGCCTTCGTGAAGGGGGGCGTAATCGTCGCCGCCGCGCCGCACATGCTGCTGCTCGAGGACACCAACGGCGATGACAAGGCCGACAAGAAGACCATCCTCAGCACGGGCTGGGGCATCAGCGACAGCCACGCCGGGCCGTCGAACCTGCTCTACGGGCCCGACAACTACATCTGGGGCACGGTCGGCTACGCCGGGTTCAAGGGCGAGATGAACGGCAAGCCGATGCAGTTCGGGCAGGGCGTGTTCCGCTTCAAGCCCGACGGCTCGGCGTTCGAGTTCGTCACCGGATCGACCAACAACACGTGGGGTCTCGGCTTCTCGGAGACCTTCGACGTGTTCGGGTCGACGGCCAACAACGACCCGAGCTTCTACGTGGCGATTCCCAACCGCTACTTCGACGGCGTGGAGGGCCTCGGGACGGGCGGGCGCCCGGCGAGCGGCCTCGGCTACCAGAGCGCGGCCCGGTTCTACAACGCCCACTTCATCACCCCGTACATCCGGCAGGTGGACGTACACAGCGGCTACACGGCGGCGGCCGGGCACCAGTTGTACACGGCGCGGGCCTTCCCGCAGGCGTACTGGAATCGCATCGCCTTCATCACGGAACCGACGGCGCACCTCGTGGGCCAGGGCGTGATCGAGAAGGACGGCGCCGGGTTCGTGACGCGCGACGGCTACAACCTGCTGGCCGGCGCCGAGGAGTGGGTGGCCCCGGTGCATGCGCAGGTCGGTCCGGATGGCGCGGTGTGGGTGGCCGACTGGTACAACTTCATCGCCCAGCACAATCCGACGCCGCCCGGCTACAGCAACGGCCCGGGTAACGCGTACGAGACCTCGATGCGCGATCGGCATCGCGGACGCATCTACCGAGTTGTCCACAAGGCCGGGGCGCGCTCGGCCGCGCCACGACTGGCGGGAGCGGCGCCGGCCACGCTGGTGGCGGCGCTGGCCTCCGACAACATGCTCTGGCGCCTGCACGCACAGCGCCTGCTCGTGGAGCGCGGCCGCGCCGACGTGGTCCCGGCGCTGATCGCCCTCACGCGCGATCGGTCGGTCGACGCGATCGGCCTGAACGGCGGCGCGCTGCACGCGATCTGGACCCTCGACGGCCTCGGCGCCGTGGCCGGTGTCGACAGCGAGGCCTGGCGGGCCGTGGTGGCCGCGCTCGCGCATCCGGCGGCCGGCGTCCGCAAGGCTGCCGCCATGGTGCTGGCCACGCGCCCCGGCGGTGCGCAGGCCATCCTCGATGCAGGCCTCCTGCGGGACCCCGACCTGCACACGCGACTCGCCGCCGTCCTCGCCCTGGCCGATGCGCCCTCGTCGGACGCCATCGCGACGGCCCTGTACGCCGCCAGCCTCGAGCCGCAGAACTTCACCGACCGCTGGCTGGGGCGCGCGCTCTACGTCGCGGCGTACCGCCACCGCGACCGCGTGATCCCGCTGTACAAGGCCGACCCCAACGCGGTGCCCGAGACGGCCCTGCCCCTGCCCCTGCGCCTGGGCAACAACCGGCCGGACTGGCGCGTGCCCGAGGCGGCCATCCTCACGACCGCCTGGAAGGACATCGACGTGCCGGGCCGGTGGGAGGGCAAGGGCCTCGCCGACTTCGACGGCGTGGTGTGGTTCACCAGGACGTTCGAGGCCGCGGCAGGCGCGCCGGTGCGCTTCAGCCTGGGTCGCATCGGCCAGGCTGCCGAGATCTGGGTGAACGGCCAGTCGGTGCCCGCGCCGCCGCGCGATCCCGCGGCGCCCAACGCGCTGCCGGTCTTCGTGGTGCCTGCGGCCGCCGTGCAGGCTGGAGGCAACACGCTCACGGTGCGCATCCAGAACTACCGTGGCGATGGCGGCTTCCTGAGCACGCCCGATCTGCTCTACCTGGAGGTCGGCAGCGCGAGGCAGTCACTGGCGGGTCCGTGGAAGCACCGGGTCGAACGCCAGACCAACGCCGCCTCGCTCTACGCCAAGGCCGGTGAACTCCCCGCGCACCTCGCAGCGGCGACGGCTGCCGCCGCCCGTTCGACGCCCGCGCCCACGGCATTGCCGCGACCCGACGTGACGGTGGCGCTCACGGTGATTCCAGGCCAGATGAAGTTCGACCGCGCCGACTTCACGGTGGCGCCGGGGCAACTCGTGCAGTTGGTGTTCACCAACCCCGACGTGATGCAGCACAACTTCATCCTGGGGGCGGCCGACTCACTGACGCAGTTGGGGAACGCCGCAGACCAGATGCTGACGACCGGCGATGCGTTGGCGCAGAGTTACGTCCCGCAAACGCCCCTGGTGCTCTTCTCGACGCCCATCGTCAATCCGGGCCAGACGATCACGGTGCAGTTCCGGGCGCCGACAGAGACGGGGGCCTACCCGTACGTGTGCACGTTCCCTGGCCACTGGCGGCTGATGAACGGCACGATGACGGTCAGGAACTAGGGGCTCGGGGCTCGGGGCTCGGCTGGCCCGGGCCCCCGCATCAGGGGAGGGCCGGGTACGACACCCGGCCGGTCCCCTGGAGACTTAGGCCTCGAGCAGCCCGCGCCTGATGGCTGAGCGCACGAGTTCGGCCGTCGACTCGACGTCGAGCGTGCGCATCAGCTGCGCCTTGTGATCCTCGACGGTGCGCACGGAGAGACCGAGCTCCGCGGC
>NZ_JBIINP010000208.1:0-6701 GCF_044337415.1 Luteitalea sp.
GTGGCGTGATACTTCGCCACGGCAGCCTCGATGCAGGCCCACAGCGCTGCCGTGGCGCAGGGCTTCAGGAGGACGCGGAAGATCTCGGCCTCGTTGACCGCCGCGACGAGTTCCCGGAGGTCGGCCTTGCCCGTGAACAGGATGCGGACCGAGCGCGGCGCGAGCGTCCGGATGCGCATGAGCAGGTCGAGGCCGTTCATCCCCGGCATGTGGAAGTCGGTGAAGATGGCGGCGAACTCCGGGCCGGCCTTCACCAGCGCCAGCGCCTCGTCGGCCGTCGCGGCGACCGACACGTCCAGCTGCGCCTTCAACTGCCGGTGGTAGGCCGTACGCACGAGGCGGTCGTCGTCGACCAGCAGGATGCGCGGGCGGGCTGGCGAGGCGGCGCTCATGCGTCGAGCTCCAGGAGGTGGGCCCAGGTGGCCGGATCCACCGGGCAGCCGATGGCGGCCAGGTAGTCGCGATCGAGTTCGTCCGAGGCGTCGGCCTCGCAGGCGTGTTCGAGCCGATTGGCCAGGTGCACGAGGCCCAGGGCCACCGAACCGGCGGCGTCGCCATGCCTCGGATCGTGATGGAAGGCGACGGCCTCCACGATGGCATCGGGCAGGCCCCACAGGGCGAGGAGGTGCCCGCCCACCCAATCGTGCGGCGCGCCGATCAGCAGCGTCTCGGCCACGCGCAGCGGCACCTCGCCGGACTCGGCGAGGTCCTGCACCTGGCGGTACTTGTCGGGGAAGTTGATGGCGAGCACCAGCTTGCCGACGTCGTGCAGCAGGCCAGCGGCCCGCGCGGCGCCGGTCGCCTCGTGACCGCGGCGGAAGTGATGCCCGAGTGCCGCGGCGCGGCGGGCCGTGCGCAGGCCGTGCGCGAACAACCGGGAGAGGCCCAGGCGCTCGAGTGTGTGCGCATCGGCCTGCGACAGCCATTGCTGCTGGACGAGGATGGCGCCCACCGTCTCGAGTCCGAGCAGCGTGACCGCCAGTGACGCATCGTTCACCTGCTGGCGGAGACCGAGCAGGGGGCTGTTGACCACGTGGAGCACTTCCATGGTCGAGGCCGGGTCCTGCTCGACCAGCGCGCCGACGCGCGCCACCGAGGGATCAGGGCCGCGCAGTTCCGCGAGGAGTTGCTGCAGGACCTGCGGCACGCTCGGCAGCACCTCGAGCCCCACCACGAGCGCCTGCAGGGTGTGGTCGCGCAACAGGCCACGCACGCGCAGCGCCAGGCGCAGGGCCTGGGCGACGGCGGCGGGACCGGCGTCGCGAGGCAGGCAGGTGTGTGCGTGCCTGAGGGCGTCCACCGATCGCGACGGCGCGTCGGCGAGCGACAGGGCCACCCGCAACACCTCGGGGTGGTGGGCCTGCGCGTGTGCGAGCACCGTCGCCGGATCCCCGGGCGCCACTTCGCAGACCACCGCGTCGAGCTCGTGCGTCTCGAGGCCGTACAGCGCCTCGTCCACGCTGCCGACCACCGACACGTGCCACCCGGGCACCAGGGCCAGTTCGCGCCGCAGGGCGTCGCGTCGCGACGGCGTGGGTACCTGCAGGAGGACATGTGGCCGCGCGGTTCCCGGTGCGCGTGGAGGGGAGCCATCGCGGGCAGCGCCGCCAGCCATCGGTCAGGCCTCCGCCACGGGGAGGGACAGGCCGTGGCGATGCCCGGCGGCCGTGACCGCGAGTTCGACGGTGTCGTGCTGTACGGCGGCATCGACGAGGATGCGACTGGCCTCGACCGCCATCCCGCCCTCCCGCTCGGCCAGGCGGCGCGCGGCGTCGAGCATCGCGCGGGCGAACGCCACGCCGAGCGCGCGCGGGTTGGCACGGACGCGCGGCAGATCCGGCGGCAGCACGGTGTCGACCTCGGCGATGTACTTCCACGCGTTGCGCGTCAACTGCGTCACCGAGGGCACCAGGTCGACCAGATCGACCGCCTCCTCGACGCTCCCGGCCTGCGCGAACTCCGCGATGGCCCGCACCATGGCCGACGCGCGCTGCGCGGCATCCACGGAGTCGGCCAGCGCCGACTGCAGTTCGTCGAGCGGGTAGCTCTCCGAGAGCGTGGCCAGCGCGCCGGTGACGGCCGCGATGGCTGGCGCCGCGCCCTCGGGGTCGAGGGCCGCGGCCTCGCGCCACACCGGGTCGAGGCCGGCGAGGCCATCCTGCAGGTATCGAAGGTTGTGGATGAGCGCCTGCAGCGGAGAGGCGACCTCATGCGCGAGACCCGCGGCCAGCAAGCCGAGCGTCTCGAGGCGATCGCCGTCGGTCAGGTCGGCCGGGGTGCGGGGCGACGTCTCCACCTTCGAGTTATCGGCCGCGTCCGCCCCACCTCCACCGCGATGCCGGCGACGCGGGGAACCTCGCGACACTGCGGAGAATCCCCCGTCGCCGGCTGACGGCCGGCCGCGATTTCTGCCGGATTCCCGGCATGCGACGCGTGGCCCGTGCCTTGCAATCCACCGCGCCGTGCCAGGCCTGATCCCGCACGCCGTCTCCTCCCCACCGACGCCGGGTCTGCCTCCTGTCTCCGGTGAACCCGATGGACAGGCCGTCACCCTCGACCTCCTCCGTCGGTACGATCGTCCCGGGCCCCGGTACACGTCGTATCCGACGGCGGTCGAGTTCCACGAGGGCTTCGGTGCCGACACCTATGCCGCGCACCTCGCGCGCGCGGCTGCCGTGCCGGACGCGCCACTCTCGCTGTACCTGCACTTGCCGTTCTGCGAGTCCCGATGCGCCTTCTGCGGCTGCTCGGTGATCGTCACCAAGAAGCGGCACGTGGCGGAGCAGTACCTCGGGTACCTCGTGCGCGAGATCGCGATGGTCGCCGCCGCCCTGCGCGGGCGTCGTCGCGTGGTGCAGTACCACTGGGGCGGCGGCACGCCCAGCTACCTGTCGCCGGCGCAGATGCAGCGGCTCCACGAGGCCGTCCGCGCGCACTTCGACCTCGACCCCACCGGGGAGCTCGCGCTCGAGGTCGACCCGCGCGTCACGTCGTTCGAGCAGCTCGAGACCCTGCGCACCCTCGGCTTCAATCGCCTGTCGCTCGGCGTGCAGGACTTCGACGCCGACGTCCAGCAGGCGGTCAATCGCCTCCAGAGCGTGGAGGCGACCGGCGCGCTCGTCGAGCACGCCCGCGCGCTCGGCTTCGGCTCGATCAACGTCGACCTGATCTACGGACTGCCGCGCCAGGCGCTCGACTCGTTCGCCCGCACCATCGACACGGTGATCGCCCTGCGGCCCGACCGGGTGGCAGCGTATTCGTTCGCGCACGTGCCGTGGATCCGCGCCCACCAGAAGCTGCTCAAGGTCGAGGAGCTGCCATCGGCCGATCGCAAGTTGCAGCTCTTCGTCGAGGCGCGTGCCCGCTTCCTCGCCGCCGGCTACGCGCCCATCGGCATGGATCACTTCGCGCTGCCGGGCGACGAACTGGCGCTGGCCGCGGCGGCCGGCACGCTGCATCGCAACTTCATGGGCTACACCACGCGCCCGGCGCCCGACATGATCGGCCTCGGCGTGTCGGCCATCGGCGACGTGGCCGGCGCCTTCGCGCAGAACACGAAGAAGCTGAGCACGTACTACGCGGCGCTCGACGCCGGGCGCTTCCCGGTGGAGCGCGGCTATGCCCTCGACGCCGACGATCGGCTCCGTCGCCACGTCGTGACGCAGCTGATGTGCAACCTCCAGCTCGACACCCGCGAGGTCGAGCGCCGCTTCGACGTCGACTTCGGCGACTACTTCGCCCGTGAGCAGGCGGAACTGGCCGAGGGGCCGATCGCCCACGGCTTCCTGCGCGACGACGGGGGGCTGCTGCGCGTGACCCCGCGCGGGCGCCTCTTCGTGCGCAACGTCTGCATGATCTTCGACCGGCACCTGCGCGAGAAGCGCGCCGCCACGCCGGTCTTCTCCAGGACCGTCTAACGGCATGTCCGCACTCCTCGACGCCCCAGGCTCCACCAGCGTTCCCGTCGTCCCGCACCCCTGCGATGCCCCGCCCATCGGCGTGCTGCTCTTCAACATGGGTGGGCCAGGCACGCTCGCCGACGTCGAGCCCTTCCTCGTCAACCTCTTCTCGGATCGCGACATCATCGAGCTGCCCATGGGCGCGCTCCTGCAGCCGATCGTGGCGCGCATCATCGCCAAGGCGCGCGGCAACGGTGTCCGCCGCAACTACGCATCCATCGGCGGCGGCTCGCCGCAACTCCGGCTGACGCGTGCCCAGGCCGAGGCGCTCAACGCCCGGCTCGACCGCGACGGCGGCCGTCGGCACGTCGTCGAGGTGGCGATGCGGTACTGGCAGCCGGGCACTGATCAGGCCCTCCAGCGCCTCGCTGACGCGGGCGTCTCGCGCCTGGTCACCCTCACGCTGTACCCGCACTACTCGCGCGCCACCACCGGGTCCTCGCGCAAGGAGTTCGACCGCGTGCTGGCCCAGCCGCAGTGGCGCGACCGCTTCGAGGTCAGCCACGTGGAGGCGTATCCCGACCACCCGCATTACCTCGACGCGATGGCCGACACGGTCCGCCAGGCGCTGGCGGGCTTTGGCGACGAGCGGCGCGACGGCGTGACGATCCTGTTCAGTGCCCATGGGCTGCCGCAGAAGTTCATCGACGAAGGCGACCCGTACGTCGAGCACACGCACCGCACCGTTGCCGGCATCCTCGAGCGCCTGCAGGTGCCCAATCCGCACGTCATCGGATTCCAGTCGCGCACCGGCCCGGTCACCTGGATCGGCCCCGGCACCGAGGACGTGCTCCGGGAACTGGCGGGGCAGGGCGTCCGCGACGTGCTGATGGTGCCCGTGTCGTTCGTGAGCGACCACATCGAGACCCTGTACGAGGTGGATCAGCTGTTCCGCGACGACGCCATGAGGGCCGGGATCGTCGACTATCGGCGGAGTGAGGCCCTCAACACGCACCCGTTGTTCATCGAGGCGCTCGCCGACCTTGTGAGCCGGCAGCTGGTCGTGGCGTGAGTCCCGCGGCGGTGGCCCGTCACTCGTCGCGAATCGCCATCGTCGGCGGGGGCATCTCGGGCCTGGCGATCGCACACGCGCTGCGCGCCCAGGGCGCCGAGGCTCGCGGCGTGGAGGTGGTCGTGCTGGAGCGCGGCGACCGCCCGGGCGGCAACATCCGCACCGAGGTGATCGACGGCTTCACGTGCGAATGGGGCCCGAACGGCTTCCTCGACAACGCACCGGCGACACTCGCGCTGGTGGATGAGCTCGGGTTGCGCCCGCGGCTGCAGCCGAGCGACAACCGCGCCCGTCGGCGCTTCATCTGGCGCGGCGGACGGCTGCATCCCCTTCCTGGCGGCCCCGTCGACTTCCTGACGAGCGGCCTGCTCTCCTGGTCAGGCAAGGCCCGCCTCGCGATGGAGCCGTTCGCCGCGCGGCGGCCCGAGGGCGACGAGACCATTCACGCCTTCGCCAGCCGTCGCATCGGGCGCGAAGCCGCCGACGTGCTGATCGACTCGATGGTGTCTGGCGTGTTCGGCGGCGATGCGCGGGCGCTGTCGCTGCGCGCTTGTTTCCCGAAGATGTGGCACCTCGAGACGGACCACGGCGGGTTGTTCCGCGCCATGCTCGCACGGCGACGACAGCATCCCCGTCGCAACGGCGAGGCCATGGGCGCACCGCTCGGCAGGCTGACGTCGTTCGTGGGTGGGTCGGAGGACCTCGTGCGCGCCCTTGTCGCGCGGCTCGGGCCGGTCATCCGCACGGGTGTGGCCGTGACGGGCGTCGAGCGTGTGCCCGACGGGTACGCGCTGGCGATCGAGGGCGACGCGCCGCTGCACGCCGATGCGGTGGTGATGGCCAGCGGCTCGGCGACGACCGCGCGCATGGTGCGTGGGCTGGATCCGGCGCTGGCCCACACGCTCGAGGCCATCCCGACCGCCACGATGGTCGTCGTGTGCCTGGGCTTCCCGGCGGATCGGCTGCCGACGCCGCTCGATGGGTTCGGATACCTCGTGCCCCGCGGCGAGGGCCTGCGCACGCTGGGCGTGCTGTGGGACTCGTCGGTGTACCCCGGTCGTGCTCCGCGCGGGCACGTGCTGATGCGCGTGATGCTGGGCGGCGCCACCGATCCGTCGGCCATCGGCCTCGACGATGAGGCGTTGCTCGCCCTTGTCCGCAGCGATCTCCGCCGCGTCATGGGGATCGACGCGGCGCCCACCTTCGTGAAGGTCTTCCGGCACGCGCTGGGCATTCCCCAGTACACCGTGGGGCACCTCGACAGGCTGGCGGCGGCCGATGCGAGGCTCGCGCAGTCGCCTGGCCTGTTCCTGGCCGGCAACGCCTACCGCGGCGTGGCGATCAACTCCTGTATCGCCGAGGCCGCGCGTGTCGCCTCGCAGGCGCTGGATGCAAGTCTCAGGGCCCAGGTCTCAGGGCTCACGGCTCGGGCCTGAGGGCGCAGGGCTCATACACGGGCTCAGGGCTCACGGCTCACGGCTCGGCTCAGGGCTCAGGGCTCAGGGCTCAAGGCTCAGAGAGCATTCTTCACTGCCGACTGCCGACTGCCGACTGCCGACCGCCGTCTGCGTGTCCGACTGGAATTCCCGACGCCCGTCCTGAGGAACGAGCTCCCAGCTCCCAGCCCCGAGCCCCGTCACTGCCGACTGCCGACCGCCGACTGCTGAATCACGACTGCCGTTCCTGAGGCACGAGCTCCGAGCCCCCAGCCCCGTCACTGCCGACTGCCG
>NZ_JBIINP010000048.1:0-27146 GCF_044337415.1 Luteitalea sp.
CCGCGCAGCCAGGCGCCGAGGGCGCGGTGGAGGCCGTCGACGATGACGAGGGGGGCGTGGTCGGGCTTGAGGCGGTCGCCGACGGAGGTGTGTGAGACGACCAGGCATGACGGGGCCTGGCGACGGGCGGCCTGAATCCGTCCCCAGCACGACGGATTGGCTGCGGCGTAGGTCTCCGCGTGGGTCTCGAGCCAGGCGCCGAGCGAGGCCAGCGTGCCGCCGTCGGGGCCATCGCCGAGCGTCATCGCATCGCCATGGCAGGGTTCGCCCGCGTGCGCGGGCAGCCAGAGGGCGGCGAACTCGTGCGCGTCGAGGTGCACGCGCATCCATCCGGCGCCCGAGGCATCGAGCGCGGCGACGAGCGGCAGCGCCCACCGCGACGGCACGTGGCCGGGGTAGGTGGCGGCGGCGATCTCGGCGTCGATCGTGGCGCGGGGGACGTCGGGGGCGAGGATGTGCACGTGGAGGGCTACAGCCTACAGGCTACAGGCCACCTGACGGTTTCCGAACCCGGGCGCAACTTGCTACAGTCGCGACGTGACGTCTCGCCTGGTGGCCACCGCGATCGCGGGGCTGGCCTTCCTGTTCGCCGGTTGCGGCAACAACTCGTCCACGCCCACCGCGCCCTCCGGCGCGTTGCAGGTGACGACGACCCGCGCCATCCTGCGGGCCGGCGAGACGTTGCCACTCACCGTGACCGGGCCGGGCGGCGCCCCGGTGACCGGCGGCACCTGGACGACCAGCGACGCGAGCGTGCTCACGGTGAGTCCTGCGGGCATCGCCACGGCCACCCGCGCCGGGCGCGTCACGGTGACGGTGACGACAGGCAATGCGTCGGGAAGCCTCGCGTTGCGCGTGGTACCCGACTACCAGGGCACGTGGACGGGCGGGCTGGCGCGGCCGCAGATCACCTGCAGCGCGGCGTCGCCGGCGGCCTTGTGCGCGCCGGGCGCGCAGACGACCGGCACGCTCACGCTGCGGGTCACGCAGATGGGCGATCAGCTGACCGGCACGATGGTCGACTCGGCCGAGCCCAACGCCACGATCCCCGTGGCGGGGCAGGTGCAGTCAGACGATCAGCTGTCGCTGGCGGGGCGGCTCGACACGCCCGTGGCGACGCCCACGACCCGGATCGAGGTCGTCACGCTGCGCGCCACGCAGGACGCCATCCTCGGCACGCTCACCGGCAGCTACCAGTGGCTGGTGAGCCGCGCGCCGGCCAGCGGCGGCGCGCTGCAGGCCGACTACAGCGCACAGGTCCAGTTCCGCGACCTGAAGAAGTAGCGCGGCCTGCCGCTGTGCTGTCTGAGCCCTGCGCCTTGAGCCCTGAGCCTGCTGTGGTGTGCTTCCGAGCCCCCAGCCCCCAGCCCCGACGCTGATGTGTGCTTTCTGAGCCCTGAGCCCTGAGCCGTGAGCCTGCTGGGGTGTGCTTCCGAGCTCCAAGCCCCTAGCCCCCGCGCTGCGGCGTGCTTTCCGAGCCCCCAGCCCCCAGCCCCAAGCCCGCTACACTTGTCCCGTGTCGTCGCACCCTGATGTGATCGTCGTCGGCGCAGGGTTGATCGGATGTGCGGTCGCCCATGCCCTTGCCCGCACCGGGGCGTCGGTGCTGGTGCTCGACGCGGCCGCGCCCGGCTCCGGCGCGTCGCAGGCGTCGGCCGGCATGCTCTGCCCGCACATCGAAGGGGCGCACGACCCCGTTCTCGCGCAGCTTGGCGCCCAGAGCCTCGACCGCTACGAGGCGTTCGTCCATCGCGCCCGCCACGACTCGGGCCTCGACGTGCCCTACGTGCGCAACGGCACGCTGCAGGTGGCCGACAGCGAGGAGGGCGCGCACGCGCTGTCGACGCTCGCCGACACGCTGCACGGGCAGGGCGTGCCGTGCCACTTCGCCGACACCGAGGCCGAGGTCCGCGAGCTCGAGCCGCTGCTGCGGCCGCAGCGGGCGGGCCTGCTCATCGAATCCCATGGGGCGGTGCGCATGCGCGATCTGGTCGAGGCGCTGCGCCACGCGGCGCTGCACCAGAGCGCGCGGTTCCTGTCGTCGGAGCGCGTCGAGCGGCTGTCCCGCGAGGACGGCCGCCTGACGGTCCAGACGCACGCGCACACCTTCACGGCGCCCCACGTGGTGGTGACGGCCGGCGCCTGGGCGATGCACCTGCCCGTCGAGGGCCACCCGACCATCCCCACGCACCCGGTACGCGGCCAGTTGCTGCGCCTGCAGATGGCCAGCGGCGCGCTGCGTCGCGTGACCTGGGGCAACGGCATCTACCTCGTGCCCTGGGCCGACGAGCTGCTCGTGGGCGCCACCGCCGAGAACGTGGGGTTCGACTCGCGCGCCACGGTGGCGGGCGTGATGCAGCTCTGCACCGCGGCGCAGGGGCTCGTGCCCGACCTCCACGACGCCGCCTTCACCGAGGTTCGCGTCGGCCTGCGCCCCGGCTCCCCCGACGGCTACCCACTCATCGGGGTGTCGCACCGCCTGCCGGGCCTGGTGTTCGCCACGGGCCACTATCGCAACGGCGCGCTGCTGGCGCCGCTCACGGCCGATCTCGTCGCCGACATCGTGCGCAACCCGTCCACCCCGGTGCCGCCGGCGCTTGCCGCGTCACGCTTCGATCTCTGAAGGCTGGCCACATGTCCGACCCACTCGACGCCGCGCAGCTCGACTCCGCCCTCGCCGAACTCCCCGGCTGGTCGCTGAAGGGCACTGCCATCGAGCGTCAGTTCACGATCACGAGCTTCCCGGACGCCGTGGCGCTGCTCACGCGCCTCGCGTTCGAGGCCGAAGCCGTCGATCACCACCCCGACTTCGTGCTCGAGTACCGTCGCCTCACCGTGCGCTACTGGACCCACACGGCCGGCGGCGTCACGCAGAAGGACATCGACGCCGCGCACGCCGCCAACCGCCTGTCGGCGCAGTACAGCGTGTTCGAGAAGTAGGGGAGTCGGGAATCGGGAATCGGGTAGCGGGGAGCGGGAATCGGGGAGCGGAAGAGCAGGGACGGCCGACTGCCGACTGCCGACGCCCGACTGCCGGGGAGAAACGCCATGCTGATCACGACGACGTCCACGCTCGACAACGCGAAGGTGGTGAAGTACATCGGCCTGGTGAGCGGTGAGGCCATCCTCGGCGCCAACATCTTCCGCGACCTCTTCGCCGGCATCCGCGACATCGTCGGCGGCCGGTCGGCGGCCTACGAGTCGGAGTTGCGGAAGGCCAAGGATCTTGCGGTGCAGGAGATGCAGCAGCAGGCCGCGGCGCTGGGGGCCAACGCCATCATCGGCGTCGATCTCGACTACGAGACGATCGGCAACGGCGGCAGCATGCTGATGGTGAGCGCAAGCGGCACGGCGGTGGTCATCGCGCAGTAAGTGGCAATTCGAAATTCGACATTCGAAATGCTCGAGGGCGACGGCCTTCGGCCTGTCGCCCCGCGCACATCATCGAGCGGCGAGGGCCGAAAGGCCCGGCCGCCGAGAATTTCACCTGTCCAATTTCGAATTGCGGTCAGGAGATCGGGAAGATCTGCTCGACGTCGTCCGCAGGGCGCGGGATGACGTGGACGCCGATGAGCTCGCCGACGCGGCGGGCCGCGGCGGCCCCGGCATCGGTCGCGGCCTTCACGGCGGCGACGTCGCCGCGGACGATGGCGGTCACCATGCCGGCGTCGACCTTCTGCCAGCTCACGAATGTGACGTTGGCAGTCTTCAGCATCGCGTCGGTGGCTTCGACCATGCCCACCAGCCCGCGTGTCTCGACCATCCCCAGCGCCTCGCCCGTCGGCTGTCCCATAGCGAGGCGAGTGTATCAGCAATGCCGGGCCAGCCGGGAGTGCCCTTCGACTACGCTCAGGGCAAGCAGGGAATGCAGACAATTCCCGCCCCTACCCGAAACCCGCTACCCGATACCCGCTCTAATTGACCAACCCCCGCGCCTCGACCTTCTGGGTCTCGACCACCGTCTCGCCCTCGACCACCGTGTAGCCGTTGCTGAGGTTGGCCACCACGCAGGCGTGGTTGGGGATCACGGTCACGCGGTCGCCGATGCGCAGGCGGGTGGGGCCGGTCACGCGGACCACCCCGTGCTCCTCTGACAGCCGCTCGATGACCAGGCCCGGATCGGGCTGGCCGTCGGGCCCGAGCACGACGCCGAAGCCGGTGGCGGCGCCGGCGAAGCCGCGTGCGCCGTCAGACGACAGCACCTTGCTGCCGCAGTCGAGCACCAGGCGATCGGGTGCCGGGAAGGACGTGACCGAGGCGTGCACGCGCAGCGCGCAGTCCTGCCACTCGACCACGCCGAGGCCGACCTGGGTGCGGTCGTGGAACACGTAGTTGCCCGGGCGCAGTTCGGTGATGCCGGGGAGCCCGGCGCTGAGGCGCGCCGTGGGCGTCGATCCGACGCTGACCTCCTCGAGCAGTACGCCACGCGCCGCGCAGCCCGCGACCAGCTCCTGCATCATCGCCGCCTCGGCGCCGGCGATGTCGCGCACGTGGTCGAGCGAACTCGCCCCGTACGAGTGGCCCGCGTGGCTGAGCAGGCCGCGCAGGTCGAGGCCCGGCATCCGGCTCACGGTCTCGATGAACCCGATGGCGTCACGCTGCGTCGGGTCGACGCCGCAGCGGTGCGTCCCGACGTCGATCTTCACGAGCACCTCGAGCCGCCGCCCCGCGGCCGCCATGGCGTCGGACCACCCCTGCGCCACGCCCAGGTCGTCGACGATGGTCGAGAGGCGTACGCCGTCCATGAGCGAGAGCACGCGCGGCGCGTAGGTCGGCGAGATCGGGTAGGCGATGCGGATGTCGTCGATGCCGGCCGCCGCGAACACCTCGGCCTCGCCGGGCTTGGCGCACGTCATGCCGATCGCGCCGGCCGCGACCTGCTGGCGGGCGATCCAGCCGCTCTTGTGGGTCTTGCCGTGCGGCCGCAGCCGCTTGCCGCCGGCCGCCGCGGCCTCCGCCATGCGCGCGATGTTGCGCTGCAGGGCGGGGGCATCGATGACGACGAGTGGGGTCTGGAGGTCGGCGAGGGTCGGCACGGGGACAGCTTAACGCTTAACGCTTAACGACTAACGCTTGACGCGGCGCGGCCATGCCTCATGTCGCCATTGCCCTCGCCGCGATATCAACGGCGCGATGAGGACATCGCGCCCTACCTCTGAGGGGGACATCGCGCCCTCCCGATGCGAAGAGGTAGGGCGGCATGTCCCCATGCCGCCGCTGCCCCTCAGCGCGACTCACGCCAGCAGCTTCTCGATCACGTGACCATGCACGTCGGTGAGGCGGAAGTCGCGGCCCTGGAAGCGGAAGGTGAGCTTCTTGTGGTCGAGGCCGAGCAGGTGGAGGATCGTCGCGTGGATGTCGTGGACGTGCGCACGATCCTCGATGGGGCCGAACGTGACCCCTCACCATGCCGCAGCTGGCACATTGCGAGGGCCGAGGGATGTCAGAGCGCGATCCGCGCGCCGGCGCTCGTCAGCTTGCCGTACTCGCGGCCGGTCATCAGGCCGGCGTCCTTGAGCCTCTTCGACAAGTCGCCGACGCACGTCACCGCGCCACCGGGGTTGCTGGCCGACGCTTCACAGTACGTCACAAAGTCGCTGATGCGGCACCCGCTGACGGACACGGTATTCGGGACTCTGATGCCGATGCTGCCGACGACCACGGTGGGGGACTGACTCGAGCCGAACCACGCATCCACGCCATCGGCAACGCCATACCGATCGGAGAACCAGCCGACGCTCTGGAAAATCGACAGCGTTAGATCGAAGGGCGGCTTGTGCGCGTGCGTCAGGTCGGCGTTGATTGACGGCTCCATCAGCAGGTTGCGTGAGGCGCTGGTGTCGACGTGCGAACCTGACGAGCCGTGATCACGGGATTGGGCATGTGGAGCATGGCGCGGTGCGCGGACGGGATGCTGATGGTCGGGTCAGCCGCTCCCAGTCCGGCGGGCGGTTCGCCGACTACGTTGTCGGCGATCAGCACCCGAAGGCGCCGGCATGCTGGGCATTGCTCACCTTCGTGGGTTGAACGCTGCGCCCACCCGAATCGTTACCGGGCTCAGGGTCTCCGCAGCCCACAGGTCTACCGCGTGCCGGACCGCGATGCGCCGCTGCTTACCGAGGGTGGTTCCCGCGTTGCCGCCGCCAGCCCCGCGCTGCAATGAGGGCAGGCGAGACAGTCGTCTCAATGCCGGCAGATAGGCTCGGCCATTAGAAGAATTGCGATCAGCACGAATCCGACTGGCGTTCATGCACCGTTGCCACCAGTTCGGGCGTCGAATTTCAGCGAGCCGGCTCTGGCAAGAACTGCCACTTTTTCGTACACTGCCCGGACGGCCACGGCAGGCGCCTCCTTGGCCTGCCGTCATCACCTGCCCACTCGAGCGATGACGTAACCAGCCAGGCACCACAAGGCACCGGGGGTCAACACATGGACGCACTGACCGCAGGCCAGTTCTCTCTGGTCTACAACGCAATCTCGTTTGGCGTAGCGGCATTCGCTGCTGCGACGCTGTTCTTCTGGTTCGGCCGCTCGCAAGTCAATCACCACTACAAGACGACGCTCACCATCAGTGGGCTGGTCACCTTCATCGCGCTCTATCACTACTGGCGCATCTTCGGCAGCTGGACTGGCTCCTACGAGGTCGTCAACGGCGTGGTCACCGCGACTGGCGCCGAGTTCAATCGCGCCTACCGTTACGTCGACTGGCTGTTGACCGTGCCGCTGCTGCTGATTGAACTGATCCTGGTGATGCGCCTGTCCCAGGCCGAAACCGTCTCCAGATCCGTCACGCTCGGTGGCGCCGCTGCGCTGATGATTCTGCTGGGATACCCGGGTGAAGTCTCGGCAGGCATCGATTCGACCCGGTTGCTCTTTGGTGCGTTGTCGATGGTTCCATTCCTCTACATCGTGTTCTCGCTGTACAGCAGCCTGGGCGAGGCCATCGAGCGCCAGCCCGAGTCGGTCCGCGGCCTGGTCCGACTTGCTCGCACCCTGACGGTGGTGGCGTGGTTCTTCTACCCGGTGGTCTACTTCCTGCCGTTCGTGTTCAGGATGAACGGTGGGATGACGATCGCCGTCATCGAAGTCGGATACACCGTCGCCGACGTCACCGCCAAGGCCGTCTTCGGCCTGCTGATTTACGCGATCGCCGTGCGCAAGTCCGAGGCGGAGGGCCTGCAGGCCTGAGTCCCTGCTTCCCATGCACGTGCGGGGCGGGGCGGGCCCGGCTTGTCCCGGCGCCCACCCCGCCCCCGGGCACTGACCCGGCGAGGCGTACATGCACAGCGACGACGAACCATCCATCGCGCAAGTCGAGTTACTGATGATCGATCTCGTGCGGGAAGGCTCTGGTGAGGCCGGCAGGGCCGCCGCCTTCCATCTGGCCGCCGGGGGCTCGCGGGTGCGGGCCCGGCTTGCGCTGGACGCGGCTCGCGCACTCGCGCTCCGTGACCGCGACGCCATTGCCATTGCCGCCACCTGCGAACTCCTGCACAACGCATCCCTGGTCCATGACGACCTGCAGGACCGCGACGTCGTCCGGCGCGGACAGGACGCCGTGTGGCGCCGGTATGGCGCGGCTGCCGCAATCTGCGTCGGCGACCTGCTGCTGTCGGCGGCGTACGCGGCGCTCGCGAGGACCGGTCCGGCCGCTGCCGCTCTCATCGTCCGGATGCACCAGCGCGTCGCCGCAGTCATCAGCGGGCAGTGCCACGACATCGCCCTGCAGGGCCGCGCCATCGCATCGCTCGAGACCTATGAACAGGTGGCCAGGGCCAAGTCGGGCCCCCTGCTGATCCTGCCGACCGAACTGGCGCTGGCGCTGGCCGGTCACGAGGACGCGATTCCCAACGCGGTGGAGGCCGGGGCACTGTTTGCGGTCGGCTACCAGATCGCCGATGACCTGGAGGACGTGCAGCGCGACGCCCTCACCGAGGAGCTCAACATCGTTGCGGTGCTGGCTGCCGCAGGTGAGACGCAGCCTCAGGCACGCGCACGCGACCTTGCGGTGGTCCGATTCGGCCAGGCGCACGCTGCCGCGACGGTGCTGCCCTGCGGGTGCGGTGCACTTTTGGCGGCGCACGCGTTGCGGCAGTGCCTGTCGCTGTCGCCCGTGCTCGAGACCGCATGAGCCGCGTGGTGGTGATCGGTGCCGGCTTCGGAGGCATCGCCGCGGCGCTGCGGGCCCGGGCCAAGGGCCATGACGTCACGCTGGTCGACCGCTGCGCACGGCTCGGCGGGCGCGCGCAGGTGTTCGAGAAGGACGGATTCCGGCACGATGCCGGCCCCACGGTGCTGACCGCGCCGTTTCTCTTCGAGGAACTGTTCGCGCTGTTCGGCAAGGACATCGCCGACTACGTCAGCATCGTCCCGCTGCCGCTGTGGTACCGGTTTCACTTCCACGACGGCGAGACCTTCGACTACGGAGGCGGCATCGAGCAGACCCTTGCCGAGATCACGCGCATCCATCCACCGGATGCGCAGGGGTACCTCCAGCTGCTCGAACAGTCGCGACGCATCTACGATGTCGGCTTCACCGCGCTCGCCGACGCGCCGTTCCATCGCTTCCTCTTCATGCTCCGGCAGGTGCCACAGCTGCTCCGCCTGGGCGCGTACCGTTCGGTGTGGCAGATGGTGTCGCGGTGCGTCACGCACGACAAGATCCGTCAGGCCTTCTCCATCCAGCCCCTGCTGGTGGGCGGCAATCCCTTCGACACCACCAGCATCTACGGGCTGATTCATTTCCTCGAGCGCGCCCACGGCGTGCACTTCGCGATGGGCGGCACGGGCGCGCTGGTCGACGGCCTGGCGCGCTTGATGGTCGAGCAGGGCATCACGGTACGGCTCGAGACCACCGTGACGTCGATCGAGGTCGAGAACGGGCAGGTGCGTGCCGTGCTGACCGAGGCGGGCGCACGCATCGAGACCGATCACCTGGTGTCCGACGCCGATCCGGTCCACCTCTACAACACGCTGCTTCCACGATCTGCCGCCAGGCGTTCGGCGCGGATCAAGGCCCGTCACTCCGAACAGTCCATGGGCCTGTTCGTCCTGTACTTCGGCACGAACCGCCAGTATCCCGACGTCGCCCACCACACCATCTGGATGGGGCCACGCTACCGTGAACTGCTCGACGACATCTTCCACCGCAAGGTCCTGGCCGAAGACTTCTCGATCTACCTGCACCGCCCGACGGCCACCGACCCGAGTTTCGCCCCGGAGGGATGCGACAGCTTCTATGCCCTGATACCCGTGCCCAACCTGACGGCCGGCATCGATTGGGCCGTCGAGGGACCGCGTCTTCGCGACCGTGTCGTCGCGGCGCTCGGTGGCACGCTGTTGCCGGGATTGGCCGAGTCCATCCGCGCGGATTTCTTCATGACCCCGGAGGACTTCGAGTCGCGCTACCTGTCGCCTGCCGGCGCCGGGTTTTCGATCGCCCCGCACTTCAGCCAGTCGGCGTGGTTCCGGTTCCACAACCGCGGCGAGGGTCCCCGCAACCTGTACCTGGTCGGCGCGGGCAGCCATCCGGGCGCCGGGCTGCCGGGAGTCCTGTCGTCGGCCAAGGTCGTGGATCGGTTGCTTCCCTCGGCGGCCGACGATCGTGCGCGGCTCACGCCGGAGGCAGTGCCAGCGTGACTGCCGTGGCGACGGACCGCACCGTAGTGCGCGACGTGCCCGTCGCCGCCCGTGCCGTGCTGCGCCGCCATGGGCGGACGTTCTTCTTCGCTAGCCACCTGCTTGGATCCCGGCATGCCGCGCGCGCGGCCACGCTGTATGCCTTCTGCCGCCACGTCGACAACCTGGCCGACGATGGAGGCGATCCATCGGCCGCGCGGGCAGCACTGGCGGTTGTGTCCAACGCGCTGCTGTCCGGCCACGCCAACGACCCCTGGACCGCTGCGATGCTGTCGCTGCAAGCACGCATCGGACTTCCGGCAGGGCCGGCCCTGGACTTGGTGGCCGGCGTCACCAGCGACCTGGAGGCCGTGCGAATGATCGACGAGGCCGCCCTGATCCGTTACGCCTACCGGGTCGCGGGAACGGTCGGCCTGATGATGTGCGCCGTGCTGGACGTCCACGATCCGCGCGCGCACCCATTCGCCATCGACCTCGGCATTGCCATGCAGTTGACCAACATCGCGAGGGACGTCGGCGAAGACGCCAGGATGGACCGTCGTTACCTGCCGGCGAGCTGGGTTGGCGACCTGCCGCCCATGGACATCGTCGCGCCGGGTCCCGCGCTGCAACGCACACTGTGCGACGCGACCCGCGGCCTGCTGGCGAGGGCTGACCGCCATTACGCCAGCGCCGAGTCGGGCTTCGGCTTCCTTCCCGCGCGTGCCCGCCTGGCCATCCTGACCGCCGCGCACACGTATCGCGCCATCGGCACGCGCATCGCCGCGAACGGTTATCGGACCTGGGACCAGCGCGCCGTCGTCGACACGACGGCCAAGGTCGGTCATGCCGCGACGGCGCTGCTGACGTTTGCGCTCTCCCGCCGGCTGCACCGCCGCGATGCACTGCATGACGCGTCACTGCAGATCGCGCTGGCGCGCCAGGGCGGTACGCATGGCTGACCGTGCCGACCTGGTGGTGATCGGCGGCGGCCTCGCCGGCTTGTCGCTGGCTATGCGTCTGGCGCAGTTGGGCTACGGTGGCCGGGTACGCATCATCGAGCCTCGGCAGCACTATGAGGATGACCGCAGCTGGGCGTTCTGGACCACGCGCGGCAGCGTGTGGGCGGCCTCCGCCACCCGCACGTGGGATCGGTGGCGCTTCTCGATGACCGACGGGGAGAGCCTGACGCGAAGCGCCGAAGGCTGGTGCTACGCCTACGTGCGGAGCGAGGAGTTCTACCAGGCCGCCCTGCGCACGATCGCCGGCAGCCCGAACATCACCCTGCTGACGGGCACCCGGGCCGCCGACATCGAAGCGCTCGGCGACGACGTCCACGTGTCCACCACAGGCCACGGCGGCATCCTGACGGCGCGGCATGTGGTGGATACGCGGTCCCCGTCGGCCAGCCAGTGTTCGGCCGCCACGCTCTTCCAGTCCTTCGTGGGACACGAGTTGCGGTTGTCTCAGCCCGGCTTCGACGCCGAGCAGGTCGAGCTGATGACGGACATGCGATGCGACGCGCGCGGCTTCGTGTTCTCGTACGTGCTGGCGCTCTCACCGACCCGGGCGCTGGTGGAGGTGACGCGATTCACGCCGCAACCGATCGGCGCGGCCGAACTCGCGCCTGACCTGGAATCCCTGCTGGACGCCCGCGGCTGGTCGCATGCCGAGAGGCTGCGCAGTGAATCGGCGACTCTGCCCATGGGCCTGCCGGCCCCGGCCGGCGCGGGCACGGTGCGTGGCGTGGTCCGCGCAGGGATCGGTGGCGGGGCGCTGCGTGCGGCATCAGGTTACGGTTTCCTTCGCATCCAAGCGTGGGCAGACTCATGCGCCGACGCGTTGGTCCAGGGCTGTCCGCCGGTGGGGCATCCGGACGATCCGCCGATGCGCTGCTGGATGGACCGCCTGTTCCTGCGGGTGCTGGCAAGCCATCCTGCGCGCACGCCGGAGTTCTTCCTGCGGCTGGCGTCGTCGGTTCCGGGCCCGGCGTTCGTTCGCTTCATGTCCGACCAGGCGGGATGGGCCGACCACGGCCGCATCATCGCGGCGTTGCCGCCCGTGCCCTTCCTGCAGGCGCTGCGCGCGAGGCCGCGCCGCACGAGGCTGCCGGCATGACGCACCGTGTCACAGGGGTGATGACGCCAGAGAGCTGGCTGTTCTTCGCACTGGGTGCGTTTGCCGTCGCCGTGCTGGCGGTGGACACGTCGGTGCTGCCGGACGACGCGCTGGTGATGGTGCTCGCGGTGGCGGTGGCGGTGACCGGCCTGCCGCATGGCGCGCTCGACCCCTGGGTCGCGTGGCGGGCGGGGCTGTGGCAGCGTCGCCGGGGATTGGTGGCGTTCCACTTGGCCTACGTCGGGATCGTCGCCGTGGTGGTCGCGACCTGGCGGCTGGCCCCTGGCCCGAGCCTGGCGGTATTCCTGGCGATCTCGGCATGGCATTTCGCCGGGGATTGGCGGCAGGACCTGCCCGGCTGGTCGCGCGCGGTGGCCGGCCTGGCCATGCTGGCCCTGCCGGCCTGGCGGCGGCCGGGAGGGGTAGATGGGATCTTCGGGCTGTTGGCCGGGGCTGATGGCTCGATGATCGCGGTCTGGCTGCACGTGGCCGCGCCCTGGCTGGCCCTGGGCATGGCGATCACGGCACTGGTGGCGTTGCGCCGCTCGCCCATCATCACGTTCGAACTGGCCGGCGTGGCGTTGCTAGCCGTGCTGCTGCCGCCACTGATGTACTTCATCGTCTACTTCTGCGCCTTGCACAGCGTGCGTCACCTGCGGACGGCGTTTCTCGACGCCGACCCTCCATCGCGGCCGCGCATGGCCGCCGTGGCGGTGCTGTACACCGTGCTGACGCTGGTGGCGGCGGTCCTGGCGTGGCCGTGGTTGGTGGCGGCCGGTGGGCCCGCCCCCACGCCAAGTGCCGACCTGCTCAGGCTGGTCTTCATCGGCCTGGCCGGCCTCACGCTGCCGCACATGCTGGTGGTGATGCTGTGCGAGGAGACACGGGACGCGCCGCGATACGCGACGACCACCTGGACGCCGCCGGGGCCGACGGGGCGAGCCAGGCCGGCTCCACCTGAGAACGGGTCTCCCGGTAACTGCGCCCGCCGCTGGTAGGTTCCTATCCCCTTGACGGCTTCCGCCCTCGAGGTGCGTCGACACTGCCGTCGCGAAGTCTCAGGAGCCCGGCCTCACGCCAGCAGTTTCTCGATCACGTGGCCGTGCACGTCGGTGAGGCGGAAGTCGCGGCCCTGGAAGCGGAAGGTGAGCTTCTTGTGGTCGAGGCCGAGCAGGTGGAGGATCGTCGCGTGGATGTCGTGGACGTGCGCGCGGTCGTCGATCGGGCTGAAGCCGAGATCGTCGGTCTCGCCGATGCGCGCGCCGGCCTTCACGCCGCCGCCGGCGAACCACATCGTGAACGCATCGATGTGGTGGTTGCGGCCCATGGTGTCGCGGTTCTCGCCCATCGGCGTCCGGCCGAATTCGCCGCCCCAGATCACGAGCGTGTCCTTCAGCAGGCCGCGGGCCTTGAGGTCGAGCACGAGCGCGGCCTGCGCCTGGTCGACCTCGCGGCAGACCTTCTCGAAGTCGCCCTGCAGGTTCTCGCCGGGGCCGCCGTGGCTGTCCCAGTTGGTGTGATAGAGCTGCACGAAGCGCGAGCCGCGCTCGACGAGCCGGCGCGCGAGCAGGCAGTTGCGCGCGAACGAGGGCGCGTCGCCCTCGATGCCATACAGCTTCTTCGTGGCCTCGCTCTCGCTCGAGAGATCGATCAGCTCGGGGGCGCTGGCCTGCATGCGTGAGGCCATCTCGTAGGCGGCGATGCGCGTGTGGATCTCGGCGTCGCCCGTCGCAACGGCGTGACTCAGGTTGAGATCGCGGATGGCGTCGATCGTCTGGCGCTGGCGCTCTGCGGAGACGCCCTCGGGGTTGGCCAGGTTGAGGATCGGGTCGCCGCTGCCGCGCAGCGGGACGCCCTGGTAGGTCGTCGGCAGGAAGCCGCTACCCCAGTTCACCGCGCCACCACGCGGTCCGCGCGGGCCTGACTGCAGCACCACGAATCCCGGCAGGTCGCGCGACTCGCTGCCGAGTCCGTAGGTGAGCCACGCCCCCATGCTCGGCCGGCCGAACTGGCCGGAGCCGGTATTCATGAACAGTTTCGCCGGCGCGTGGTTGAACAGATCCGCCGCGCACGAGTGCACGAACGTGACCTCGTCGACGATCTTTGCCGTGTACGGGAACAGCTCCGAGACCCACGCGCCGCTCTGGCCGTGCTGCCTGAAGGCGCGGCGCGTGCCGAGGAGCGTCGTGCCGTGGCTCGAGTCCATGAACGCGAAACGCTTGCCCTCGATGAGCGATGGCGGCACCTGCTGCCCGTTGAACTCGATCAGCTTGGGCTTGTAGTCGAAGAGCTCGAGCTGGCTGGGCGCGCCGGCCATGAACAGGAAGATGACGTTCTTGGCGCGCGCCGCGTGGTGGCCGGGTTTGGGCGCCATCGGATCGGGCAGGGCAGTGGGCCCCTGGGCCGCATGGAGCCGGCGCTCGCCGAGCATCGAGGCCAGCGCGATGCCGCCGAGGCCCATCGCACAGTGGCTGAAGAAGTGCCTGCGCGTCTGCTCGCCGAGGTGTGCAGCGGGATCGAAGGGAGGACGTGGCGGCATGGGCGTCAGTTGCGCGTGATGGTCTCGTCGAGGTTCAGCAACACGCGGGCGACGGTGGTCCAGGCCTCGCGGGCAGACGGGATCTGCGCGAGCAGTGCGCTGACCCGGCGCGACTCGTCGGGCGTGGGCGAACGCGACACGCAGAGGCGGAACGCGTAGTCGATGCGGCTCGCCTCGTCGGCGCCGCCCTCGCGCTCGATGCGCGTGGCGAGGGCGCCAGCGAACTCGAAGAACTGCTGGTCGTTGAGCAGCGTGAGGGCCTGCAGCGGCGTGTTGGAGCGGAGGCGGCGCGTGCAGGCGCTGAAGCCGTCGGCGGCGTCGAACACCGCGAGCGCGGGGTGCGGTGTCGCGCGCCAGGCGTGCGTGTAGAGCCCGCGGCGATGGCGGTCGGCGCCGGTGCTCGCGGTCCAGTCGCGCTTGACCTGGCCGAGCGTCATCACGCCGTCGGGCTGCGGCGGGAACACGGGCGGGCCGCCGACCTGCGGCGCCAGGAGCCCGCTCGCGCTCAGCGCCACGTCGCGCACGATCTCGGCGTCGAGCCGCAGCCGCGACTGGCGGGCGAGGAGCTTGTTGAGCGGGTCGCTGATCTCGAGATCGGGTCGGGCGTTGGACGACTGGCGGTAGGTGCTGGAGGTGACGATCAGGCGGTGCAGCGCCTTGAGGCTCCACTTCTGCTCGACGAACTCCACCGCGAGCCAGTCGAGCAGCTCGGGATGGCTCGGGGGCAGGCCCTGCGTGCCGAAGTCGTTCTCCGTCTCGACGAGGCCGCGGCCGAAGTACTGCTGCCACACGCGGTTCACCATCACGCGTGCGGTGAGCGGGTGCGACGGCTGGAAGAGCCAGCGCGCCAGATCGAGGCGGTTGGGAGCGCGACCCGCTGTCGCTGCGAGTGGCGGGAGAATCCCCGGCGTGCCGGGCGCGACGGGCTCGCCGCGGCGCGTGAAGTCGCCCTTGATGAAGATCACGCTCTCGCGCGGTTGCGGCAGCTCCGACATCACCAGCGTGGTGATGGGCTTGGGCTCGCTGCGCTCGAGGCGCGCCAGCGCGGCGTTGCTGGTGCGGAACTCGGGCGTGGCGCCGGGGAACGCGGCGTAGAGCGCGCGCTTCTGCGCGAATGTCAGCTGGTCGAGCGTGCGGCCGACGGCGTCGCGCGCCGTCGCGCCGAGCTTGAGCCGCGCGGGTCCATCGAGCGTCGCGGCCCACGCGATGGCGGCGGGCCCGTGGGTGTTGAGGTAGCGATCGAGATCGCCGCGTGCTTCCTCGAGCTCGCGCCGGAGAACCTCGGGCGTCTGCGCCTCCCCGGGAAACTCGAGCGTGCCTCCCGGCGTGGCCTTGCCGTGGCCATCGTCCACCGTGTTGTTGAAGAAGGCGTAGAGCTGGTAGTAGTCGCGCTGGGGAATCGGGTCGAACTTGTGGTCGTGGCACTGCGCGCAGCCGACCGTGAGGCCGAGGAAGGCGGTGCCGAAGGTGCTCACGCGATCCATCACGGACTCGACCCGGAACTGCTCGGGATCGATGCCGCCCTCCTGGTTGATCTGCGTGTTGCGGTTGAAGCCGCTGGCGACCTTCTGGTCGCGCGTGGCGCCGGGCAGCAGGTCACCGGCCAGCTGCTCGACGACGAACTGGTCGTAGGGCTGGTCGCGGTTGAAGGCGGCGACGACCCAGTCGCGGTACTTCCACATCTGCCGCGGCGCGTCGATGGAGTAGCCGTTGGAATCGGAGTAGCGCGCGACATCGAGCCACAGGCGTGCCCACCGCTCGCCGTAGTGCGGCGAGGCGAGCAGGCGGTCGACGGCGCGCTCGTAGGCCTCGGGGGCGCGATCGGCGAGGAAGGCGGCCAGTTCGGCGGGCGTCGGCGGGAGGCCGGTGAGATCGAGGCTCACGCGGCGCAGGAGCGCGGCGCGATCCGCCTCGGGTGCCGGCGCGATCTTCTCCTTCTCGAGACGGGCGAGGATGAAGCGATCGACGACGGTGCGCGACCAGTCACGCCTGGCGACGGCGGGCACGTCGGGGCGCACGGGCGCGACGAAGGACCAGTGCACGGCCTTGTCGGGCACCTCGTTGACGGGCGCGGCGGCGCCGGCGTCGATCCAGGCGCGGATCGCTGCGACGTCGGCGTCGGCCAGCGCCGGCTTCTTGTAGGGCATCTGCGAGATGTCCTCGTGCGTGCCGAGGAGGACCTGCACGAGGATGCTCGCCTTCGAGTCGCCGGGGGCGAGGGCCGCGCCCGTGTCGCCGCCCTCCTTCATGAAGGCCACGGTGTCGGCGCGCAGGCCGCCCTTCTGCTGCGAGGCGCCGTGGCAGCGGTAGCAGTGCTTGGCGAGGATGGGCTTGACGTCGCGGACGTAGTCCACCTGCGCCGAGGCCAAGGAGGCCGTGCCGGCAAGCAGCAGGAGGACGAGCAACCACCGCGAACGCATGCGAAAGGATAGCCGATGGGCCTCGCCATGCGGCAGGTCGCTGGCGACCTCGTCTCGGCCTGACGCAGGGTGCAGGCACTGCGATCGTGCCTGCTGTGTCGGTCGGCCGTATCTGCCAGGCCGGGCGCGCGACTCGCGCGCGGGCGAACGGCTTCGATCTGCATGCGGGTGTGGTCGTGCCGGCCGGGCAGCGGGCGCGGCTCGAGCGGGTGTGTCGCTACGTGCTGCGCCCGCCCGTCGCGCAGGAGCGCATTCACCTGACTGAAGACCGGCAGGTGCGGCTCTCCCTCCGGCGTCCGTGGCGCGATGGGACGACCGCCCTGGTGTTCGATCCGGTCGAGTTCCTGGGGCGGCTGGCGGTGCTGGTGCCGCGCCCGCGCATCGACCTGGTTCTCTACCACGGGGTGCTCGGGCCGCGCGCCGCGAGGCGTGCGGAGGTGGTGCCGCAACCGTCGCCCGACGCCGCGTCGGACGCCATGATGGACGGGACCGTGGCCGACGGGGCGACGTCGGCCGGGGTGACGACCTCCGCGGAGACGGCGCGCCGTCAGGCGCGCGGGGAGCGTGTTGCGGACTCGGGGCATCTGCCCAGCCGCCGCTTGCAGCCGACAGCGCCCGGCGCGATCATGAGGCGCCGCGGCTGAAGCGGAGCACGTGAGGCCTCTCACACACCCGTCGCCTACTGCCTATCTGTCCCAATCATGAATCGCACACTCATCAGTTCAGGATCAGTCTTCGAAGAGCAGATCGGGTACTCACGCGCCGTTGCTCAGGGCCCCTTCGTGTTCGTCTCCGGGACGACTGGATTCGACTACGAGTCCATGACCATAGAAGAAGGGGCAGCACAGCAAGCCGAACAGTGCCTGAAGAACATTGAGCACGCCTTGCGCAAAGCTGGCGCAAGCCTCACCGACATCGTGACAGTGACATACGTACTGCCTCACGTCGAAGACTTCGAGAGCTGTTGGCCAGTGCTCAAGAAGTACTTCGGCAATGTTCGGCCCGCCGCCATGATGATCTCCGCGAAGCTGCTGGACCCCCGCATGAAGATAGAGATTCAGGTCACTGCGATGAAGCAGTGAACATGAGCAGTGGCCAGCATGATGAGGCCGAACCACTCGGTCACGCTGAACGCCAACGGCGTCCCCTGTGTAGCTCGAACGTGAGGCATTCACCGGAACTCAGACCCGCAGGTCGACGCTGGAATGCAGCGTGGACGTGCCGAACACCAGGGGGCCCCGCACCTCCTGGACGTCGTCGTGCTCACGCGTGATCCTCCCCGCACGCGGGCTGAGGTGTGGCGACCACGGCTCGGTGGTGGACGTGCGCGGCGGCGACGCCTTCGTGGTCGAGTGTGTCGCGGCCTCAGGGCTGCGTCGAGGCCGCGGGGTGGGTGTCAGGCGACGTCGATACCACGAACGCGTGCTCACTCAGTCCGCCGGATGAGCGGCACCATCAGGAAGTCGTACATCTGCTGCATCATGTCGAGCACCCGGTCGTCGGTCTTCTCAGGCGTCCCCCCGGAGGCTGGTGGCTCCGGACGGTAGCGGAGCCGCAGCATCGCCGCACGGGCCGCGTCTTCGCCGTCCACGTCTGCCAATAGCGCGAGACTGAGGTCGATGCCTGCGGACACGCCGGCGGACGTCCAGTACTTCCCGTCGCGCACATACCGCCCGGGCGTGAAACGTGCACCGTAGCGCTCCAGCATCTGCCCGGCGCGATACCAGTTGGTCGTCGCGTCGCGGCCGCGCAGCAGGCCGGCCGCACCGAGCACCCAGGCGCCCGTGCAGACACTCGTCGTGTAGCGGCTGCGTTCGTCAATCCGGCGGATCCACGCGAGTACGGCGCTGTCCTCGGTGATCGCCCACGTCCCGGTCGAACCGCCCGGCACGACCAGCACGTCGAGGGCGTCCACACTGGTCGCCACGCGCGGCACGAGCAACTGCGTGCGGCCGCTCTGTACCGTGTCAGCCGCACCGGCCCGGAGGAGCTGCACATCGGCGTTCCGCAGGTTGGAGAGCACGGCGAGTGGCCCGAGGGCGTCGAGGGTGAAGAACCCGTCGTACACGAGGATGCCCACTCGCAGCGGTGGCGACGGGGCCGCGCCTTTCGCCGCACTGGCAGACGCGCGCGTCGACGCGGCCCGCAGCGTCAGCCCCTCGAGGGCCGTTGACTCGGCGGCCAGCGCCGCCACGATTGCCGGCGGCGTCGTGGCCGCGCTGCCCCCGTCGAACGGCGCCTTCGGGTCGTACTCCAGATCGAGCATGGCGCCCTGGAGGTTGGCGCGGCCGCCGATCGCCTCGACGAGGGCGAGCCCGAGGTCGAGCGCGGCAGTACCGCCGACCGACGTCCAGTATTTGCCATCGTGCGTGTATCGCGCCTCGCGATACCGCGCCCCCAGGGCGGCGGTATTCGCCTCGGCGGCCGGCCAGTCGAACGCGATCGTGCGGCCGCCAAGCACGCCAGCGCGCGCCAGCAGCACGGAGCCGGAGCCGATTCCGGCGGTCAGGGTCGTCGTGCGATCGGTCGCGGCGATCCAGCGCATGAGGCCGGCGTCGGCGAGCACCGCCGCCACGGCCTCGGGTGGTCCACCGGGCACGACCAGGGCGTCGAGAGCATCGACCTCACGCGTTGCCTTGTGGGCGACCAGCCGCGCGAGATCGGTCTCGACCGCCGCAGCCTCGGTGGCGACGTAGTGCACCGTGACGTTCATCAGTTCGGACAACGCCACCATCGCGCCGACGGCCTCGATGGTGCTGACGCCGTCGTAGACGAGGATGCCTATCGATCGCACGGGCAGCGGCGGCGTCCCGAGCACCTCGCCCATCACCCGCTGGTGATTGAGCATCGTCATGCGCGGGAGCTTGGTGCGGCCCGCACGGCCGTACTGGTACGGCTGCCACTCGGCGCTGGGCCAGCCCACGAAAGCGACAACGCCCACGACCAGCACGAGCAACGCGAGCAGAGCGGGACGGACGAACCGGCGGATCGACATGATGAGTCCCTGCCCGGGCGGCACCGTCGGAAGGTGGGGCTACGCGAGAATCCCCCGCCACGGGCCTCTCAGCGTAGCGATGAGCTACGTCTGGGGGCCGTGACAGTTTGTCGCACCCCGAACGGCTGGAGCCCGCGACCGCGGGCGAGGGACCGCCGCAGGGGCGGCCTGGGGGACGCGGACGGAGTCAGAGAACGGATCGTCCGTTCACGTCGCCCCCCACTAACGCTTCCTATCCTCCGCCAGCCTGGCCTGTGGCACCGCCTCGCCGCATCGTGCCTGGCACCCGCCCAGATCGAGTCGCTGCGGTTGCTGTACGGGCAGTCGCCCTTTGCGCCGCCGTTGACGCCTTTCGCGCCGGGCACCGAATCGGATTGCCTCGAGGTGCGTCGGTGGAGTCAGGCACAGCCCCGGGGACACGTGAAGCTCGTCGAACCCGCGGAGCTCGTGACTGCGCTGCCTCACGGGCCGACGACTTCACGACCTGCCCCACGGCTGGGGGCCGTCCCGCGGTCACTGGCCGCGGGTGCAGTGCAGGCGCATCTTCGGCGCGTAGTCCAGGGTCGGGAGTGGGCCGGAGGAGCACGACGCCTTGAGGCGCAGGCGATCGGCCGACGAGGCTGGCGCGACACCGCCGACCAGATCGAACGTCCTGGAGAGCTCGCAGTCCTCGCCAGGGGCCAGGATGTCGCACTGGTTGGCGTTGGCCCAGTCCTCGCACACGTTCTTCACCGTGTCGACGGTGAAGCTCTGGGTCGCGAAGTTGCCCCAGATGGGGTTCTGGAGCGGGTTCTGCGTCAGCGTGCCGGCCGGCCCCGTCACCTGCAGCAGCGTCAGGTTGTCCGGGCACGACGCCTGCGCGTACCAGGTCATCTTCGTCGCCGACTTGATCTGCGCGGCGCTCTGGTCCACGTGCCATGTCCACTGGTCCGGCGGCGGCTGCGTGTCGTCCGGCCGCAGGTCGACGTGGACCTCGTGGACGCCCCCGGTCCGCGGCGGCACCGGCAGCAGAAATGCGTAACCCTTGGGTTCCCCACTGCTGATACCGAGGTTGAGATTGCCCTTCGTCGTCTTGGTCCCGCCCTGCGCCCGCGCTTCGTCAGCGGCCACGACACCCAGGCCCACTGCCGCCGCGATCATCACGGCCGTCATCTTCGGATTCATCGCTGTCCCCTTCGTTTCGGTGCCTCCGCCACCGGAGGCCACCGCTGTGTGATGAACGAAGCGGGGCGCGCAATCCCCTCACGTGTTCGCAGGGCCTCTGCGTCGTCCTCCGACCACGACCGCCGCGACGGCGGCCACGATGACCGCGAGACCGGCGACGAGATAGTGCCTGGCGAATGACTGCGGCGGTGCGGCCGCCAGCGGTGGTCGGTGCCCCTCACCGAGGACCACGATCGACGCCCACGCGCTCACGGGCAGGCCGTGGTCGATCGCCTCGCGTCGTGCCAGGCGCCACGCGGTGGACGCGCCGTTGCCGTCGTGCAGGGCCTTGTAGAAGCGCTCCATCAGGAACGCCGCGTCATCGTCGCGCAGCGGCCAGCGGGTGGCGACGACGGTGTCGGCGCCGCCGGCGAAGAACGCCCGTGCCAGGCTGAGGGGCCCCTCACCGGAGAGCACCGAGCCGCCAGCAGACTCGCACGCCGACAGCACCACGAGCCGGCCCGCCAACGAGAGCGCCGCGATCTCGCGTGGCTGGAGCCAGCCGTCCTCGCCCGCATCGCCAGGCGCGAGGAACACCGCCGACCGGTCGGGGAACGCCTCGTCCGCCCTGGCGTGGGCCGCGAGGTGGATCACCGCGACGTCGTGCAGCGACGCCGACTTGAGGAATCGCTCGGAGGCGCCACGGCCCTCGCGCACCTGGCTGTCGTCGAGCTGCAGGGTGCGCGCGATCGCATGCGCCTCGCGCCGGGCCCATGGCAGCGCGCCGAGGCGACTGCCGTCGAGGGCCACACCGCCAGCGAGGTCGGGATCGGCAAGGACGAGCGCCGTGCGCATCGTCGCCGGTGTCCGCTGCCGACGCAGGCGCAGCCACAGCGTGGCCGACGGGACGAGCGCGATGTCGAACTGTTCGCCGAACGGGCGCGACCCGGCCCCGGTGGTGAGTGCCTCGAACGGCAAGGCGTGCAGGTCGCCATCCGGCACGATGACGAGCCGCTGGACGGCGCGCGGCAGGTCACCGAGGGCGGGTTCGACCAGCGTGCGTCCGAGACGCTCGGCGGCGGGCGCCCAGCGATCGGCGGGCCGATCACGATCGCGCAGCAAGCCGACGAACGCCGTCACCTGGCTCTGGAGATCGACACCGGACGGCAACCGGTGCACGCGCACGTCCCGCCGTGTGACAGTGACGAGCCAGGCGCCGCCACCAAAGTCGCCGTACACGTCTTCCCACGGCGCCATCGAGTACCAGAGCAGGGCCTCCGAGTCGTCGAGGCCACGCTGGACGTCGTCGAGCGTCGCGAACGCCACTGGGTGCGACGACGCGGCGCCGGCGCTCGTGTCCAGATCGCGCTCCTCGAGCTCGAGCAACTGAAGCTGGTCGAGCAGCGCGCGCTGCTCGTTACCTCCCGGGTAGGGCCCGCTCTCCGAGCGGGCTGTCGCCCCCAGCAGGCGCCTCTGCGCATCGACGATGCGCTGTCGCACGCGGTCCCGAGCGTCGCTCTGCGGTGTCGGTCCGCCCTGCGCCGGAGCCGCGACGCCCGAGCGCGCGAGATGCTCGAGCAGGGTCCGCGCCCGCAGGCGCTCGCCGACCTCGAACGCCTGCGCCAGTCGCGGCGTGTCGGCTTGCAGCAACTGTCCGACCAGCCAGTAGTAGTCGCGGGCCCACTGACTGAACACACCGGCGCGCGTGCCCTCGTCTTGCTGCCGTGCCCGCAGGCGCTCGATCGCGTCAAGTGCCTGCAGCGCGGCGGGGATCGCGGCGTCTTCCTGCATCGTGTGCCACGTGAAGCGGAGACGCGCCTGCCAGGCATACACGAGCAGCGGGCTGTTCGGTGTGGCCTTCAGCGCGTCGATGGCCGCACGGCTCGCGCGCTCGGCCTGCGCCGGATCGCGCCGCGCCTCGAGCAGCGACTGCGTCCAGAGGCAGCTGGCGCGCAGCTCGGGTTGCTCGAGCGACTTCTCGAGCGCGAGGCACTGCTGCAGGTGTGCCGCCGCCGAGGTGGCGTCGGTGGTCCGCGTCAGGTCGGCGAGCACGCGATGCGTCTGCGCGACGAGTGCGGGCCGGGCCAGCCGCTGGACCTCGGCGAGCACGCCCGTCGCTTCGCTGGTCAGGCGTTCACGTGCGCCGGGTCGCGGGCGCTGCTCGGCGCGCGTCAGACGGGCGTTGAGCAGATTGAAGGCCACCGTCGCGGCGTCCACCGTCGAGCCGTCTTCCGCCATCAGCGCGCGATGGCCTTCGAGGGCGGCAATCGACTCGTCGAGGCGCCCGAGATAGAAGCTGGCGTTGGCGAGCGCCAGGAGAATCGAGCGACGCAGCCCGATCGGGCCGTCCGGGAAGGCGAGTCGCTGCGCGCGCTGCAGCGTGCGCCAGGCGCGGCCAAAGTCGCCACCCGCCTGGACGACGTGGCTGGCTTCGAGCACGGACGCGCGAGCGATGGTCAGCGGCTGGCCCGAGGTCTCGGCCGAGGCCAGCGCGAGCGCGACCTGCTCGGCCGCCGCCGCCGCGCCGCCTCGACGGAAGTACAGGTTGCGGAGGTTGTGCCGGGCGAGCACTTCGCCTTCGGGATCGCGCTGCGCGACGAAGCCGCGCGCTGCGGTCTCGTAGAGGCGCAGCGCCCGGGTCTCGTCGTCCTCCTGCGTCGCGTAGCCGAGCACCATCGTCGGCCAGGGATGGTCGGCAGTCCCTGCGCCAAGCCGCACGAGCCGATCCCGCACCTCCGGAAGCCGGCGCTCTCGCACGGCAACGCGGTACAGGCACAGGGTGTGCGCCTGCGTGCGCGGCGTGGCCGCCGACGCGGCGCACGCCTCGAACGGCGAGGTCGGAGGCGCCGGCGGGGGCGCCTGGGTACCGATGACCGTCGCCGTCCAGGCCGTCACCGCCAGTCCCAGCACGCCGCCGAGGCCGACGCCAGCCATGGGTTCAGCCGCCGATCGTGAAGCTGCTGATGACCGTGCCTGGGCAGTAGGGCGTGACCGGACCCTCGCGCGATGCCGGCGGCGCGCAGGTGATGCGCTGCCCAATCGTCAACGAGTTCGCGTCGACGTCCTCCAGCGTGACGACCGGCGTGGTCGGACGTCCGGTTGCGCCGATGAGCACGACTGACGCGCGCAACTGCACCTGCGTCTCGCTGGTGCTGAGCGGCAGTTCGAAGGACACCGGCCGACCGCGCGCAAGCACGCCGTCCTGGCGGCCGACGACGCGGTCGGCGCTATCGAGGAAGGTGATGCGGACCTGCGACTGCACGGTGCGCGCGCCGAGTTCGGTCACCGTCACCTTGACGCTCCGGTTCGCCTCCGAGAAGAAGCTGAGCAGGCCGGTATCGATCTGCGTGCCGGTCCGGGTGGCCACCTGGGCGCCACCCGGCACGGTGGCGAGCAGCCAGAGAGCAAGGCAGGCGAGTCGTCCGCGGTGTCCGCTGATGAACGTGACGAGTGAGTGCGTACGCATCTCGGTGCTCCTTTGAAGATGACCGCCGGACAAGTTCGGCGGCTCTGAAGCGATCCGCTTCGTGTTGCGCGGCACGGGCCGCAGGGTCAGTCGAGCGTGGCGCTGAACGTCGGCGAGACGATGGGATCGGTGCCCGCCGTCTTCGCCTCGACCTGCCAGAGCAGCCGTCCCCCGGCGGGAATCCGGCTCAGCACTGTCGGCGAGAGGCGGTACGTCGCCGTCTCCAGGTCCTCCGATTCGTCGAGCACGTCGAGGCCCGGCGTCAGCACGCGGACCCGATAGCGGGCACCCGCGATGGCGCTCCAGCGCAGCGACGGCTCGGCGCGCGAGAGACGGCCGCCCTCGGGCAGTAGTGAGTCGATGCGCCGGATCTCACTGCTCCGATATGTCGGCGCGTCCGACTCCCGTGGAACGAACTGCCAGACCCCACCCACCGCGAGAAGGAGCGTCGCGGCGATCGGCAGCCACGTCCAGGACCGCGTCTTCGTCGTGGGCGCCAGGGGCGCGGTCGCGGCAGTCGACGCCGCGACGGGATCCAGCTCTCGGGCCAGGCGCCACACGGCGGCCGCCCGCGGGTTCTCGATCAGTTCGTCCACGATCCTGCGCCGCGCCTCGGCGTCGATCTCGCCATGCAGCGCCGCGAACAGCCGCTCGGCGTCCACGTCCGGCCACTGCGACTGGTCGCCCAGGCTGGCCAGGGCCTGCCGCAGGCGTTCCACGTCGGGCTGCTCGGGGGTACTCATGGCGTATGCCCCTTCGTCGTCAGGCAGCGGCGCAGATCGCCAAGTCCGCGGTAGACGAGGTTCTCCGTCCGTTTTGCCGGCCAGCCCAGCAGTCGTGCCGTCTCCGGCACCGAATGCCCCTGCAGGTGCAGCATCACCGCCTGCCGCCGGTCGGCCCCCATGGCCAGCAGACAGGCACGGACCGCTTCACCCAGTTGCTGCATCGACGCGTCCCGTTCGGGATCCGCGTCGGCGCGTGGTTCGATGCGAACGGAGCGCTCGTCGTCCGGGTCCTCGTCGACCAGCGACACCTCGCGGCGCCGCTGGCGCCGGCGAATCTCGTCGACCAGCGCGCTGTGCGCCACTCTGTACAGATAGAACGAAGAGAGGGTCCGATTCCCCTCACCGGTGTCTGCGGCGGCCATGATCTTGACCAGCGCGGCCTGGGCGAGGTCCTCGGCGTGATCGCTCAGCCAGCGCGGGCACTGGCGGCGCACGGCGCGCACCAAGGCCGCGCGCATGGAGATCCAGGGCGCGTCGGCGGACGAGGGGTCCCGCACGTCCTCAACGGTCATCGCGAAGCGTCACGTTGTCCGGATCAACGCCGCCGCGGGGCGGCGCGAACACGGTGGGGCGATTAGGCTCGTCGGCGTGCTGCCCGCAGCCGGGTGACCGGCAGCACCCTGCGCAACGATGACCCGCGCCGCAGGGTGACAGTCAGCGATACTCGCGAGTGATGCTGTTCCGCCAGGACATCCTGCAGGGCATCGCCGACGGCCGTGTGACGCTCGCGTTCAGGCGCTGGCGCAAGGCGCCGCCGACCGACGGCGCGACGCTGCGCTCGCCGGTTGGCGTGCTGTCCCTCGACAGGGTGACCATCGTCGACGAGGGCGACATCACCGCCGACGAGGTCGCTCGCACGGGTCTCTCGCCAGACGACCTGCGCGCCTCGCTCGCTGGCGACGGGACGCTGCTGCGGATCGAACTCCGCGTCGTGGGCGAGGATCCGCGCATCGCCCTTCGAGAGCAGCGCCCGACATCGGACGATCTCGCCACGATCGCCACGCGACTGGCCCGACTCGATGCCGCGGCGACCTCACCGTGGACGACGACGTACCTGCGTCTGATCGGCGATCACCCTGGCACCGTGGCGCGCGTGCTGGCGCCGACGGTGGGCATGGCACTCCCGACGTTCAAGCGGCGCGTACGCCAACTGAAGGACCTCGGGCTCACGGAGAGCCTCGAGGTCGGCTACCGTCTCTCGGCACGCGGGCGCGACGTGCTCTCGCACCTTGTGTCCTGACGCCCTGACCGCGGCGGCTCAGCGGGCTGGCGTGTCTCGGGACGGTGCCGCCGTCGGCAGCGCGACGGCCACGAATGCAGCGCTGTGCCTTCGCAGTCCTGCGTAGCGCTACGCAAGGGTCCGCGCGAGCAGCTCACGCGGTCATCGACGTGTCGCGGTCCCGCCGTGATCGGCGAGGGCGCCGCCAGGCGACCATACCCAGCCCGACCAGCGACAGCAGGGCCAGACCCGGTTCGGGGACGACCGCGTGCACCGTCAGCCCCGAGAGGTTCTTTGGACCGACCCGGTCCTCATCGCCCACGGACCCCTCGATCTCGTCGATGGCCATCCAGTACGAGCCGCCACGGCTCTGGCGCAGGACGCCGAGGGCCGCAGCAATCTCCGGGCTGAACAGGCCGGGCCCGAGGGCGGCGGTGACTTCGCCGTACGGCCATCCATCGAAGCACTCGTCGTACTCGGTCGGCTCGCACCCCACGTCCACGGTCAGACCCCTCAGCGAGGCAGCGAAGGTCCACCCGACACCATTGAAATCTGCCGGTGCGCGCGCCGACAGCCGTCCCGGACCGTACTCGTAGAGACTCGAGGTCGGATTGCCCTCGTCGTCATACCGCACAGACACGCTGAGCAGGGGGCCGGCAATCAGCTCGATCCGCCCCATCTGGCGACTGACACCCTCAAGTCTGTGGTAGGGGAACGCGAGGCCCTCGAAGGTGTCTTCGCCCGAGGCCTCCGCTCCGCCAAAGAACACAGCGCCGCCGATGCTCCAACAGCAGGAGGTACCGAAGGACACGTTGCGGGACTCGTAGCGCAACGGAGAGGCAG
>NZ_JBIINP010000008.1:0-74356 GCF_044337415.1 Luteitalea sp.
ATCAGGCCGCCCACGTGCTGGTCGGGGGACCTCGGCGCCAGACCGAACACGATCTCGCGGGCACCGCCCACGAACACGTTGCGCTCCACCAGCGTGTGCTCACTGCCCTGCCAGGCCAGCACCGCCGACCCCGGCAGCGCGCCCGACGGCAGCGTGGCGTACAGGAAGCGGCTTCGGCGTACGGTCCAGCCGGAGCCACTCTGTACCTCGATCGCGACCGGCAGTGTGCCCGCGATGCCAGGCACCTCGAAGCGGCAGTTCGACACGTGGCCCTCACGCGTGCCGCTGCCATCGGCGTGCCGCGCCGAGCGCACGAAGGCTCCGCCGCCAATCATGTGAAGGCGAGTGAGGTGGGGCCACTGCGCGCCGTCGCCGAAATCGAAGGCCAGCGACTTGCCCGACTGGATGGTGAGGTCGGCGACCTTGAGCGACCACGTGCGCGTCACGATGAAGAGCGGCGACACCTCGTCCGGTGGCGCCAGCAGGGTCACGTCGGACCGGCGCCCCGTGCGCCCCCGGATCTCGAGGTCCATGGCGTTGGTGATGGCAATCGATTCCGCCAGCGCGTAGACGCCGGGTTCGAGCAGCACCGTGGTCCTGGGCGTCGCTGCATCGATCACCGACTGCAGGTCCTGCGACCTCGACACGCTGACGATGGTCCTGGTCGAGTCGATGGGGTCCCGCGTCAGGCCGTCGGTGGGCCCCTCGTCGGAGGACACGTCCCCCTCGACGGTGGCCGTGGTCGCGACGGAGAAACTGCTCGAGGCACCGCGGTCGTCCAGCGCGCGCACGACGAAGTAGTACGTGCCCGGGGCCAGCCCGGTCACGTCGTGCGTCGTGATGCCGAACCCCACGGGCACCTCGTGCGGATAGACCCCGGGTGTCGTCCCGTACTGGATGACGTACGACACGTCCGGGCCGGAGGCGGGCGGGTTCCACGCCAGTCGAACCGTTTGCGCAGCGGCGGGCAGGCTTGCGGCCCACCACAGAACGAGGAGGAGACAGGCGCGGCCGGCGACGGCACGCACCGCGGGCGAACAGGCTGACGCCTGGAGCAGGGTTCGGGTCAAGGGCATGGGGGAAACAACGGCGCCCGCACGAACCATGCGCCGATGTCAGACTACATCGCAAGACCCATGCCTGCCAAGAACGACCGCAACTTCCCGGCCGGCGCGCCGTCGGCTCCCGCGCGTGTCCGCAGACGGTACGCGACGGGCGGGTAGGTTCTTCCCTGTTTCCTCCCGATCAGCCGCGCCCCATGTAGGGCATCCCCGTCGCCATCACCGTCAGGAACGGCACATTGGCCTGCAGCGGAAGGCCGGCCATCAGGCGCACGGCGTCGACCACGTGCTGCACGTCGAGCAGCGGCTCGACCATCAGGGCGCCGGTGGGTTGCATGACGCCCTGGGCGTACCCGCGGGCCATCGCCGTGGCGGCATTGCCGATGTCGATCTGCCCGCAGGCGATGTCGAACGCCCGTCCGTCGAGGGCCGTCGCACGGGTGAGCCCGGTGACCGCATGCTTGGTGGCCGTGTAGGCGGCGGAATTCGGACGGGGCACGTGGGCCGAGATCGAGCCGTTGTTGATGATCCGACCACCACGCGGCGACTGCGCCTTCATGAGCCGCACGGCTTCCTGCGTGCACAGGAAGACACCGGTGAGGTTGATGTCGACCACGGTGCGCCACTGCTCCAGCGTGAGGTCTTCCAGCGGGACGGCCGGCGCCGACACCCCCGCGTTGTTGAACAGCAGGTCGAGCCGGCCCCAGGTCTCGCGCACGAGACCGAAGGCGCGCCGCACATCGTCGACCTGCGTCACGTCGGCGGGGATCGTCACGGCTCGCCCGGGCGCCCCGGCCGCCAGCGCAGCGGTCTCCTCCAGCGCCGTCGCACGCCGGCCGACCAGCGCCACGTCCCATCCATCCTGGAGCAGGCCGATCGACACCGCCTGCCCGATTCCGCTGCCGGCGCCCGTCACGAGGGCGATGCGTGCTGGTGCCATGTCGCGGCGAACGGTAGCATGACCCGGCGCGTCCCGGAGCGGCGCGCGGAGAGCCTGCATCCATGACCGTCCTCGTCACCGGTGGCGCCGGGTTCCTCGGCACGCGCCTGATCACCGCCCTGCTCGGGGGCGCCACGGCGCACCCGGTCCCTGATCGGGTCCTGTGCGTCGACCGCATCGCCAGCCCGCTCGCCGACGCGCGGGTCGTCTCGTGCGTGGGTAGCGTGACCGACGCCGTCTTCCTCGCGACGCTGGCCGATCCGGACCTCACCACCGTCTGGCACCTGGCCGCCGTACTCAGCGGGCAGTCGGAAGCCGAGCCCGACCTGGCCGCGGAGGTCAACGTCGGTGGAACCCTGGCGCTCCTCGCCATGTGCCGGACGCTGCCCCGCCCGCCGCGCTTCGTGCTGGCCAGCACGGTCGCCGTGTTCGGCGGCCCCCTGCCCGAGGTGGTCCCCGAGGACCTCGCCTTGCGACCTGCCACCACGTACGGCGTGACCAAGGCCATCGCGGAGCTGCACGTGCTCGAGGCGACCCGCCGCGGCGTGGTGGACGGCGTGGCCGTGCGCGTGCCGACCGTGGCGGTCCGTCCGGGCGCGCCGAACTCGGCCATGTCCAGCTTCGTGAGCGGCATCGTGCGCGAGCCGCTTGCCGGGCTGCCCAGCGCGTGCCCGGTGCCCCTCGACACGCGCCTGTGGGTCGCCTCCCCCGTCACCACCACCGCGAACCTGGCGGCGATGGGGGCCATGGCGTCGGAGGCCATCGGCGAGGTGCGCACGCTGAACCTGCCGGGACTCACGGTGACGCCAGCCGACCTGCTCGCGGCGCTCGAACGTGCCGCCGGCGCGGAGGCTCGTGCCCGAGTAGCGCTGACGCCCGACGCGGCGGTCGACCGGATGGTGCGGTCGTGGCCCGGCGCCTTCGATGTCACCCGTGCGTTCGGGATCGGGCTCGTCGCCGATGCCGACGCCGACGCCATCGTGGCGCAGTTCATCGCGGAACGGGCCGCACCGTAGCCGCTGCCCGCGCTCAGCGCCAGCGGATGTCGTCTGGCGACAGGAGCGGACGCACGGTGGCCTCGGGCGCCTGCGCGTACACGTCGAGCGGCGTCAACGCGCCGAAGCGAAGGCCGGCGCGCTGCTCGATGGTGGTCATCGGTACCTGGAAGGTCTCGTAGGCGCCGAACACCGCCTCGCGATGCGGCAGGAAGCCACGCTGCGACAGCAGGTAGCCCGAGACGCTCAGTGCCCCCGTCTCGTCGTGCACGAAGACGATGACCTTCCAGCACTCGACGGGTACGGCCACGCCCTCGAAGACGGGGTCGTCGTCGCGCAGCACCGGCCCAGTGAACACCGAGATCTTCTGGTCGTCCTCGCGCGCGTTCTGCAGCGCATAGTCCTCGAGCCTCAGCCAGATCCCGGCGTTGAAGGGCTGCATCTGCGGGACGGCATTGGCCAGGTGCATCGAGTCGGTATTACCCTCTTCGGCATCCGCGCGCGTGTCGCCCCAGGCCGGATCCTCGCGCCGCGTCATGTGCCCGCGACTGAAGCGGGGCGCGTTGCCGTAGACCGGCCCGGACAGCTGGCGTCCTTCCGGAATGCGCGGGTCGAGGCGCCAGTCGCGCCGACGCAGGTGAGGCACGCTCCTGCCGCCGTCGATGTTGACCGCGCTCACGTAGCAGAGGCGACGCGCGCGACTCATCACCACCGAGAAGTGCCGGTACGGCAGCGCCCGCAGCCGTTGCCCCTGCCAGTCGACCTCGAGCACGTCGTCACAGCGGACCACCGACGGCAACGGGGCGGGCGGGAGCGTGTCGCCGAGGAAGTCGTCGCGGTAGCCGTCGCGGGTCTCGTAGCCCGCGGCGAGCGGCCGGATCACGGGCACATCGACGGGGACTTCGGGCGAGGCGGGCGGCAGGGCCGGCACGGGCACCATCGGGCGAATGGCCGTGAGGGCGTCGAGCACGTAGGAACCGCGCACGGCGTAGTTGGCCCGTTCCAGCGTGCCCGAAAAATGCACCCCGACGGCCCCACCCGTCTCGAGATCGATCACCACCGAGCCCGAGCTGCCGCCGAGCGTGGTCGCATCGTGCGAGAACGCCCACGCGTCGGTCTGCATGGCCGAGATGCGTCCGGGCGAGAAGCGCTTCACGCCATAGATCCCGCCGAACAGGCGCCGCGCCACGTCGGCACTGGGCGTGCCGAGCGGGTCCTCGGCCGGGTAACCAACGACCGCAACATCGCGGCCCCAGTCGAGCGGGACGTCGACGAAGGGGATGGGCGGCGGCAGGCCTCCCGATCCGGGCGAGAGCGCCAGCAGCGCCAGGTCGGGCGCCTGTGCGTCGGTCAGGTCGGCCAGGTAGAGGACGCGATCGACGCCGACCTCGAACTCCTCCGTCGTGCCGTCGGCCGCGTACTCCTCGCGCAGGTCGACGCGCGCGGCCATGGTGTCCTGCCCGAAGGCGCGGCGGAACACGAGATGGGTACGGTCGCGCGCCACGAATTCCTCGGCGACGTGCGCGTTGGTCACGACCAGGCGGTCGGCGACGATCCACGCCGTGCCGGCCTGGTGAAGACGTGGATGCCCGGTGAGCTCGATGCGGCCGACACTGGCCAGATGGGACTCGTACCGGACGCGCGTGGCTTCGAGCCGGCGACGCAACTCGGCCGACTCGGGCAACTGGATGCGGTTGCGCTGGACCAGCATCGCCGGCCGGCCGTGCGCCACCACCACCGCTTCCACCTGGATGCGCCCGTCGAGTTCCTCGGCACTGCGCGCCTGCACCGGCCAGCCGGGCTCACCCTCCACGAACGTCCGGACCGACGCCATGCTCACGCCGATGCGCGCGGCGGGAGCCGGGCGTACGCGACGGTCGGCCATGGCCAGCAGTTCGTGCGCGATGGAGGGATCGGCCAGCAGCAGGGCGCGGGCACGCTCGCGAAGGGACATGCCTGTACAACGCCCGCGCTGCCGGCCACGCACACGCGGCGTCCACGGCGCGCCCGGCGCGGCTCAGTCGAGCGCGAGGTCGACGAGCAGCAGCGCGTCGGCGCCAGGACCGTAGGGTCCCTGCAGCACGGGCTGCCCGGTGGGTCCGACGACGAGCGAGCAGCCGATGCAGGCATGGCCGGCCCAGGCGCCGGCGGTGATGGGCCCTACGGAGCTGGCGCCGGCCACCCACACGCCGTGGTCGCGCGCCACCGTGCCGTAGCAGGCGCGCCAGAGGTCGCCGTACGGCTGCGCCAACTGGTCGTACCCGGGCGGCACGGCCCAGGCACAGGGCGACAGGAGTATCCGGGCGCCCATGAGCGCGAGCGAGCGGCTGATCACCTCTCCGGGCGCGAAGGCGTCGGCGCAGATCAGCAGGCCGAGCCTGCCCCAGGGAGACTCGGTGACGCCGAGACGATCGCCACGGGCGTAGGTCGTGGCGGCGATGTCGAGTTCGTTGATCTTGCGGTGGTGCAGGCGCACGGCGCCCGTGTCGTCGATGAGGACGGCGGCGTTGTACACGTGGGCCCCGTCGCGCTCGACGAGGCCGGTGCACACCCACACGCCGGCGCGCCGCGCGGCGTCGCGGATGGCCGTACACGTCGGTCCGTCGGGGACGGGATCGGCAAACGCGGCGGTGTCGGCGGCCATCCAGCCGAGCGGCAGGGCTTCAGGCAGGAGCACGAGCCCGGCGCCCGCCGCGGCCGCCTGGGCGATGCGGCCGAGCGCATGCGCGAGCGTGTCCTCGTGCCTGCCCGGCACGATGTGCAGTTGGGCGAGCGCGAGGCGCAGGCGCGAGGGAGGCGACGTCACGCAGGCAGGGTACCGCGCTTGTGGTATCCTTCGGGGTCGGCCACGCCTTCCCGGGCTGCGCCGACCACGCTCCACCCCCAAGTCCCCATCGTCCAGAGGCCCAGGACGCGGCCCTTTCAAGGCTGAAACGCGGGTTCGAATCCCGCTGGGGACGCCAGCCTTCGCTCTTGATAAAGGCGAAGGCTGATCCCGCCGCAGCGCCGCCAGGCGCGAAGGCGGACCTCCCCTTCGCCTCCTGCGAGCTTCGGCCGGGCCAGCCCCGTCCAAGCCCCCAAGCCTTCGCTGTCCATTCAGGCGAAGGCTTGATCCCGCCGAAGCGCCGCCAGGCGCGAAGGCGGACCCGAGCACCCAAGCCTTCGCTCTCGATTCAGGCGAAGGCTGGTCCCAGCTTCTGCCACGTCCACTCGCGCCCCGAGTTGCACAATCGGCCACCCCGCCCGGTCAAGCCCATGTCAGGGACTCGGGAATCTGTGGCGCTGACCTTGCACCCTGACGCGTCATGGTGAGCGACCGGACGATCGTCTACATCCTCCGCAGCGTGGCGTCTCCTGCGCGGTACTACACGGGCGTTACAAGCGACGTGCAGCAACGGCTGAACACGCACAATCGTGGCGGGTCCGTGCACACGGCGGCGCTGCGCCCCTGGCAACTCGTCGCCGCCATCGAGCTGACGAACCAGACGTGCGCAGCGCAGTTCGAGCAGTACCTGAAGACGGGCTCTGGGCGAGCGTTCGCCAAGCGCCATTTCTGGTGACCTGAAAGGCGATTGGAAGCCGTTGGATTCCCGTCCGCTTGCGGTCATACTGCTGGTATGACCGTGTCCGAGAAGATCGCGGTGAGTCTGCCCGGCGGCCTGGCCGAAGGCGCCCGGCGGGCCGTGCGCCAGGGCCGCGCCGCCAGCGTCAGTGCCTACGTGGCCTCGGCGCTCGCAGAGAAGATCAAGCTCGACGACCTGGCCGGCCTGCTCGAGCAGATGCTCGAGGAATCCGGAGGCCCCATGACCGCGCAGGAACGTCGTGATGCCGATCGCGCGCTGGGCGTGCGCGCACCCAGGAGCCCGCGCCGCCGTCAGACACCGTCCACGGCGGACTAGGTCGACATGCCAGGGCTCACGCTCGACGCCGGCGCGCTCATCGCATTCGAGCGGAGCGACCGCCGCATCGTCACGCTGCTCCTCCGGAATCTCGAGCTCGGTCACCGCCTGGCCGTGCCTGCGGCTGTGGTCGGCCAGGTGTGGCGCGACGGGCGCCGACAGGCCAGGCTGGCGAGACTGCTCGGCTCAGCGCACACGGAGGTCATTGCGCTCGACGACCAGGGCGCGCGCGAGGCCGGGCAGCTCTGTGGCGCCCGCGGCACGACCGATGTCATCGATGCATCCGTGGTGCTGTGTGCACGCAACCGGGGCGACCGCATCGTCACGTCGGATCCCGACGACCTCCGCGCGCTTGATTCGTCGATTCCGTTGATTTCGGCCTAGAGCGCCCCGCGTCAGGGCGGCGTCTCGCCTTCCGGCAGCGCCACCTCGCGAACCGTGAGGCTCGGCGGCGCGCCACGGGCGTATAGTGCAGGCAGGGGGTGTCCCATGGACGCACCAGCGAGCGCGGCGCCGGCCGTCTCGTTCGAACACGTCGCACTCGCGTTCGACGACGTCGTCGTCCTGCGCGACGTGAACTTCACCATCGCCGACGGCCACATGGCCATCGTGATGGGCCCAAGCGGCGGCGGCAAGTCGCTCCTCCTCAAGCTGATTCTCGGCCTCGTCCGGCCCGACTCCGGCGTCATCCGCATCCATGGCGTGCGCATCGACACCATGTCGGAGCGCGAGCTCATGGTCGTGCGCGACGAGATCGGCATGCTGTTCCAGGAGGGCGCGCTCTTCGACTCGCTGACCGTCGAGGAGAACATCGGCTTCAAGCTGAAGGACGGCGGCCACCTGGCGCCAGACGTCATCCGCGCGCGCGTCGAGGAGATGCTGGCCGTGACCGGCCTGCGGGAGTTCATCGACCGCAGCCCCGCCGAGCTCTCGGGGGGCCAGCGCCGGCGCGTCGCCGTCGCCCGCGCCATGGCCGCGCGGCCGCACCTGCTGCTGCTCGACGAACCCACGTCGGGGCTCGACCCCATCACCGCCCGGTCGGTGGACGACGCCATCCTGGCCTTGCGCGACGTCGAGCACGTCACGCTGGTGCTGGTGACCCACCAGCTCGAAGACGCCTTCTACATGGCCGGACACGAAGCCATCGCCACGCCCACCGGCGCGCACATCGTGCCGGCGCCCCACCGCAGCGCGCGGGACGTCACCTTCCTGGTGCTGAACGACGGCGTGATCACCTTCGAGGGCGGCATCGACGCGCTCCTCGCGTCCGACGATGACTACACCCACGCGAGCCTGAGCGGCTGGGTCCCGCCGCTGCACGCCTGAGGTTCGGGCACGCGATCCGTTCGCTGGCCGCGGCCCCATGGGCGGCGTGACGGCGCTCACGAAGAGCGCCGCACGCTCTGCTAGCATGGCTCGCCCATGGAGCCCCACGTGACCGATCTCCGCGACAAGGTCGTCCTCATCACCGGTGCGTCGACCGGCATCGGCGCCGCCGCTGCCCTGGCCTTCGCCAGGGCCGGCAGCAGGCTCGCCCTGCACTACAACGCCAGCGCCACGGAGGCGCAGGCCGTCGCGGCCGCCGCCGAGGCCCTCGGCGCCGACACCCTGCTCGTGCAGGGCGACCTCGGTCAGCCGGCCATCGTCCCCCGCCTGGTGGCCGAGACGATGGCACGCTATGGCCGCATCGACGTGCTGATCAACAACGCCGGCGGCATGCTCGGACGCCGGAGCATCGCGGACTACTCGGAGGCGCACCTGCAGGAGGTGCTGGCGCTGAACGTCACGCAGGTCGTGCTGTTCGTGCACGAGGTCGTGCCGATCATGCGCCGCCAGGGCGGTGGCGCCATCATCAACGTCACCTCGATCGCCGCGCGCACCGGCGGCGCGGGTGGTGCCGTGCTGTACGGCGCAGCGAAGGGCTTCATCTCCACCGCGACGCACGGCTGGGCGCGCGAACTGGCGCCCGACAACATCCGCGTCAACGCCGTGTCGCCGGGCGTGGTCACGACGCCGTTCCACGACCGGTACTCGACGCCCACGCAGCTCGAGGCCATGCGCGCCACCATCCCGCTCGGGCGCCTCGGCACGGCCGACGAGTGCGCCGGCACCTTCCTGTATCTGGCCTCCGAGGCCTTGTCCGGCTACGTGACCGGACAGATCGTCGAGGTCAACGGCGGCCAGTACATGCCCTAGCAGGTTGGCGAGAAAGTCGGCACCCTTCCCACACGTGTGGCCACGGCCTTACACGTGCGGCGCACGCCACCGGACCTGACATACAATCCCGGCCTGTCCTCAGGAGGGATTGGCATCCAGATGTCCAAGTGGTCCGACAGGACGTTCCTCGACGGCCTTCGACAGGCCGGCGACCCGCTGGCCGACGCGGCGGTCGCCCGGCTGCGTGACGAAGGCGGGGCCCGCGCCGTGGGCGCCGCGTTCAGGCACCTGCAGGGCAACGCCACGCCGCTCCCGGCCGACGCGCCAGACGCGTTGCACGCGTTCATGCGCGACACCGGCGGCCTGCCGCCGTGGGTGCAGCCCTCGCGCCTGCAGGCCGGCAGCGACGCCTTCCTGAAGAACGCCTTGCCGTCGGTCATCGTGCTGCTGGCCTCGAGCCTGCCGCGGGGCTACGCCGCGCCGTGCCTGACGCAGATCCTGTCGATCTCGCGCAACCTCGAGCGCCATCCGTACGAGCGGCTGATGGGCGTGGTGCAGTTGCTGGTGAACGTCTCGGATCACCGCGCCTTCCTCGACGGCGGCAACGCCATCGTCACGGCAAAGAAGCTGCGCCTGCTGCACGCGGGCATTCGCGTGATCGCGGACGAGTACCGCCCGGACTACCGCGCGCAGTACGGCGTGCCGGTCAACCACGAGGACATGCTGGCCACGATCATGGCCTTCTCGTACCTGCTGGTCGCCGGCATCCGTCGACTCGGCCTGCCTCTGGCCGATCAGGAAGCCGAGGATCTCTACTACCTGTGGCGCGTGTTCGCGGTGCTGATGGGTATCCATCCGCCGGGGGCGCCGCACGACGACAGCCTGGTGCCCGCGACGGTCGCCGAGGCCGGGGAGTTCTACGCGGCCTACGTCGCGCGCAACAACACCGGTCCCGAGGAGAACGCCTACGGCGTCACGCTCACCGAGGACAACCTCGCGATGATGGAGCAACTGCTGCCCCCCATCACCCGCTTGTGCGGCCTCGGATTCGCACCGCACCTGTGCATGACCGAGCTGATGTCGGCAGAGGAGCTCGCGCGCGTCGGCTTCAGCCCGATGCCGGGGCACCGCCTCCTGCGCCGCGTCCTCACGCTCGTCCTGCGCGCCGGCCAGTGGACCGGACACCACGACGCCTTCTCTGCGCACCTGGCGCATCTCGTGCTGCAGGGCATGGTCGAGGTCGACCGACGCGGCGAGGTGGCGTTCTCGGTGCCCTTCGACCGGCTCGACCTGCAGGGCCCCGCGTTCCGCTAGCGGGCAGTACATCGACCACCGCGCACGAGGCGCAGTGGTATCGCCACGGAAGGGACCCGCGATGACCGCAATCGTCTGGATCAACTGGCAGGACTACACCGGCACCGAGCTGTTCTTCTACGGCATGGGCTGCCTGCTCTGGGTGCTCGCCTACGCGATCTACATCCGCAACATCTTCGTCCTGAAGTACGTGGAGATGCCGGTGTTTGCCGGCTGCTGCGACGTGGCGTGGGAGTTCGTGTGGAGCTTCCTCGCGCAGAACGACCTCGGGATGCTGTTCCAGGGCGCCAACTACGTCTGGTTCTTCCTCGACGCCGGCCTGATCTTCAGCTACGGCGTGCTGTTCCTCGGCGCCAAGCAGCTGACCGTGCCGGAACTGGCGCCACGCCGGATCTTCATCCCGATGTGCCTGTTCATTGCCGTGGCCGCCGGTGCCGCCACGTACTACCTGCATGCGCAGGGACTCGACAACAGCGTCGGCGGGCGCGCCGCCTACCTGATTCAGTTGTCGATTTCGTTCCTGTACGTGCCGCTGATGCTGCGGCAGCCGACGCTCGAGAACTTCTCGTGGCACGCCAACTGGATGCGCGCCGTGGGCTCGGCGCTCGTCGTCGTGTTCTTCTTCCTCCACTTCCCCGGCGACTGGTTCCTGCTCACCATCGGGTGCACGTCGGCCGTCGTGGATGCGGTGTTCCTGGTCCTGTACAAGCAGAAGGAACGCCGGCTCGCCGCCGGCCTGCCGTTCGCGGCGCCGGCGACGGCCTAGCGACGCGTCAGAGCAGGGCGCGGGCGGCCTCGAGGTCGGCGCCGCCCGCATCGCCGAAGGCCTCCACCAACGGCCGCAGCAGCGCGGAGGCGTCCTCGACGCGTCCGTCGGCGTGCCACGCCCGCGCCAGGTCGACGGCCGCGCGCAGCTCGAACGTGCGGGCTCGCTGCGCGCGCGCCACATCGATGGCCCGCAGGCAGGCCTCGGCACAGGCGTCGCCGTCCCATCCTTCGGCCACTCGGACGCGGGCCTCCAGACGGTGCAGTTCGGCTTCCCAGTACCGCTCCCCTTCGTCTTCCGTCACCGCGAACGCCTCGCCGAGGAAGGCACGAGCTCGCTCCACGCGGCCGTGGCGCAGGCTCGCGTCGACCATCCACGCGAGGTAGCGGCTGCACTGCAGGTTGCTCGCGTACGCGGTCCGCATCACGGTGATGGCCGCCGCGCCCTGCGCGATGGCCGCGTCGACGTCAGCCGGGGGTGTGGACGCACGCAGGGCCTGGACCGCCTGGCTCAGCTGCCAGAAGACCGTCCAGTACTGGTAGCCCTGCTCGGTGCTGAGCGTCACCAGCGTCTCGGTGGCGCTCGCGGCCGCCGGCGCGTCGTCCATGGCCAGCGCCAGCGCCATCCGGTTCACCAGGGCCACCGACTCGGTGAAGGGCGAGCGTTGACGCGCCTGCAGCACCGCAGCGTCGGAGGTCTCGACGGCACGGGCCGGCTCTCCGAGCAACCAGCGCACATCGGCCAGCAGCGACTGCGCCACCGCGCCGATGTCGTAGGCGATCGCCTTGGTGGCGAGCCCCTCGGCGGGATACTGCTCGAGGAGGGCCTCGAAGTTGTCGCGCGACTGGGCAAAGTGGCCCAGGAAGAAATCCGCGGCCGCGCTCGTGTAGAGCCCGAGCAGGCGTGCATCGCCGTCGCCGTGGGCGACCCCGTACTCCAGGCGCTGCTGCGCCAGTTCACGGGCGCGCCGCAGCTTGCCGCGGCTCGCGTAGAAGTTCCACAGGCCGAAGGCGAGCTCGTGCGGGACGTCGCCGACCTGCGTCACGAGTGCGAGCAGGCGTTCCTGTGTCGCCTCGACCTCGGGCGAGCCGAGACCACGCACCATACTGAGCGAGAGGACGAGCGCGCCGCGCGCGCCAATCTCCCGCCGGTCGCGATCGGGCGTGGGCGGCAACGATTGCAGGGCCGTCAGCGCCTGCTGGAGGTGGCTGATGGCCTCGGCGTGCGCGAAGCGGCCCATGGCCGACTGTCCCGCGCCCAGCCAGTGCTCGAAGGCGGGAGCAAACCGCTCGGCGGCCATGTAGTGGTACGCCAGGAGCTCGGGCGGCACGTCCTCGGCACCGGTCCGCCGCAGTTCCTCGAGCGCGCCGGCAATGCGCAGGTGGATCTGCTGGCGCTCCCGTCGCAACAGGGAGTCGTAGGCCGCGTCGCGCACCAGGGCGTGCTTGAAGGCGTAGCGGGCCGCCGCCCCGAAGCCGCGGCGATGCACCAGGCCGGACTGCACCAACTGCCGCAGTTCGCGGTCGAGCTGGTCAGGCGGGTGCGAAGAGACCGCCGACAGCAGCGGCAAGGTGAAGGCCCTGCCGATGACCGACGCCAGCTGCGCCACCTCCTTGGCCGTCCCGAGCCGGGACAGACGCGTGGTGAGCGACTCACGCAGCGTGGCGGGCAGTTCGCGCCACTCGCCGGTGTCGCGCGCCGCCCCGCCGCCCTCGACCACCGACCGCGTGAGTTCCTCGACGAACAGCGGCACGCCGTCGGTACGCGCCAGGATGTGCGCCTGCGCCTGCGCCGCCAGCGGCGAGTCCCCCACGAGGGCGCGGATGAGCCGCTCCACGTCGTCCTGCGCAAGCGCGCCGAGGGTCACCTGCGTGACCTGCGCACGCGCGGCCCAGGGCACCTCGAGCGTGTTGGGCCGCAGCGTCATCACGAGCAGCAGCGGGGCCGACTGCGCCTGGTCGATGAGCCGATCGAGCCACGCGAGCGTCGTCGCGTCGAGCCAGTGCAGGTCCTCCACCAGGAGCACCAGCGGCTCGCGCTGCGCCATCTCCAGCACCAGCGCCACCAGCGCGTCGAGGGTTTCCTCGCGCTGTCGTTCGGGCGGCATGGCGCGCAGTGGCCGGTCCTCGGGCGCCGGCACGCCAACGAGCGCCGCCACGAGGGGCACGGCTTCCCCGAGGCCATGCTCGTCGAGCAGCGTGACCAGGCGCGCACTGGGGGTGGGGCCTGGCGCCGACGCCAGCAACCGCTGCACCCACTGCACGATGGCATGCAGGGGCGTGTTCTGCGTGTACGGGGTGCCGTGCGTCGACATCCACCGCAGCGCACGCCCGGACTGCCCGGCCTCGAGCCGCTCACGGGTGGCCCGCAGCAGCCGCGACTTGCCGATGCCCGGCTCGCCGCTGATGAGCACCGCGTGGCCGTGGCCGACCCTGGCGTCCTGCCAGCGCCCCTCGAGGATCGCGAGCTCGCGGTCGCGTCCCACGATCGGCACGAGGTCGAACATCGCGTCGTCGCCGGAGTCCTGGCCGTCGCGCATGCGCCACGAGGTCAGGGCCACGCCCGAGCCCGCCCCCTGGACCAGCGGCGGCAGCGGCTCGGCCACCATGCCGCGGTGCACCAGGGACCGGGTGGCTCCGCTCACCACCACCGCACCGGGTTCGGCCGAGGCCAGCAGTCGGAGCGCCACGTCGAGCGTGGCGCCGAGCACCACGGGTTCGGAGGTCCCCGGACTCGTCGTCACCACCGCGGTGCCGGTGTGGATGCCGACGCGGAGGGCCGGCCTGACCCGCCCGAGCCCCGGCGCCGCGGCGAGTTGCGCCTCCACTTCACCGACAAGATCCAGACCCGTGCGCACCGCACGCCACGCGTCGTCTTCGTGGGCCTGGGGATAGCCGAAGTACACCAGCAGCCGGTGCCCCATGGCCGTGCCGAGGGTGCCGTCGTACCGCTGCACGGCCTGCAGCGCCAGCGGCCGGAGCTGCAGCATCAGCTCGTACAGGCTCTCCGGGTCGAAGGCCTGCCCCGGCTCGGTGCCCGGACTCGCCGCATCGGCCAGTTCACAGCACAGCACCGTCATCTGGCGCCGTTCGGTACTGGTCAGCGGCGGCGGTGAGGAACGCTCCGCGGGCGTGCCCGACGGACGCTCGACCTGGGTGAAGACTTCCGTCACGGCCGGAGCCACGGGGCGGCGCGCGCCCTGGTCCAGTCCGCCCGCCCGCTCGATCCGCTCGAGCGCGGCAGCGACCTCCCAGCTCCCCTGCGGGCGCTGCGCGGCCGACTTGCGCAGCAGGCGATGCGTGAGATCGGCGAGGGCGGGTGGCACCGCCGGCTCCAGCGAGGTGACGGGGTCCGGCTCGAAGGCGCAGATCCGCGCCAGGGTCTCGGTGGGCGTGCCCGCGTGGAAGGGCGACAGCCCGGTGAGCAGTTCGTACAGCAACGAGCCGAGCGAGAAGAGGTCGGATCGATGGTCGACCGCGAGCCCCTGCGCCTGTTCCGGCGACATCGCGTGACACGTGCCGACGACCGTCCCCGGCGTGGAGATCTCCTGATCGACGTCCCCCTGCCAGGACTTGGCCAGGCCGAAGTCGAGGATCTTCACGCGCCCGGCGGCGGTGACCATCACGTTGGTCGCCTTCAGGTCGCGATGGACGATGCCCTGGGCGTGGGCTTCCGACAACCCCTCGGCGATCTCGCGCACCACCCGCACCGCGCGGGCCAGATCCATGCGCCCCTCCCGCAGCAACCGGTCGAGGGTCTTGCCCTCCACCAGTTCCATCACGATCCAGTCGCCACCCTCGGTCTCGACGATCTCGTAGATGTGGACGATGGCGGGGTGGTTCAGGCGCGCAGCCATCCGCGCTTCGCGGCGGAACCGGAGGCTGCGGGACTGATCGCCCATCGTGGCCAGCAGGCGCTTGATGGCAACGGGGCGCTGCAGCGACTCATCGAACGCGCGATACACCGCGCCCATGCCACCGGCGCCCAGGCGCTGCTCGATGCGGTACTGTCCGACGCGGGAAGGTTCGACGGGCTTGCCACCGTCCGGGGTGGAACTCACGACCGCCCATTTTACCGTCAAAGGCCAATGCGCCACAGTTCCGACGCGGCAAGCCGGCCGGAAAGTCACACTCGAGACGGCCTCGCCCTAGGTCCAGCAGGCAACCCCGGGTGGGCGATGCGATAGTGCGGGGCGTGCGCACGACGTCGATGCGGCTCTCCGTCTCCGCCTCCCTCCTTGCCGCCGCCTGGGCCGGCACCGCCAACGCCCAGGAGGCACCGGTACATCAGGGCCACCAGCCTGCCGGCCAGGCGAGCCACGCCCAGGGGCATGCGACCCACCACTCGCCGTTCGTCGAAGTGGAGTTCGGCGGCTCCGACCAGTTCCAGTCTGGCGGCCTGAGCCTGAAGCTCGGCTCGCCACTGCGCGCGGAGATCCGCTACTTCGGCATCGACGGCAACGACATCGGCGTGGCCGGTCTCGGCTGGGAGTTCCGGTCGGGCGGTCTCCGGGTCATTCCAGGCGTCGCCTTGGCCTTCGGCCGAGAGAACAAGCCCGCCGCCGCGCTGACGGCGCGCTGGGTGTACGAGAACGAGCACTGGATCTCGCAGGGCACCTGGGTGCAGTCGCTCGGCGAGTACGAGCCGCCGGCGCGCCGCGAACACGAGCACGGCGGCGAGCCCGAGGACATCATCAAGTACGCGAGCGCCCTCGACGCCATTCACGTGAGCCGACGCCTGGGGCGGTTCGAGGTCGGGCCGATGGTCGAGTACATCCGCTACCGCGAGGAGAACGCCTGGAAGGGTGGCGGCCGCGTCGCCGTGCGCATCGGCCACTCGCTGCGCTTGATCGCCCAGGTGGTCGGGCCCGGCACCGAAGTGCGCGCCGGTGCGGTGGTGGAGTACTAGCGCGCGTCGGTCCGACGGGCGACCGTCACGCCGGTCACGCGCACCCGCCTCGGATCAGGCCTGCTTGTCGGGAGGCCCGCCGGTGCGCCGCCGTGAGGGCAGCCAGCCGCGCAAACGGCTCCAGCTGCGTGGCGCAGATGGCACGCTGGCCCGGACCTGATCGAGCAACTGCTGCGCGAGGTCGCGCCCGCGTTCGAGCCCCTCGACCGTGTAGCGCGACAGCGACTCCGGGGTGACCTCGACGCCAGCCAGCGCCCAGGCGATGAGCCCGCGTCCCATCGCGTAGGTGCCCGCGTACGCAATGGCGACCTTGGGCACGAGTCCGGCCACGGGGATGAGGCCCACCAACTGCCGGGCCACCTGCCGGAACAGGAACCCGCCGCCGATCACGCCGAGGATCTCGGTGATCATGGCCCGCGGCTCGTCGTTGCGACCAGCCGCCAGCGCGATCTTGTAGCCCATGATCAGCTGGTTCTTGGTCAGCACGATCATGTCGCCGAGGTTGAGCGGCGCGGTGAGGATGGGAATGGTCTCGGCCAGGCCCGTGGTGACGGCAAACGACGCATTGGCCTTCGCCGTCTCGTCGACGATGCGCTCGGCCACCACGTACCGGAACACCGGCAACGCCGCGGCCACGGCGAGGCGCGCGTCGCCTTCGACGAGCGCGACGATCGCCTCGAGCAGCGGCCGGGGCGGATTGAGCGGGTCGGCCACGGCCACGCGCGCGTGCTCCCCCACCCGCCGGGCGGCGGCCGCGGCGTCTTCGGTGTCGGCAATCAGGGTGATGCGCGGCCAGTGTGAGCGGATGCACTGCTCGTCGGCGGCCTTCATGGCCAGCGACAGGTCAGGCGACGCCGAGGCCAGCACGACCCCGAGCGGTGTGGTGGGTCGTTGCCGCAGCATGTCGGGGTGCACGACGACCACGTAGGGATGGGCAGCGCCGCCAGGCACCGCCGCCAGCCCCGCGCGGACGCGCTGCCCCAGCGTGTCGTCCTCGGCCACCACGAGCAATTCGAACGGCGTGCGGGCCGACGCGCGGATCCGCTCGAGATCCACGTCGCTGATCACACGCCACAGGTTGGCGAGTTTGAGGGACGCCACGGTGAGAGCAGTGTACGGGGGAATGCCGCGATGCCGCGATGCCGAAAATGCCGCACGGGCTCGACAGTACGGACACTGATCGGGGCGAGCCGAGGCGACGCCCCCACCCCGAGCCGCAAGCGACCCGCGACGCAGTCACAAGCGCCGCTGTGCGCCCCATGGCGATGCTGGAGACGATCGGGCCGAGCCGAAGGCGACGGCCCCCAAGCCGAGGCGCAAGCGACCCGCGACGCAGCCACCAACACCGACGTGCGCCCTGTGGCGATGCTGGAGACGATCGGACCGAGCCGAAGGCGACGGCCCCACCCCGATGCGCAAGCGACCCACGGTGCAGCCACCACCGTCGGCGTGCGCCCGGTGGCGATGCTGGAGACGATCGGGCCGAGCCGAAGGCGACGGCCCCCCCCCGATGCGCAAGCGACCCACGGTGCAGCCACCACCGCCGGCGTGCGCCCTGTGGCGATGCTGGGGACGATCGGGCCGAGCCGAAGGCGACGGCCCCACCCCGATGCGCAAGCGAACGACTGCGGCAAGACGCCCGGTGGGACTCGAGCGCGACGGCGAGCCGGAGGCGGAGCCGCGCGCCGGAGGCCAGCCGGGCCACCACGCGCGCCATGCGCGCGTGGTGCGCCCGGTGGGACTCGAACCCACGACCAACGGCTTAAAAGGCCGCTGCTCTACCGACTGAGCTACAGGCGCACGTCTCCAAGTCTAGCAGCGGCCCGGTGGGCAGACGACACGCCGAGTCCCTGGCCTCACGCTTCACGACCCGGTCCCATCAGGCGACGACACGTGCCTCGCCGGCCTGCGTGCCATCGCACCCGGGCACATCGCCCAGCTGGGCGCGATAGGACGACGAGCGCAGCGCCGACAGCAGCGCCACGACGCGCGCGTCATCGAGCAGGGCGTCGGGCACGCACAGTTCGTAGGCCTCCCGATGGAGCGGCAGGAACGACAGGCGCGCCTCGGCCGCCACGGGACGCACGCACACGCCCGCCTCGGCCCAGCCGCTCGCCACGGTGGTCGCCACGGCGCGATGGTCGCGCACCACGTGGTCGTAGCCCTCGGGACGTGCGCGACGACTGCCGAGCAGGGTGTCGAAGATCTCCCGGGCTGCAGACCCGTTCTCGCGGTTCACCCAGCGAACGCGGGCCCGCACGAGCGCGGCGACGGACCGTTCGCGGCGCTCGGGGGCGACCACGACACCGGCATCCCACCGCACCTGATGCACCAGGCGATACCCGCCCCCCAGCCGCTCACGCACCAGGCCGTCGTTGCGGGACCGCCCATCGACGTCGGTTACGTGCACGCCGGCCACATGCACGAGTCCCTGGCGCAGCAGCTCGAGCGCCTGCGTACTCGACCGCAACAGCGGCAGCACGCGGATGCGCTGTCTGGCCATGATCGGCGCGAGCATGCCGACGAGCGGATCGCACCCGGCCATGACCAACGTCGGTGTGTCGGGCGTGTCGTGACGGCCCTGCAGCCCGCGGCCGTCGACCCACACGTCGTGCGGCAGGCTCCCGGCCGCGGTCGGCTCCACCGGATACAGCAGCACGCGAGCGCCCACCGACGCCTGCCAGGCGCGGCCGTCGCCGGCCACAGCCGGCCAGGCCCACTGGGGGGCGGGCACCTCGGCGCGGCCGCCGAAGGCCTGCTCGACGCTCACGCCCAGGCCCCGGGCCAGGCGCATCGCCACCGCCACGGACGGCACGTGCCGACCGGTCTCGATCGCGCTCACCTCGGCCCTGGACACGCCGCTGCGCTCGGCCAGGTCCGCTTGCGTCCAGTGCCGGTCGCGCCTCAGTTGCGCCAGGACAGGAAGGGTTGACATGATGCTGTCGTCAATGCGACAGGATCCTAGCATGCCGACCGCACGAGGCCGCCGACATCTCCCCTGGATGCTGCTCGGCCTGGTGATCGGCGCCGCGGCATGCCGGCCGTCGGCCGCGCCCACGAGGGTGGCGGCCGCCTCCGACCTGCAGTTCGCCCTGCCGGAGGTGGCCCGGACCTACACGCAGGAGACCGGGCGAACCGTCGACCTGGTCTTCGGCTCGTCGGGCACTCTCGCGCGCCAGATCCAGGATGGCGCGCCGTTCGTCGTGTTCCTCTCGGCCGACGAGCGTCTGGTCGACCAACTCGACAAGGCCGGGCTGACACGTGGCCGCGGTGAGATCTACGCCATCGGTCGCCTGGCGCTCTTCGCTCCTACCGGGTCGGCCCTGGTGCCGGCCGAGGGCCTGGCGGGGTTGGCGCGCCTCCTCGACCGCGGCATGCCCGGGCGACTGGCCATCGCCAATCCGACGCACGCTCCGTACGGGCGCGCCGCCGAGCAGGCACTGCGGAGGCACGGCCTGTGGGACGCGCTGCAACCGTCCCTCGTGCTCGGCGAGCACGTCTCGCAGGCCGCGCAGTTTGCCAGTGCCGGCGATGCGATCGGCGGCATCGTGGCGTACTCGCTCGTGCTTGCCCCGGCGATGCGCGAGCGCGGCACGCATGCCCTCCTCCCCGCCGAGGATCACGAACCACTCCGGCAGCGCATGGTGCTGCTGACCTCGGCCGACACCGCAGCCGAGCAGTTCTTCCGCTACCTCCAGACGCCCGCCGCCAGAGCGACGCTCGCACGCCACGGCTTCGCGGTTCCCGACTAGTCATGGACGTCCAGGCACTGCGTGTCTCGCTGGCACTGGCCTTCGCGACCCTGGTCGTGCTGCTCCCCATCGGCATCTGGGCCGGGCATGCGCTCGCCAACCGGTCCTTTCGCGGCAAGGCCGTCGTTGAAGCGCTGGTGTCGGTGCCGCTGGTCCTGCCCCCCACGGTGCTGGGCTTCTACCTGCTGGTGTCCTTCGGGGCACGGTCGCCGCTCGGGGCGGCGTTTGCCACCCTGGCCGGCCACACCCTCGCCTTCTCGTTCACCGGTCTGTTGCTCGCGTCGGTCATCGCCAACCTGCCGTTCGTGGTGCAGCCCATCCAGCGCGCCTTCGAGGCCGTCCCCCTCGACGTCCGCGAGGCGGCCGCCTGCTGCGGACTCACCCCGTTGCAGCGGTTCCTCGCCATCGATGTGCCGCTGGCCTGGCCGGGCATCCTCACGGCGGCGCTGCTGGCCTTCGCGCACACGCTCGGCGAGTTCGGCGTCGTGCTCATGGTCGGCGGCAACATCCCCGGCGAGACGCGGACGATGAGCATCGCCATCTACGACCGGATGCAGGCCTTCGACGACCGTTCGGCCGGGATGATGGCGGCCGTGCTGCTGGTCGTCGCCGTGGGCACGTTGAGTGTCACGACCTGGCTGGCCCCCGCGGGGCGCCGACGTGGCTGACCGCGCGCTGTCGGTACGGCTCCGCCAGGAGCGGCCCATCCCGCTCGACGTCGCGTTCGAGTGCGCGCCGGGCGAGGTGCTGGCGATCTTCGGCCCGTCGGGGAGCGGGAAGACGACGATCCTTCGCAGCATCGCCGGGTTGCACAGGCCCGCCAACGCCGTCGTGTGTGTCGGCGGCCAGACGTGGGACGACACGCGGCAGGGGCTCTCGGTCGCCGTGCATCGACGTCCCGTCGGCCTGGTGTTCCAGGAGTACGCGCTCTTCCCCCACCTCACGGCACTCGGCAACCTCACCGCCGCGCTCACGCACCGCCCACGGGCGGAACGCCAGCAACGGGCAGCCGCGCTGCTCGGCTTGGTGCAGATGGAACATCTGGGCCACCGGCGTCCCGCGGAGTTGTCGGGCGGCGAGCGTCAGCGCGTGGCGTTGGCGCGGGCGCTGGCCCGCGACCCGGCCGTCCTGTTGCTCGACGAGCCGTTCGCCGCCGTCGACCGCGTCGTCCGTCAGGCGTTGCGCGCCGAGGTCGACCACATCAGCCGCACGCTCGACGTGCCCGTCGTGCTGGTCACTCACGATTTCGACGATGTGGTGTGCCTGGCGACACACCTGCTCCTGCTCGAGCAAGGTCGGGCGGTCGCCCATGGCTCGCTGCAGGACCTCACCAGTCGCCCCGACATCCCCTGGCTGCGCGAGAGCGTCGGGCTGGGCAGCACCATCGAAGCGGAGGTCGCCGAGATCGACGCCGGCCGCGGGTTGGCGGTCCTGGTGTTCGATGGCGGTCGCCTGGTGGCCCCGGGCCGGACCTTGAAGGCAGGGATGCACGTGCGGTTACGCATCCCCGCACGCGAGGTCATCCTGGCCACGGCTCCGCCGCATGGCCTGAGCCTGCACAACGTGCTGACGGGCGTGGTCGCGGCACTCCACGCCGACGACGGCCAGGGTCACGTCATCGTTCAGTTGGCCGTGGGGCCCACGCGGCTGCTGGCCGAGGTCACGCGCGATGCGGTGTCGCAGTTGGCGATCGCCCCGGGACGCCCCCTGCACGCGCTCATCAAGTCGGTGTCCCTCGACGTCTCGCCACGCGCCACCGCCGCCTCAATCGGCTCGTCGGCGCTGTCGCCGTAGAGGGCGGGCACACGCGAGGCACGTGGCGTTTGGCGCCTGGGTCGTGCGCTCAGCGCCAGCGGAACAGTCGCAACGCGGCGGCGAAGCTGACCAGCATCCACGTGGCCAGGATGGTGATCTGTGGCACGAGCGACGGCAGGCCGGCGCCATCGATCATCACGCCGCGCAGCGCCTGGTTCAGGGCCGTGAGCGGCAGCAGGGCGATGAACGGCTGCATCACGTCCGGGAAGTTCTCGGAGGCGAAGAACACGCCCGAGAACACCCACATGGGCACCATCACCAGGTTCATCAGGCCCGACACGCCCTCCACCGTCTGCGATCGGCTCGCCACGAGCAATCCGAGCCCGGAGAACGCGAGGGCGCCGAGCAGGCACAGCCCGGCCAGGAGCAGCCACGACCCGTGGACGGGCACACCGAACACGAGCACCGAGAAGCCGAGCAGCACGCCGACCTCGAGCACGAGGAAGATCAGCCGCGACGCCATGTGCGACAGCAGGTAGTCGCGCCGCCGCATCGGCGTCGCCACCAGACGCTTCAGCAGCTTGCGCACGCGGGCCTGCACCACCGAGAACCCGACGCTCCACATGCCCGTGCCCATGATGTTCATGCCGAGCAGTCCCGGCACGACCCAGTCGATGTAGCGCGAGCCCGGCATGGTCACGAGTCGATCGGCCACCGGCACGGCAGGCGCACGCCCTGCCGCGCGCTGCAGCGCATCGTCGACGACGAACCGCGCCACGCGACTCTCGGGGCGGCTCGGATCGAACTCGTACGTGACCGGCGTGCCTGGCACCACGAGCAGGTGGATGGCGCCGTTGCGCAGGGCGACGTCGGCCTCCGCGCGCGAGACGACCTTCGTCCGCACACCAGCGGCCTTGCCGAGCACGTCGTCGACACCAGCGACGGCCGGCGCGCCTGCCGCCTCGCGAAGCACGCCCACGAGCACGTCGGGTGTGCCCTGGTTGCGGAAGGCCAGCCCGAGCGCGCACGACAGCATCACCGGGAAGGCGAACACCCAGAACACGGCCTCGGGTTCGCGCAGGAACTCGCGGAACCGGGCGAGCGTGAGTTCACGCAGAGCAGACATCGGTCAGGCATCCCTCAGGTGACGCCCGGTGAGCGACACGAACACGTCCTCGAGCGTGGCGCTGTGCGTGGTCAGCAGCGTGAACGCCTCGGGATCGGCCACCAGCGCCAGCAGCGCCGGCAAGGCTTCGTGCAGGCGCGCCACGATCAGCGTGCCGCGCCCCTCCGCGAGCGACGCGCGACGCACGCCGGGCAGGGCGGCCAGGGCCTCGGCGCCCGGCATGGCCGTGCCCTCGGCGAGGGCGAACTCGACCACGTGCTCGGCGCCGAGCGAGGCAATCAGCTCGAGCGGCGTGCCGAGCGCGATCACCTTGCCGTGGTCCACGATCGCCACGCGATCGCAGAGCACCTGCGCCTCGTCCATGTAGTGCGTGGTGATGAGCACGGTGCGGCCGCGTTCCTTGTAGGCCGCCAGCAGGTCCCAGAGTTGCCGGCGCGATTGCGGGTCGAGCCCGGTGGTCGGTTCGTCGAGGAACAGGAGCGCTGGGTCGCCGGCCATCGCGCAGGCGAGGGCGAGCCGCTGCTTCTGCCCGCCCGACAGCTTGCCGTACCACGCGTCGTGCTTGGATTCGAGGCCGACGCTGGCCAGCAGCTCGTCCACGGTCGGCCCCTGCGCGTAGAACGAGCGGAACAGCCGCAGCAGTTCCGCCGCCGTGAGCTTCTCGTTGAGCTGGGTTTCCTGCAGCTGGATCCCGAGGCGCTGGCGGAGGCGATCGGCGTCGGTCGCCCAGCGCAGGCCGAGCACCTCGACGTCGCCCGCGTCGGGCGTGGTCAGGCCCTCGAGGATCTCGATGGTGGTCGTCTTGCCGGCACCGTTCGGGCCCAGCAGGCCGAAGCACTCGCCGGCACGCACCTCGAGATCGAGGCCGTCGACGGCGCGTACGTCGCCATAGCGCTTGACGAGACCGCGGCAGCGCAGCGCCACCGCGGCGTCCGCAGGGGCCCGCGCGGCGACCCGCGGGGCGGCGCCGGGTGCGGGCAGCGGAGTCATGTCAGGCAGGCAGCGTGAACCAGCGCGCGGCCACCGAGTCGCTGCGCAGGATGGTCTCGAGGCGATCGGACCCGGTCGAGATGAGTGCGACCGGCACGCCGCACACCTCCTCGAGCGTGGCGATGTAGGCGCGCGCCTCGGCCGGCAGGTCCTCGAAGCGCTTCACGCCGGCGGTCGGCATCGTCCAGCCGGGCACCTCGCGGTACACGGCCTCGCACCGGGCGAGCTGCCCGATCTCCGACGGGAAGTGCTCGATGGTCGCGCCCGTCTCGCGGTCGCGGTACGACGTGCAGATCTGCAGGGTCGGGAACCCGTCGAGCACGTCCATCTTCGTGATGGCCAGCGCGTCGAGGCCGTTGACGCGCACGGCATAGCGCAGCGCCACGGCATCGAACCAGCCGCAGCGACGCGGGCGCCCCGTCACCGAGCCGTACTCGCTGCCGCCATCGCGGAGCTTCTGGCCCATGTCGTCGAGCAACTCGCTCGGGAACGGCCCCTCGCCGACGCGGGTCGTGTAGGCCTTGGCCACGCCCATCACGCCCGTGATGTGCTTCGGGCCGATGCCGAGGCCGGTGCAGATGCCGCCGGTCGTGGCGTTCGACGAGGTCACGTACGGGTAGGTGCCGTGGTCGATGTCGAGCAGCGTGCCCTGGGCGCCTTCGAACATCACGCGCTTGCCGGCCTTGATGGCCTCGTCGAGCAGCACCGACACGTCGGTGACGAACGGCTGCAGCCGCACCCAGATGGCGTCGAGCCCCGCGAGGACCTCGCGCCAGTCCATGTGCGCGTCGGGAATCAGGTGGTTGCGCGCCTCGACGTTGTGGCGCACCGCATCCTCGAGCATCTGGCGTGATGCGCGGTCGGACAGGTCGCCCACACGGATGCCGCGCCGGCCGATCTTGTCCTCGTAGGCCGGACCGATGCCGCGCGACGTGGTCCCGATCTTGCGCTCGCCGCGCTTGGCCTCCGACAGCACGTCGAGTTCCTTGTGGTACGGCAGGATCAGGTGCGCCTTGCTGCTCACGAACAGGCGTCCCGTCACGTCGATGCCGGCCGCGTTGATCTCGTCGATCTCGGCAAACAGCGCCTGCGGGTCGACCACCAGGCCGTTGCCGATGACGCACGACACGGTCGAGTGGAGGATGCCGGAGGGCAGCAGCCGCAGGATGAACTTGCGCCCGTTCACGTAGACCGTGTGGCCGGCATTGTGCCCACCCTGGTACCGCGTGACGAACGAGAAGTTCGGCGTGAGGAGGTCGACAATCTTGCCCTTGCCCTCATCACCCCACTGGGCACCCAACACGGCAATGTTCATGACGGGAATGTCTTCGACGGGAACTCGTCGTGCGTCGGCACGACTACGGAACACGACATGCTAGCAAACCGGCCCACGCTCACGCCACCGCGGCATGCCCTTGAGGGAGGTTGACAGTGCCGGTCCCGCTCCGTAGGCTCTACACCCTCCGCCCATGCCCCTGATTGCTCACGTGCTGTCCGTGCTTGCCTTGCCGACGCCAGGCATCCCGCTGCTGATCGGCGGGTGCGGCGCCGGGCGCACGCACGCGCTGCACGCGGTGATGGCGCGTCTCGAAGGCGACACGACGCCCGTGTATCTCGACGTCGAGCGTCTCGCCACCACGCCCGAGCAGTGCTATCGCTCGCTCCTGCGGCACGTGCGTCTGGCCGACGACGGCCCCGCCCTCCCGGCGCCAGCCTCACTCGCCTCGCCACGCGACGCGTACGCCGCCATCCTCGCGGTCCTCACCCGCGCCCGCGCGGCCTCAGGCCGGCCCTTCACCTTCCTGCTCGACGAGGTGCTCGACCTGCGGACCTTCGAGAGCTTCCCCGGCCTCAAGACGCTGATGGCCGAGACGGGCGTGGCCCTCGGTCGCTCCGACAACCGCTTCGTGCTCGCCACGCGCTTTCGCCAGCGCGGCGCGCGCCTGGCCGACGCGTGGCCCCGCATCGTGCCCGTGCTCCTCGACGGCGCTCCCGACGACACGCGCGGCGACGACGCCCTGGCAGCGCTCGATCCGGTCGAGCGGCAGCAGGTGCTGGCGCTCACCGGCGGGCGCCTTGGATACGCCGTGCTGGTCGGCGCCGCCCTGCGCGACGCGCGGCGCCACGGCCTGGCCGATCCGGTCGGGGCGCTCACCGAGCAGATGCTGAGCGGCAGCGCACTCGAACGCCGACTCCGCTTGTCCTACGAGGTGCGCCTGCAGCGGGCCCGCGGCTACGGGGCCCTCCGCGCCATCCTGGACGTGCTGGCGGAGCAGCAGCCGCTCACGCTCACCCAGATCGCGCAGCGCCTCAGCCGTACGCCCGGGTCGACCAAGGACTACCTGTCCTGGATGCTCGACGTCGATCTGCTGACCGTCGAGCGCAAGCGCTACACGATCACCGACCCGCTGCTGCGGCTGTGGGTGCGGCTGAACAACGGCCCGGACGCGCCGTCCGATGTGCTGGTCGCACGCGAGACGCAGCGGTTCGCGCTCGAACGCCTCGCCGGACTGCCCGAGGCGCCGGTCGCCGTCGCACGCCCTGCCTCATCGCCGGGCGGCATCATCGAAATCGACTGACCCGTCGCGCAGCGCCTCGAGCGCGCGCCTCGCGGCCTGCTGCTCCGCTTCCTTGCGGCTGCGGCCGGAGGCCTGCGCCAGCACCTTGCCCGCCGCGGCCACGTCGACGGTGAACACCTTGTCGTGGTCGGGACCCGACTGCTCGACGATGCGGTAGGCGGGCGGCGACTGCCGGCGCGCCTGCAGGTATTCCTGCAGCGAGGACTTGAAGTCTCCTGCCCCGGCCACCGCCAGCCCGCGTGCCCGCGTCTCCTCGAGCAGCGGCGCCAGCAGGCGCAGGATCAGCGCACGCGCGGCCGCCAGGCCGCCGTCGAGGTACACGGCGGCGATCAGCGCCTCGCACGCGTCGGCCAGCAGCACGGGCTTGTGTCGGCCGCCGGTCTTCTCCTCGCCACGCCCGAGCCGCAGGTGCTGCCCCAAGGCGATCGACTCGGCCACCCGCGCCAGCGCCGTGTACGACACCAGCGACGCCTTTATCTTGCTCTTCTGGCCCTCGTCCGACTGCGGGTACTCCTCGAACACCAGATCGGCGATCACGAAGCCGAGCACCGCGTCGCCGAGGAACTCCAGCGACTCGTTGGTGGACTCGGGCCCGGTGCCGTCCTCGTGCGCGCGCGAGCGATGCGTGAGGGCCTGCTCGAGCGGACCGCGGTCGCGGAACCGGTACCCGATCGCCGCTTCGAGCGGCGCGAGGTCGTCGTGCAACGGGACGACCTTCGGCCCGGACGACGGCACGGTCTCGAAGCGGCGCAGCAGGCGCGTCGCATCGTCTGCCTCCTCGTCCGGCACGGTGACGCGCAGTTGGCCGAAGAAGGCGATCGGCACCGGGAACACGCTGCGCAGGGGCGACCGCTCGATGGTCGGCGACAGGCCCTCGGCCTCGAGCAGGCCGGCCACCAGCGCGGCCTCGGCTTCCGACTGGGTGGTGCAGACGACGGTGCGCCCCTTCACGCGCCTGCCTCGATCACGGCCGCCCCCGCCGACACCTTGAGCACGATCATCGTCATGTCGTCGTGCTGCTCGGCGCCGTCGGCGAACTCGTGCACGCTCTCGAAGATCTCGTCGCAGAGCGCGTCGGGTTCGAGCGCCGCGTGCTCCTCCACGCAGAGGCAGAGGCGGTCCTCGCCGTAGAGGTCGCGCACGCCGTTCATGGCCTCGCTGATCCCGTCGGTGAACAGCACCACGACGTCGCCGGGCGCCAGCGTCAGCGTGTGCTCCTTGAGCATCCCCTCGAAGCGTGACCGGACCGACTCCATGCGGACGCCGAGCACCAGTCCCTCGGGCGCGAGCAGCCGGGTGCGCGGGAAGGCCTCGCCAGCACGCAGGTGAATCAGGGGCGTGTGGCCCGCCCGCGCGTGCGTCAGCGTGCGCCGCCGCAGGTCGAGCACCGCGTAGGTCATCGTCACGAAACTGGTCCGGCCCATGTTGGCCGAGAGCACCCGGTTGACCTCGCCGAGCAGCGCGCGAGGCGACTGGTGCGTCTTGGACAGCGCCAGCATCAGCCCCTTCAGTTCGGCCATGTAGAGCGCCGCCGACGCGCCCTTGCCCGAGACGTCGGCCACGAGCAGGCCGATGCGCTCGTCGTCCAGCGGGAAGAAGTCGCAGTAGTCGCCGCCGATCTCCCGCGCCGGACGGCACGCAGCCGCCAGGGTCACGTCGCCCCGCCGCAACGTCTCGGAGGGCAGGAGCGACGTCTGGATGTCGCGGGCGAGCTGCAGTTCCTGCTGGAGCCGCTCCTTCACGACCTTCTGCTCGAGCAATTCCTCGATGGTCTCGACCATCGAGTTGAAGGAGGTCGCCAGCGCGCCGAACTGGTCGCGTGTGCGCACCCGGATGCGGTGCGAGAGGTCCTCGGCCTGGACGCGGCGCGTCCCCTCGAACAGCTCGTGGATCGAGCCGGTGATGGAGCGCGCCAGGCTCACGCCCATGACGAAGGCGACCGTCTGGATCACGAGGAACAGGCTGCCGATGATCAGCAGGATGCCGAGCAGCACCTGGCCGAACGACATGCCGCCGCCGATGGCCTGGGCCTCGGTGATGCGGCGGTAGACGTGCGTGAGGCTCGGCTGGATCTGCAGGCCCAGCTTGCAGCTGCTCCCGGTGTCCCAGTCGGTCACGTCGAGGAAGTTGACCCACGACAGCACCGTGGGCGAGGCCTCCATCCGGACCTCGCCGCCCTCGGCGAACGCACACGGGTCGGCGTTGCCGCCCGCCCCGACGGAACGCGCGATGCCCCCGAGGCGAATGCCGGTCTCCTCCCGGATCACGCCCGCCGCCGCGTCGTCCAGCGGCAGGTCGACCACGACGGCCCGACGCGCGGTTCCGGCAGCCCCGAGCCACGACACGCTGCGCACGATCAGGCGCGCGCCCGCCGAGGCGCCGGCCTCGTCGCTGACTGGGATGACGACCGCCGACGGCCCCTGCCGCACGAGCCACTCGGGCAGCGTCGTGGGGGCGGTCCCGTGGTCCCACGCGCCGTCCACGAGCACCTCGCCGCGCGGGGCGCCGTTCATCGGCACGAGCGCGATCGACATGCCCGGATAGGTGCGCGCGCCGGCCGAGACCTTGCGTGCCAGCAGGTCGCGCGCCTCGGCCGTGGTGCGCGCCTGCTGCAACTCGACCGCCGCCATGTCGGCGTACACCCGTCCCTGCGCCTGCAGGTCCGCCAGCTTCTCCTTGACGAGGTAGGAGCTGAAGCTCAGGAGCGTCAGCGCGCCGACGATCAGGAAGAACAGGAAGATCAGCGCGGCCGGCACCACGCCGATGAAGAAGTACGAGAGGATCAGCTTGCGGCGCACCCGCCACAGCAGGCGCTGGCGCAGCACACGGCTCACGCGCCACAGCACCACCGCCCCACCGACGATGACGGCGGCGGTCGCCAGGCGGCGCAGGGTGTCGAGGGCGTCGGTCGGACCGGTGGCCAGGGCCGCCAGGGCGAGCAGCACGCGAGCGGTCAGGCCGGCAAGCAGCACCCGGCCCGCCCAGTGCTGCAGCAGCAGGGACCGCGCGGAGGGCAACGGCAGCAGGTCGTGCGCAGGGGGCGCTTCGAGGCGCACCGAGCCGGGCGAGTCAGGCGGCATGCGGTCTCGGCCCCGCGCAGCGCACGGTCATGTGCGCGTCAGGCCAGCAGTGGCCGAATGATACCATCGCGTTTTTTGCCCCTCCCGAGAGGACTGCCGTGATCGTCGATCCCACTGCCCGCTTCTCCACCCTGTGCATCCACGCCGGGCAGGCGCCCGACGAGGCCACCGGCGCCATCATCACGCCGCTGTACCAGACCTCGACCTACGTGCAGGAGGGACTCGGCAGGCACAAGGGCCACGAGTACGCCCGCACGAGCAATCCCACGCGGGCCGCGATCGAGGCCAACGTCGCCGCGCTCGAGGCCGGCACCGCAGGGTTCGGCTGGGCATCCGGCATGGCCGCCATCAACGCCGTGCTGTCGCTGCTCAAGCCGGGCGACCACGTCGTGGTGACTGACAATACGTACGGTGGCACGTATCGATTGTTCGAACGGGTGCTGCGGCAGACCGGCCTCGACTTCACGTACGTGGATACGTCGGACGTCGAGGCGACGCGCGCCGCGTTCACCGACCGCACCCGGATGCTGTTCCTGGAGACGCCGACCAACCCGGTGCTGCGGCTGGCCGACATCGCCGCCCTGTCGGCGGCGGCACATGCGCACGGCGACGTCATCGTGGTGGTCGACAACACCTTTGCCAGCCCTGCGGTGCAGCAGCCGCTGGTGCTCGGCGCCGACATCGTGCTGCACAGCACCACGAAGTACCTGAACGGGCACTCCGACAGCGTCGGGGGCATGGTGGTGGTCACGCATGCGGCGCACGCCGAGTGGCTGAAGTTCTACCAGAACGCCGCCGGGGCCATCCTGAGCGCCTTCGATTCCTGGCTGATCCTGCGCGGCACCAAGACGCTGGCGGTGCGCATGGCGGCGCACAACGTCAACGGCCAGGCGATCGCGGAGTACCTGGCGTCGCACCCGAAGGTGCCGCTGGTGCACTACCCGGGGCTGCCGGCGCACCCGCAGCATGCGCTGGCGCAGCGGCAGATGCGGGGCTACACGGGGATGGTGTCGTTCGACGCCGGCACGCCGGCGCGCGCGCAGGCCGTGCTCGAGAAGGTGCGGCTGTTCGCCCTGGCCGAGAGCCTGGGCGGGGTCGAGAGCCTGATCTCGCACCCGGCGACGATGACGCATGCGTCGGTGCCCGCCGACCGGCGCGCCGCGCTGGGCGTGACCGACAGCCTGGTGCGGCTCTCGGTGGGCATCGAGGACGTGGACGACCTGAAGGCCGATCTGGAGCAGGCGCTGGCGGCCCTCTGAAGTTTGAAATTGAACATTTGAAGTGACCGGCGGCCGGCCTCCGGCCGTTGCCGCGTCGGACGCCTTCGAGGCGAGTGGCCGCAGGCCCTCGCCCGAGCATTTCGAATGTCGAATTTCAAATTGCCGTGCTGGCCCTCACCCACTGCAGGTAGGCCTCGCCGCCCCCGGCGACATCGAGCACGAGCCATTCCGGCGTCTCGTAGGGATGCGCGGCACGCACCGCGTCCCAGAGCCGCGGCAGCGCCCCGCGCGTCGTCTTGATCACCCACTGGTGTTCCTCGGCCTCCTCGATGGCGCCCTGCCAGCGGTAGGTCACGCGGTGCCGCGGCAGGCGCGTCACGCAGGCCGCGAGTCGATGCTCGACGAGGCGGCGCGCCACTTCGCCGGCGCGGTCGTCGTCGGGCCAGGTCGTGAGCACGATCACCACCTGATCCCCGGGCGATTCGTGTGATCCGCCGTTGTCTGGCGATCCGGATTCCTGTATCGTCCTCATGGCTCGAAATGTCTGCTCCTGAACCCCTCCGCGGAACCCGTCCCACGTCGCGTCGCGCGCCGGGCGGGCACGCCGTCTCGGCGATGCGCCGACGGCTCGTGCGGGGCACGCTCGGGATCGTACTCGTGCTCGCGATCGTGGATGGCGTGTTCGGCGAGCGAGGCGTGTTCGCCAACATGCAGGAGCGGGAGGGCCTCACCACGCTGCGGGCTTCCATCGCCGAGTTGCACGCGCAGAACGCGGCGCTCACCGACGACATCCGACGCCTGCGCGAGGACGAGTCGGCGATCGAGGAACTCGCGCGCGAGGAACTCGGGCTCATCAAGGATGGCGAGATCCTGATCATCCTCCGCGACGTGCCAGAGCGCCCGACCGGAGCGCCCGCGCCCGCCTCGTCGGCCGCGCAGCGATGACCGAATGCGTTTGACCGGCTCCGGTCTGCGTGCTAAGGTAGTGAAGTTGTTCGGGGGCGCGCCGCGCTTCCAGACACAGGTGACGCGGGGTGGAGCAGCCTGGTAGCTCGTTGGGCTCATAACCCAAAGGTCGTAGGTTCAAATCCTACCCCCGCAACCAACACGAACCCGCGATTCATCGCGGGTTTTGTGCTTTCTGGGGCATCCCTCCTCCGTCTCCATCCACCCTCGCCTGGCCACGCGTGGCGCTGCCCAAAGGGAGCGTTTACCGCCCTGTCGAGATAGGCTTCGCCCTCCATTCCCGAGCGTCACGGTTGGCGCATGCGGACGCACGCGCCGGAAAGAGGGTCGAACCGTGTTGCTTCGAGTCCCTGTCGCCACCGTGTTGCTCGCCGTGAGCGCCGCCACGGCCGCCGCGCAATCGGGCCAGCGCGTGAGTGCTGATTCCGCTGCCGCGACCTCCGTCGGCCACGGCACGGCACGCTGAAGTCAGGCGGGCGACGCCGATCCGTCGCCCGCGCCTGGCGCACCAGGTGCGGCGGGCGCCGGGTGGCGCCGCAGCGCGGCCACGAGAACTGCCAGCAGGATGGCGCCGTAGACCCCGTAGATGGCCGCGTCGGACCGCAGGCCGACCCACGCCGTGAGTTCCTTCGCGTTGGTGAGCAGCAGGAGGCCGGCCACCGACACCCCCATCAGCCGCGGCGGTACGCGACGCGTGGCCCAGGCGGCCACAGGCGCCGCGGCGACACCGCCGAGCAACATCGGGACGATGACGCTCGGCTTGAAGCCGCCGGCCCCCAGGGTCGCGATCAGCGAGAAGGCCGCCGTGGACGCGACAGCGATCTCGGCCGTGTTGACCGACCCGATCGCGAAACGCGGCCGCACGCCCTTGTGCAACAGGAAGGGCGTCACGACAGGTCCCCAGGCGCCGATCATCCCATTGGTGATCCCGCCGATGAAGCCGGCGGCCCGGACGCCGCTCTTGTCGTAGATCAACTCGCGCTTGAGCGAGCCCTCGATCGGGATCGTGTCCTTCACCTTCGGCGGCAGCGGTCGCGAGAAGCGGACGAGGATCCGCAGGCCGACCAGCGTGAGCAGCATGGCCAGGTACGGCCGGATGGTCGAGCCCTTGACGTTGGACAGGACGGTCACGCCGATCAAGGCGCCCACGCAGCCCGGCAGAGCCAGCCGCAGGACGAGATCGCGATCGAGGTTGCGAAAGCGCCAGTGCGAGATCGCGCCGACGGCGCCCGTCGCCACCTTGGCCAGGTTGACCGAGGCCGACACGGCGGTTGGCGCCAGGCCCGTGCTCAACAGGATGCTGGAGCTGGTGGGCCCGAAACCCATCCCGAGCGCGCCGTCCACCAGCGACGCCGCGAAGCCCGCGAGCCCGTACAAGACCATTTCACCCATGCATTGACACTCGTTACCCGCGCCCGGGTCTCCAGATCGGCGCCACCGCCCGCTAGCTTACCGGCATTCCGGACTCACGGCCCCGCTATGTCACCGTTCGTCGTCGCGCGGACCACGCTGGTGCGTCCGAGCAAAGAGTTGCAGAGCCGTGGCGAGACGCCACGTGCATCACACACGTCGACTCCACTAACCAATCGGCGACGTGCGCATCCTCATCAGCGCCGGAGTGTGGCGCCCGGCGGAGGCGCCGCAGGCTGTGGCGCCTCGGTCGATGCACCGCCCGCCGCGGCCTCCGGAGACGCGTCAGTGCGGTACACCAGGTCGTCCAGCACGACCTGCCAGTACCCGAGCGAGCGCATTTCGACGCGGGTGATGCCGCGGTAGTCGGCATCGAAGTAGACGGGCCCGGCCGTGCTCGCCCGGAGCCGGTCGGTGTACGCCACCTGGTTGCCCCGCCAGGCCTTCACCTCCACGTCGAAGCGCTCGGCAGCCGGCCAGGCCACGCCGAGGTACGTGCCCGCCAGGTCGAACGGCTGCGTCCGCGAGATCGTCGCCGGGTGCCCCGAGCTGTTGTAGGCGAAGTACTCCGACGAGGTCGTGCCGTTGATCATCCCCTCGGACTTGTACATCTTCTGGTGCGTGGCCACCCAGTTGTACCAGTCCAGCCCGGCATAGCCGCGCGGGATCTCGTAGAGCGTGTCCGACGGCGTGAGCGAGTCGAAGTCGACAACGAGCGCCTCGGGGCGCGCGGGCGGCTCGGCGGCGTCGACCGTGACGCGTGAGAGCACCACGGCATAGTCGCGCACGGTGACCCGTCGCACCAGTTGGGCCGCGCCCTGCGAGAACGTCAGCTGCCACTCGCCGGCCCCCGCCGGGAAGGCGAACGCGCCCGACGCCTCGACCCGCGGGTACTCGAGGTCACCCGTGGGCGACACGGCCCGGATCGTCACCGGGCCTCGGTCGACGGCGACCGTCCCTGCGATGGTCAGGTCTGGGGCCACACCCACGGGAATGAGCGTCCGCTCCGCGATCAGGCCCGCCGGCGATCCGTCGAGCCTGGCGAAGGAGAACTCCTGCTCGCCATTGCGCGAGGTCACGCTCCAGCCCTTCGGCGGGCGCGCCTCGACACGGTAGCTGCCGGGCTCGTTGATGGGCGCGGCCCACTTGCGGGCCGACATGGCGAAGTTGGTGAAGCCCGAGATGTTGGAGAACGACTCGACGACGTCGCCCTTCGGCCGCAGCAGCGCGACCGGCAGCCCCGCATAGGGCCGGTCTGCCATGTCGTAGATGCCGTTGCGATTGACGTCGCGATACACGAAGCAGGAGATGTTCAGCTCCGTCCCACGGTTGCGCCACCAGTCCCAGAGGTACCAGCCGCCTCCGGCCAACAGGCCGAGCGTGATGCTCAACTCCAGTCCGCGACGAAGGAGCGACGATGCGCGACGAGGCCCGACCTCACCAGCTGTCATGGGGCGCGATCATAGGGCAAACCCGGACGGCTCTTGCGCCTCGTGTTCGCCGTCGCGCGCCGCCGTCACTCGCGCATCGAACCGGCGCAGCGCTCGCAACAGCTCGCCCATCAGCTGCTCCTGGTAGCGATACGGCAGTTCCTCGCCCATGTCCGGTGCCCAGCCCATCGAGTGCTTGCGGCACACGGCACGGAGGTCCTCGGTCGCCGCGACGAGCGCCGCCACGCTCGCCCGGTGTTCGTCGGTGAGGTGCACCGGCGTCGGCACGAGGTCGGCGATCTCGCGGGGCGTCAGGGTGGCGCCGAACGCCGCCTGCACCTGCTCCTCGATCTGCACGCGCCGCGCGTCGAGCCGCCACAGGAGGAACTTGTTCCACATCCCCATGGCGTTGAACAGCAGGCTGATGGCGGTGATGGCGTAGATCCAGTTGCTGAGCGGCATGATGTCGACCGCCCAGGGCACGTGCTGGCTGGCCAGGTCCGGCCCGCCCTCTTCGAAGAACCGCCGGGCCGATTCGTCGAGCGGCACGCCGGTGGCATTGGCCCCGTCCGTGTTCCGGCGCACGAAATCGGGAAAGGTCCGCGCCAGCACCGTCAGCATCGCCGCGTCGGCGGACTTGCGCGTGCAGCCGTTGGACAGCACCAGCGTGTCGATGCGCAAGACGGTGCGGTCGGTGGCCGGGCGCAGCGCGATGGGGTCGTATTGCCCTGCCCCGATGCGACCTGTGCGCACATGGCGCAGGCGACGCGCGATGACGTCGGCCTGCGGCAGGCTGACGATGTCGAGGTGCGCGTCACGGACCGCCGCCACGACCCTTGGCGCGTCTTCATCCACGACCATGACGGCGAGATCGAGCTGCCCGGCGCCGACCATGGCCAGTTGCTCGTCGAGCGCGTGGTTCGACAACGTGGCGCCCAGGCCCTGCAGGTACGGGCTCTCCAGGATCTCGCGGGCGACACGGTCGGTGCCGCTGCCGACAGGCCCGACGCCGATGCGCCGTCCCTTGAGGTCCTGCAGCGTGCGGACGCTGGCGGCATCACGCGCCAGGAAGAAGACGCTTTCCGATCGCGGCAGCCGGCCGATCAGCGAGAGGCCTTGTGGCACGTCCAGGCCGTCCTGGGCGAGACCGTAGTGCGCCGTACATCCGTCGCGCGCGGCCGCCAGTCGTTGCAGGTTCTCCACCGAGCCGTTCGTGGCGACGATGCCGATCCGGCCGCGATCGCGCGCCGCCTCGGCGGCGAGCTGCCCGGCGATCTCGTGGTACTGCCCACCGGGCGTGCCCGACAGCAGGGTCACGTCGAGGCGCTTCAGGCTGGGCTGCAGGTCGAGGCTGGCAAACACCGCCGCGCACGCGCCCATCACGCCCACGAGGGCGGCGAGCCGGCGCACGCCTGGGCGCGCCCAGAGGCGGCGGACGATCTGTGTGGGCGCTGGGCGGGCCATCCGGGGTCGAGTATAGAAACCTGCGGCCGCGCGCGGCACCTCGCGAAGGTCTAGTCTGGCGACAACCTCTCAGGGCGCGTGGCACCTCTGTCGTAAGGTAGCCCCGTGGCGCCAGTGACGCGGGCGAGGTCCTCGAAGTACCGGGGGTAGGTCTTCCCGGTGCAGTGCGGGTTGGTGATCACGACACCCGGCACCCGCAGCCCCGCCAGGGCGAGGCTCATCGCCATGCGGTGATCGTTGTACGTCTCGATCGTCGCGCCCTGCAGCCGCCCGGGGATGATTGTCAGGCCCTCGGCCTGCTCTTCCACCGAGGCCCCCAGCTTGCGCAGTTCGCGCGCCAGGTCGGCGATGCGGTCGGTTTCCTTGTGCCGATTGTGGCCGATGCCGGTGATGGTGGTCGGCCCCTCGGCGAACAGCGCCACCACGGCCAGGGTCTGCGCCGTGTCACTGATGGCGTTCATGTCGACCTCGATGCCGCGCAGCGCCCCCCCGGTAACCGTGATGCCCGTCGGCGAGTCGGACACGCCGCAGCCCATCTGCCGCAGGCACTCCACGAACGCGACGTCGCCCTGGAGGGCATCCCTGCCAAGGCCCTCGACCGTGACGCGACCTCCGGCGATGGCCGCCGCGGCCCAGAAATAACTCGCCGCGCTCGCGTCCGGCTCGATCGCGTACGTCGTGCCGCGATACTGCTGCGGCGCGGCGACGACGATGCGGCGCAGGTCGGTGGCACTGGCGTCGATGCCGAACGCCCGCATCACGCCGAGCGTCATGTGGACGTACGGCTGCGACACCAGGACGCCGTCGACGACCAGTTCGACGTCGGCGGCGGCGCACGGCGCAGCCATCAACACACCGCTCAGGAACTGGCTCGAGATGTCGCCACGGATGTGCGCCGTGCCGCCGCGCAGGCCGCGCGCGTCGACGACCACTGGCGGACAGCCGCCGGGCGACTCGCTACGGCATTCGGCCCCGAGTGCGTTGAGCGCGTCGAGCAGGTCGCCGATCGGACGCTGGCGCATCCGGGCGATGCCGTCGAGCCGGTAGCGCCCGTGGGTGGCCGCGAGCATGCCCGTGAGGAAGCGGATCGTGGTGCCGCTGTTGGCGACGAAGAGGTCGGCGGCCGCGACGGGAAGCCGGCCACCTCCGCCGGTCACCTCGATGGTGGCCGAGGCGGGGTCGACCTGCACGTCGAGCCCGAGCTGCCGCAGGGCCTCGACCATGACGCGCGTGTCCTCGCTGTCGAGGGCGCCGAGGAGCACCGAAGGACCGTCGGCGAGCGCCGCGCAGATGAGGGCCCGGTTGGTGAGACTCTTCGAGCCGGGGGGGCGGATTGCGGCCTGCAGGGGCCCGCTCGGGGTGATGGTCACGGCGTCCATGTGTCGGTGCAGTATTGCTCACGCGCGCGGGCGGCCGAAGCCGTCGCCGGTCGATCCCATCGGCGGCTTCTTCGGTGATACGCTCCCTCGCCGTGCGACTCCCTGCCCTGCTCCTGACCCTCCTGGCCAGCGCCGCCGCGGCCAGCGCCCAGACGGTGACCCGCGACCTGCCGTACACCAGCCCGACCGCCGAGCGGCAGACGCTCGACGTGTACGCGCCGACAGGTGCGAAGAACCTGCCGGTGGTCTTCTGGATCCACGGCGGCGGCTGGCAGACGGGTCACAAGGGCCTGGTGGCCCAGAAGCCGAAGGCGTTCACCGAGCACGGCCTCGTGTTCGTCTCGATCAACACGCGCCTGCTGCCCAACGCGCCGATGGAAGCGATCGTCGACGACGTCGCGACCGCGCTTGCCTGGGTGCATGGGCACATCGCCGAGTACGGTGGCGACCCCACGCGGGTCCTGGTGATGGGGCACTCCTCGGGAGGCCAGCTCGCCGCGATCACCTGCACCGACGACCGTCGACTGAAGGCGCGCGGCCTGTCGCTCGCCATGGTCAAGGGCTGCGTGCCCGTGGACGCCGACACGTTCGACATCCCGGCGATCATCGAAGTGGCGGAGGTCCGGGCCCGGGCACACGGGTTCCCGCTCCCGACGAACGGCCATCGGCAGAAGTTCGGCAATGACCCGGTCAAGCACCGCGACTTCTCTGCCGTCACGCACGTCGCCGCCGGCAAGGGCATCCCGCCCTTCCTCATCATCCACGTGGCCGAGAGCGCCGACACGGGCGCGCAGGCGCGGCGCTTCAAGGCCGTCCTCGACGCCGCCGGCGTGCCTGCCACCGTCGTCAGCGGGCGCGAGACCTGGCACGAGAAGATCAACAACGACATCGGGACGCCCGGGGATGTCGTGACGACGGCGCTGTTCACGTTCGTCGATCAGGCGCTCCGTAGGTAACGCGTAACGCTTAACGCTTAGCGCTTAACGCTTAACGGCTCAGGCTGAATGCTCAGGCCGGCCGGCGGGTCGTGTATGCTCCGCCACAAGGAGACCCTATGACCGCTGCCATCCTCGTCACCCTCGCCCTCGGCGCGCAGGCCCCGGCTGCGCCTGCCACCATCCCGCCGCCCGAGGTGCAGATCGCGGGCGCCGTGCAGGCGGCGCCTGCCGACCAGCGCGCGACGGCCACCGTCGTCGGCTTCGACGCGCAGGGCAAGCACACCACGCTCCGCCCGGGCACCGGCTCGCTCGTGTGCCTGGCCGACGACCCGAAGGCCGCGGAGTTCTCGGTGGCCTGCTACCACAAGGACCTCGAGCCGTTCATGGCGCGCGGGCGCGACCTCGCGGCCAGCGGCACCAAGGGACGCGGTCCGGCCACCGACCCGCGCTACAAGGAGATCGAGTCCGGCGCGCTGAAGATGCCGTCGGTGCCCACGCTGCTCACCATCGTGCAGGGCTCGGCCTTCGACGCCGCGGCCGGCACCGTGGCCAACAGCTACACGCGCTGGGTGATTTACACGCCGGGGGCGACGGCCGAAACGACCGGGCTGCCGCTGACGCCGGGCCCGGGCGCGCCGTGGCTGATGTTCCCGGGCACGCCGGGCGCGCACATCATGATCAGCCCCGCCCGTCCGAAGTAGGGGCGAGACCGCGAGCGAGGACGGTCACCGGTCGAGCGCTCGACGGACCGTTTCGTGGAGGCGCTGGAACATCTGGAAGATGCGCTCGGCGTACTGCATCTCGAGGCCGATGCCGTTGTCGCTGACCGAGAAGACCCAGCACTGATCCCCCGGCGCCGCCGCGATCGCGATGCGCGGCGGCGCGGAGGAGCGGAACTTGAGCGCGTTGCCGATCAGGTTCTGGAAGACCTCCATCAACTGGAGCTCGTCGGCCAGGACCAGCGGCAGGGTCCCGACCGAGATCTCGGCGCCAGTCGCGCGGATGGTCCCCTCGAACGACTCGACGACACGGGCCACCAGCTGCGCGGTGTCGACCGGGACGAGGGCGTGCCCCTGCGACCCGACGCGTGAGTACGCGAGCAGGTCCGCGACGAGGCGCTGCATCCGCCGCGCCCCATCGACCGCGTAGCGGATGTACTTGTCGGCCCGCTCGTCGATGTGGCCCTGGTACCGCTCCGCCAGCAGCTCGGTGTAGCTGGCCACCATGCGCAGCGGTTCCTGCAGGTCGTGCGAGGCGATGTTGGCAAACTGCTCGAGGTCGGCGTTGCTGCGGCGCAGGTCATCGATGCTCCGCTTGCGCTCGGTGATGTCGATGATGGACGCCAGCGTGGCCGGGCCCGTCGGGGTCTCGATCAGGTTCAGGCCGATCTCGATCGGCACCTCGCTGCCGTCCTTGCGACGCCCGTAGAGTTCGCCGCCGACGCCCAGCGGCCGGGCATCGCCTGCGGCGAAGAATCGCTCCACCTGCGCGCCATGGCCCGCCTGATGGCGTTCCGGCAGCAACCTGTCGATGCCGGCGCCCACCAGTTCGTCGCGCTCGTAGCCGAACAGGTCCTCGGTCTTCTGGTTGATCAGCTGTATGCGGCCGTCGTGGCCCACCATCACGATGGCGCAGGGCACCGCCTCGACGACCAGGCGGAACAGCGCGTCGGCCCGCACCCGCGACGTGATGTCGACGATCGAGGCCAGCGTGCACGGCCCGTCGGCCGTCTCGATCGGCGTGAGGCCGATCTCGATCGGCACGTCCGTGCCGTCGCGACGCCGGCCGAACAGGTCACGCCCCGCCCCCATCGCGCGCGCCTTCGGCTCGGCGAAGAACTCGGCGACGTGCCCGGCGTGCGCCCCCCGGAATCGATCGGGCACGAGCATGTCGAGGGATTGGTCGAGCAACGCCTCGCGCTCGTAGCCGAACAGCATCTCGGCCCCGCGATTGACGTACAAGATCCGCCGCTGGCGGTCCGTGATGATGATGGCGCTGGGCGCGGACTCGACCACGTGATGAAACCGTGCCTCAGCGCGGCGTACCGTGTCGGAGGCTACCGCGAGGTCGCGCGAACTGTCCTCGACGCGACGCTCGAGGATGGCGCGCAGGGCCTCGAGCTCGAGGCGACGCTCGTCCGACAAGCGTGCGGCAGCCATGAAGGCGCGGGCCCGCGGCAGGACGCGGACGACGGTCGCGGCGGCCACCACGGCGGCCACCGCGGCAACGCCCGTCAGGACCGCACTCGCCAGGGACACGGGCTCCCAGAGGCCAACGATCTCCGCAACGGCGGCCGCGGCAGAGGCCACGAGGAAGACCCCGACGGCCACGATGCCCGACGCGGTCGCGAGGCCACTGCGGGTCGAGGAGACGAAACGCACCAGCGCGGCGAGGATGACCAGGCACGACGGCGCGATGAGTGCGTGGGCGATCCCTTGCGTCCACACCACCAGCACCGGAACCGAGGCGGGGTCGCCTCCCCCCAGGGCTCGGCCCTGCGGGGCCGCCACACACGCCCACCCGAGCCACCACAGGGTCAGCGCGAGCGCGCGCGGCCACATCGTCCTCACCGCGTCAGCCATGCCGCGTCACCTCGTTCGTCACGCCTCGTCCACCTGCAGGCAGGCCTCGACTATTGCACTGCCGGCACGCCTTGCCAAGCGCCGGCCCCCGCGACGCCCTCATGCCGCCTTAAGGCACCCGTGTCATCGTGGGAACGCGTGCGTGTCCTCGTGGTCGACGACGATCGGGAACTGGCGGACTACGTGCGGCGCGGGCTCGTGGAAGAGCACTGCGTCGTCACGGTCTGCCACGATGGCTCTTCGGGGCTGGTGGCGGCGGAGCGTTCCGCCTTCGACATCATCGTCCTCGACGTGATGATGCCGTTCCTCGACGGCATCGAGGTGACGCGGCGGCTGCGCCGGCAGCATGTACGCACGCCGATCCTGCTGCTGACCGCGCGCGACGCCCCGGCCGACGTCGTGCGGGGCCTCGATGCCGGGGCTGACGACTACCTCACCAAGCCGTTCTCGTTCGACGTGTTGCTGGCGCGCATCAGGGCGCGCACACGCGGTCCCCTCGACGAGCGGGCCGCCCCGCTGCGGTACGCCGATCTCGAGATCGACCCGGCGCGACGTGAGGCGTGGCGGGGTGGGCAGCCGGTCCGCCTGACGCGCACCGAGTTCGCCATCCTCGAGTGCCTGCTGCGCAACCCCGGACGCGTCGTCACCCGCGACACGCTGATCGCGCAGGTCTGGGGCGACCGCGACGTCACCGACAACAACCTCGACGTGTTCGTGCGCTACCTGCGCCAGAAGATCGACCTGCCGGATCGGCCGCGGCTCATCCAGACCGAGCGGGGCCTGGGCTTCAGCGTGCGGGAGACCGACGCATGACGTGGTCGATCCGCGCGCGGCTCACGGCCTGGTACGGCCTGGTGCTGACGCTGGTGCTCGCCCTGGCCGGCGCCGGCGGCTGGGCCGCGATGCGCGAGAGCATCCGGGAGGCCGTCGACGCCGGCCTGCGGCACGAACTCGACGCCATCGCGGCCTTCGTGGCGGAGCGCGATGCCCTCGCGCCCGAGGAACTTCGCGCGGAGCTCGACGCCGCCGCGCGGCGCATGCTGGCCGGCGGCCTCTTCCAGGTGTTCGAGCCCTCGGGCACGCTGCTCTACCAGTCGCCGGGCCTGTCACGCCACGGGGTGACCACACTTGCGCCGCCGCCGGCCACGCCGCGGCCCCCCGGGGCCCGCGGCGCTGACGACTCGAACCGCCGCGGCCGCGGCGAGGGGCCCACCGGACGCGACCGACGGTGGCGACGCTTCGGCGCCAGCGAGGGCGTGGGCATCCGCACCGATGCGGCACGCGACTGGCCAGTGCGCATGGCCTCGCGGCCCGCCGGCCGCCACGGACGCATCGTCGAGGTTGCCGGCCCGCTGCGGTACTTCGACGCCACACTGCGTCGCTTCTCGACGCTGTTGCTCCTGGCGGTCCCCCTGCTCGTGCTGGTGGCGACCAGCGCCGGCTACTGGATGGCCGGGCGCGCCCTCGCCCCGGTGCAGGACATCACCCGCGACGCACGTGCCCTCGATCCCCGCCAGCTGTCGGCGCGACTGACGATGCCCGTGGCGCGCGACGAGCTGCACCAGCTCACCGGGACGCTGAACGAGATGCTGGCCAGGATCGAGCAGTCCGTCTCGCGGACGCGGCAGTTCACCGCCGACGCCTCGCACGAGCTGCGCGGTCCGCTCGCGCTGATCCAGGCTGCCGCCGAGTACGCGCTCCGACGGGAGCGCCCGCGCGAGGAGCTCGCCGACGCACTCGGTACCGTGCTCAGGGAGACGCAGCGGACCAGCCGCCTCGTGGAGAGCCTGCTGCTGCTTGCGCGCACCGACGCCGCCGATGCCCCGACGTCGATGGGGCCCGCCGACGCGGCACGCGTGGTGCAGGACGTGCTGGCCGCCACGGCCCCGCTCGCCCGCGAGCACGACGTGCACCTCGAGGCCGACGCGCCGGACGCGCCAGTATCCGTGTCCATCGATGCCACCCTGCTCCACCGTGTGGTGTTCATCCTCGTCGACAACGCCATCAAGTACACGCCGGCCGGCGGGCACGTGCACGTGACCGCGGTCGAGGAGGGCGAGGAGGTGCGCGTGAGCGTCCGCGACACCGGCATCGGCATCGCCCCCGACGATCAGCCGCACGTCTTCGATCGTTTCTGGCGCGCCGATCGCGCGCGGTCGCGCGGCGTCGGCGGGGCGGGTCTTGGCCTGTCGATCGCTCAGGAGCTCGTCTCGCGCGCCGGCGGCACGATCACGCTCACGAGCCAGCCAGGCACGGGCTCGACCTTCGAGGTTCGGCTGCCGCGCGCCGAGTCGTGACGTCCTTCGGGGGTGCCAGCTGGCTGCTGTACGCCTTGCTGGTGCCCTAGCAGGACACCCGTGGCTGGTCCCTGTCCCCGCAGGTGGCCATGATCGCGGCAAAGCGCTACGATTGGCACGACGCAGGGCTGGCAAGCACCTTGCCTCATGCAGACCACGTGACTCAATCCGTCCGCCTCTTCGCTTTCGCCGTCCTGCTGGCTGCCTCGTCGTTCACGTTGGCCTGCTCGGAATCCTCGTCCTCCCCCACGTCCCCCACGTCCTCGTCCGGGTCCTCGGCGCTCACGGCCGGCCAGTTGGCGGGCACCTGGACGCTCGCGTCGGTGCAGCCACAGGGGCAGGCGGCGCAGGCCGTGCCCGGCGGCGCGACGTACACCATCACGTTCGGCGACCAGCAGCTCTCGACGCGCGCCGACTGCAACACCTGCGGCGGCAGCTACAGCATCGCCGGCCAGACCCTCACGACCGGGGCCCTCGCCTGCACGCGCGCCGCGTGCCCGACCATGGCGTTCGAGTCCACGTACACGCAGATGCTCGGCGGCACCAGCACGGTGGCCATCGCAGGCTCGACGCTCACGCTCACGTCGACACGGGGCGCGCTGCGCTTCGTGCGGTAGGGGGCGGGCGCCAGGGCGGCGCCCCGCCATCGGTGTCCGGTCTGGCGTCGAGGCATTCCGCCACGGGTAAAGGCGATCTATACTCCGCCCGTTCCCGCAACGATTGCTGCCCCCATGACCCACACGCCTCGTCGTCAGTTCATCAAGCAGGGCCTCCTCGGCACGGCCGGCGCCACCATCGCCAGCCTCGGCACGACCGCGAAGTCCTACGCCGCCATCCAGGGCGCCAACGACCGCATCAACCTCGCGGTGATTGGCGTGCGCAACCAGGGCACCGTGCACCTGAACGCCTTCTGTGGCCTCAAGGAGAGCCACAACGTCGCGATTCGCACCATCTGCGACGTCGACGAGCGGCTCTGGGGGCCAGCGGTCTCGCTGGTGTCACAGAAGAGCGGCGTCACGCCGACGACGCAGTGGGACATGCGGAAGGTGTTCGACGACAAGGCCATCGATGCCGTGTCGATCGTGATCCCCAACCACTGGCACGCGCTGGCGATGATCCGGGCCGCACAGGCCGGCAAGCACGTGTACGTGGAGAAGCCGGCGTCCCACAACATCTGGGAAGGCCGGAAGATGATCGAGGCGGCACGCAAGTACGACCGCTTCGTCCAGGTGGGCCTCAACAACCGCTCGGGCGTGGCGGTCCGTGAGGCCATGGCCTTCCTGCACGGCGGCGGCATCGGCCGGCTCTACATGGCCCGCGCGCTGTGCTTCAAGGCCCGCGACTCGTACGGCGTGGCGAAGGAGGCCACGGCGCCCGGGGAGTTGCACTACGACATGTGGGTCGGCCCCGCCGCGTGGCAGCCCTATGCCGAGAAGCGGACCCACTACAACTGGCACTGGTACTGGAATACCGGCAACGGCGACACGGGCAACACCGGCCCGCACCAGCTCGATCTCGCGCGTTGGGGCCTGCGCAAGGACGAGCATCCCGTGACGGTGTACTCGGCCGGCGGCCTCTACGGTTTCAAGACCGACGACGCCACGCAGACGCCGGGGCGCCGCGTGTACGGCGACGTCGAGGTGTTCGGGCACGACCGCACCACGCAGGAGACGCCCAACACGCAGACGGCGACGTACAAGTACGCCGACGGCACGCTGCTGGAGATGGAGACGCGGGGCCGCTACACCAACCACGAGGGCAGCCAGGGCCAGGAGGTCGGCAACCTGTTCTTCGGCGAGGACGGCTGGCTGGAGATCAGCGGCGGCACGTGGCGCGCCTTCAAGGGCCGCAGCCGCGAGCCGTTTGCCGGGTCGAAGCCCGACACCCCCGACGGCAACCACTGGGGCAACTTCATCGCGGCGCTGCGCGCCGGGCGGAAGGCCGACCTGCACGCCGACATCCACGAGGGGCACCTGTCGACGTCGCTGTGCCACCTCGCGAACATCTCGTACCGCACCGAGCAGTTGCTGCGGTTCGACGGCGCGACGGAGCAGTTCGTGAACGCGCCCGCCGCCGATGCCCTCCTGCGTCGCCCGTCGTACCGGCAGGGCTTCGAGGTGCCGGCGCAGGTCTGAGTTCGCTCTCCCTACCGCGTGCTGGCGAGCAGGGGCGCCAGCACGCGCGCCAGGTCCTCGTCGGCCTTCGGCTGCGTGACGTCCTTGAAGAGGAACCACCGCTCCTCGTGGGTGGCCGACGACCCTGGCGCCAGCGCGGCCAGCACGCCGAGCGTCTCGAGTTCGATGAAGGCGCCGGCCGTATAGGCCTCCGTGTTGACGCCGCCATCCGGGTACGTCGCCCCGTCCTTCCAGTCGTATCGCTTCACGAACAGCTGGCCGCCGCGATGGTAGGCGGCCCAGTTCTGGTGGTTGGCGATGCCGATCTTCTGCGATCCGGCGCGGGCCGCATCGTTGTGCAGGCGGAGGAACTTCGGGCCGATCTGCCAGCGCGGATCCGACAGGTCCGTGTAGGCCCAGAGCGTCACCTGCCGCACCGGCAGGAGCGCGTCGTCGTGGCTGGCGTACGGCTCCTGCGGAAGAATCACCGTGCCACCGCCATTCATGATCGTGAGGGCCCAGGGCGACACCTGGATGTCCCACAACGACGTGTTCTCGAGGCGGTGGCCGACCGTGACGCCGGTCCCGGACTCGGCGAGCGTCACCGTGAGCGTCTTGCGCAGTCCTGTCTGCGGCTCGACCGCCTGCGTGAGCGTCGCGGTGCGCCCCGCGACCTTCACGTCGACGGGGGCGTTGTCGGGCGAGTAACTGCGCGGCATGTGCTCCGGAGCCGCCCACAGGCGGTGACCGCCCCACGGCTTCCACTCCCCGAGGGCCGTCTTCACGGACGACTCGGGGACCCAGCCGAGCAGGTTGTCGCCGCCGATGAAACCGTACCGAAGGATGCGCGGGCCGATCTCGGTGGCCAGCAGCACCTCGACCGTGCCGTTGCTCAGCCGCACGCATTGTCCCGAGCCCGGGCAGGCCACGCGTTCCACCGTCACCTCCGCCGTCGCTGGCGCCGCCGTCGCGAGCACCATCGTCATTGCCACGCCCCACCACCTGCTGCGCATGGCGGGCATCTTACCCTCGACCGTTCCACGCGCAGCGCCCCCGTCCGTTCAGCGTCGGTCTGTCGCGCGTTAGTCTTCCTGAGCCAGGCCCGGACGCACCCCGCTGTTCCATCGCCTGATGCGCCTGCTCCGGCCGGTCGATGCTGTCCCCCGCGACGCATGCACTTCGCGGGCGAGCACGCCGACTCCTTACTGCTCGTGGCAGGGCTTCGCTGCATCGCCGGGCACGCCGCCGCGGACGCCCTCCTCGCCGATGTGAAGAAGGGCCTGCTCTGAGGCCAGCGGCATCGCCCGCACGGGTATCATCGGGACCATGGTCCGTCCCGACGACATCGACGCCGCCGTGGCCGCACTGCGCGCCGGGTCGGTGATCGGGCTGCCCACCGAAACGGTCTACGGGCTCGCCGGCGATGCGTCGAACGTCGGCGCCATCGCGCGGATCTTTGCCATCAAGGGACGGCCGGCGACCCATCCCGTGATCGTGCACGTGGCCGACGCCGCGGCTGCGCGCGCGTGGAGTCGCGCCTGGCCGCCTGCCGCCGAGGCATTGGCACGCCGCTTCTGGCCAGGCCCCCTCACGCTGGTCCTGCCGAAGGCCGCGCACGTCCTGCCGCAGGTCACCGGCGGGCAGGACACCGTGGCCGTACGCGTGCCCGCGCATCCGGTGGCCCAGGCGGTGCTCGAGGCCTTCGGCGGCGGCATCGCCGCGCCCTCGGCCAACCGGTACGGCCGCGTCAGCCCGACGAGCGCGGCGCACGTGCGCGCCGATCTCGGCGACGACGTCGCGCTGGTCCTCGACGGCGGCCCCTGCGACGTGGGCCTCGAGTCGACGATTGTCGACTGCACGACCGACACGCCGCGCGTGCTGAGGCCTGGCCGCATCACGGCCGAGGACATCGCCGCAGTCGTGGGGATGCTCGGAGACGCCACGGGCGGGGTGCCGCGCGTGCCTGGCAGTGTCGTGTCGCACTACGCGCCACGCACACCGGTGACGATCGTCGCAGCTGATTCGCTGCGCGCTACGGTCGACAGGTGCCGCGCCGCGGGACAGCGCGTCGCAGCGCTCGCGCCAAGCGCAAGCACGATGGCCGACCTCTCACTCGGCATCGACGCCGAGGCCGAGGCCCAGGCCTTCGGCCGCGCGTTGTATTCGCACCTGCGGACGCTCGACGCCGCCGGGGCCGACGTCATCCTGGTCGCGCGCCCCCCCGAGGGCGACGCGTGGGACGCCATCCACGACCGATTGCGCCGCGCGGCAGCGCACGCGGCCCACGACGGCGCATGACCAGGCCATAGTTGCGCCCCTTCGCTTTCTCCATGTCCTGGACTTCATCCCTGCTCGTCGCCCTCTTGGCCGGCGCGGTGGCCATGCTCGCCGGCGGCGTCGTCGCGGCGTGGTGCGTGGACTGGTACGGCATCACGTCGCGCGAGGGAGCCTCGGGGTTCTTCGTGGTGTTCATGGCGCTCATCGGTGGGGGCGTCGGCACGCTGGTCGGCCTCGGACTGGCGCGCGGCGTCGCCCCGTTGCCGGGCATGACCGCGCTCAAGGCCGCGGGCCTGGCCATCGCCGTGGTGCTGGCCATCGCGGGGGCCGTCGCCTCGGCGGCGCGGCTGCTGGCCGATGTCCCGCCGGAGATCGACGGCGAGACCTTGTACCTGGCCATCGAATGGCGGTGGCCGGCCGGACGCACCCCACCACGACCGCAGGAGGGGCCTGGCGAGGTGCGCCTGGGCACGCTCAGCGGCGCCACGATGCGCCGCGAGGAAGCCGGGCCCCTCTGGCTCGACGATGCCCGCCTCGTGGACGGCACGTGGATCGTGCCGGGCGTGGCCCCGATCTTCACGTCGCGCGGCACGCCGATCGTGATCGCGCAGGTCGGCGCGTCGTCGATTGCCGCCGTGCGCCCGCCACTGCGCCGGAGCCCGGGCCGTGAGGATCTGGACTGGAGCGCCTGGCTGCCGACCGAGGACTCACGCGCTGGCGCGCCCGCGTCGTATCGCATCCGCGTGATCCCGCGCACCGCGCCCGTTCGTGTGCAGCAGGCCGGACCGTTCAGGGTGGAGACCGTCGCCCGCTGGTTCTCGCGATATCGCGACGAGGCACTGCAGGTCACCGGCAGCTACCGTGTCTTGCGCGATGGTTCACCCATCGCCGGCGCGGAGGGACTCGACTGGGTGGCCGTGGTGAGCCGAACCCCCTGGACGCTCCTGCTCGCGGGAGAGGACGGGTGTCGACTGATTGATGCCGAATCAGCGGCGTGGCCGGCTCCTGTCTCCTGCGACGCACGCGCCCCGGCCTGGAACCTTCAGACAGTCGACCGGGCGCCGGCATCCGTCGAGCGCGCGCCGCGGCAGTGGCTCGACACGACGACCTTCGCCGAGCCGGGTGTGTACCTGATTGGTCCGGTGTTGATCGACACGCAGGCACGCACGCTGGCGCCACGCGGCTGGCCTGGCGAGCCGATCCACGAGCAGGATCGCCCCCCGCTCGCGGTGTCGCCCGACGCGCGCTCGATGGCCTGGTTCGTCCCCGGCAACGGCTACGACACCGTGCCGTCCATCGCGACGCTGCGGCTCGACACCGGGGCGACGACGGTCATCCCGATCGACCGCGCCCGCATGCGCTATCGCACCGCAGCGCTGGACATCACGCCCGCGTGGTTGGCACACCACTTCGCGTGGGTGCGGTCAGGCGCAGGAGTCGACGTGCTCGAGGTGAAGCCCGACGCGCCGCTGCTACCCCATCGTGGCGTGCTGCAGGAGGCCCGCGACGGCGAGTACCAGGCCTACCTGCTGTCGCCAGGCGGCAGGCCATTGCGCGACGCCGTGGTCGGCATCCTGGAGGCGGACCTGCACGGCACGCCGCGCGAACCTGACGCGTCGGCAGTCGACACGCCGCGCATCGAGGTCGAGGGCGTGCTGCTGGACGTCTCGTACAGCCGCGGGGGTGACGAGGTCCGGCTCGTGACGTACAAGACGCGCACGGACGTGATGCGCAAGGTGGCCGCCCACCTCGATGCCATCGCCGCGTCGGGGCGGCTCGACGCGCTCTTCACTCCGGATACCACGCCGCTCTGAGGGGCGCCAGTCAGGCATCGCGGCGCGCCTGGCCCTCGCGCGCGCAGACCCGGGCCAGCGCATCGGCCAGCGACCGCATGGACACGGGCTTGGAGACGTAGTCGGTGAACCCGACCGCGAGGTAGCGTTCACGCTCGCCCGCCATCGCGTTGGCCGTCAGGGCGATGATCGGCACGTGGCGATCGGGCGTCGAGCGTGCACGAATCGAGGTGGTCGCCTCGATGCCGTCCACGCCAGGCATCTGCACGTCCATCAGCACCACGTCGAAGGTGTCCGCGTCGAGCGCCGCCAGGGCGGCCGCGCCGTCGCCGACCACCACCACCTCATGACGCCCGGGCGCCAGGAAGGCACGCACGAGACGCTGGTTCACCGGGTTGTCCTCGGCCACCAGGACGCGGAGCGGCAGTTGCGGCGCCAGTGCGGCAAGGACGGGCGAGGCCACATCGACCGGGCGCTCCGGCGTCGCCGCGGCACGCGCGGGCACGGTGAACCAGAAGAGGCTCCCCTCGCCGGGTGTGCTCTCGACGCCGATGTCGCCCCCCATGAGTTCCACGAGTTGCCGGCAGATCGAGAGCCCGAGGCCCGTGCCGCCGTGACGGCGCGTCGTCGAGACCTCCGCTTGCGCGAAACGCGTGAACAGGCGCTCGCGAGCCTCCGGCGCGATGCCCTCGCCGGTATCCTCGACTTCCACACGCAGCAGGCTGTCGTGCGGGCCCGACAGCCGCAGGCGGACGCGGATCTCGCCCCGTGCAGTGAACTTGACGGCATTGCCGACAAGGTTGATGAGCACCTGCCGGATGCGCGTGGGGTCGGCCTCGAGCCAGGGCGGCACCGCAGGGTCCACCTCCGAGGCGAGCGCCAGGTGCTTCTCCAGGGCGCGCGGCGACAGGAGCGCGAGCGTGTCGCCGACCAGGCGGACCGGCTCGAACGCGATCGACTCCAGCACCACTTGCTGCGCCTCGAGCTTGGAGAGGTCGAGGATGTCGTTGAGGATGTGCAGCAACGCCTCGGCCGACCCGTGCGCCATCGCGGCCGTGTCCCGCTGCTCGGGCGAGAGGTCACTGCGCAGCAGGAGCTCGAGCATGCCGAGCACGCCGTTCATGGGCGTGCGGATCTCGTGGCTCATCGTGGCGAGGAACTGTCCCTTGGCCGCCGTGGCCGATTCGGCCTCGAGGCGCGCCTGGTTCAGGTCGTGCTGCAGTTGCACGTCCCCGGTGACGTCCAGCGCAACGCCGAGCAGCAACTGCCTCCCGTCGCTCTCGAACACCTGCCCGTGGGCCCTCAGGTGACGCACGCGCCCGTCCGGCCGCACGATGCGGTACTGCGCCTCGAGCAGTTGCTGCGTGCCGGTCGACGCGACGAACTCGTCGACCGCGCGGTCGGCATCCTCCGGGTGCAACAGCAACACCCAGTCGGCCAGCGACCAGCCCGTGGTGCGCGGCTCGACGCCGTGCATGTCCCACATCCGCCAGTCCCAGGTCAGTTCGCCGCTGGCGACGTCGAGTTCGAACACGCCGACGCTCGAGGCCAGCAGGGCCAGGCGCAGGCGGCGGCGCTCCTGTTCCAGCGTGTGCTCGGTCTGGCGCCTCGCGTCGGCCTGTCGCTGGCTGGCGATGGCCTCGCCGCAGGCGGCGAGCAAGGGAGCGAGTTCGCCCTCGGCATCGTCGCTGCCGCAGGGGTCGGCCAGGGCGACCAACGCCAGGGGCCGCCCGGCCGAGATCACCGGCAGGAGCACCAACGCCGTCGTCGGCGCTGACGACTCGAGCAGCATCGCGCCCACACGGCGCGCGTCGTCGCCGGTGCACCGGACAGGGCGTGCGGAGGCGATCGCGCTGCGCACCGCCGGCGGCAGCGTGCGCCAGCGCACCCCACTGGCGAGACGCTGACGCTGACGTTCGTGCTCCTCCGGCGTCCACGACACGCTGAATGACGCGCGTGCCGTCAGGTACTCGGCGCCCTGGCCGCCGTGGATGTCCGCCACCAGGCCCTGCGCGGCCCCCGTCAGCGCGATGGCTCGCTGCAGCGCCAGGTCGAGGATGGCGTCGAGGGACACGCCGTCGATCAGGGCCTGTTGCACGGCGGCGACGGCCTGCATCAGCGTCACTTCGCGGCGGGCCCGGCGGCGCACCTCGAGTTGGGCCACGGCCTGACGCGCCAACCGCCGGAGCACGTCCTGCTGCAGCGGGGTCAGCGCGCGGGGCTGCCGGTCGATGACGCACAGGGTGCCGAGGCGCCGGCCGTCTGGCGCCTCGAGCGGCATGCCCGCATACGAGCGGATACCCGGCGCTCCGGTGACCAGGGGGTTGTCGACGAACCGGGCATCGCGTGCGGTGTCGGGCACCTCGAACAGGCCCGCCTGCAGGATGGCATGCGCGCAGAACGCCTCGTCGCGTCCGGTCTGCGCCACGTCGAGGCCATGGCGGCTCTTGAACCACTGCCGGTCGCGATCGACCAACGTCAACAGCGCGATCGGCGTGCCGCACACGGCCGCCGCGATGGCCGTCAGGTCATCGAAGTCGGCCTCGGCCGGCGAATCGAGGATGCCGTAACGGTCGAGGGCGCGGAGACGCTCGGCCTCGTCGGGAGGAAGGGGCGCAGCAGCCATGCGAGCGGCTTCGCGCGTCGCGGAGGGGAGGCCGGGACGCGCCTTCGGAAGTAATCGGCCGACAGCCCTGTCACGTGAGCGGCCGGGCGTGGCGTCAGCGTCTGAACGGCGCGCCGTCGAGGGCCGCGCGGACCCGCTCGAGCAGGACCGCGGGCGTGAAGGGCTTGTGCAGCAGGTCGATGCCCTCCGAGACCAGTCCCCGACGCACCATCTCATCGCCCGGGTACCCGGACATCAGCAGCACGCGCAGGTCCGGCAGGGCGCGCGAGAGCCGCTCGGCCACCTCAGGGCCCTGCATCTCGGGCATGACGACGTCGCTCAGGAGCAGGTCGATGGTCGCCGCCTGCGACGCCAGTTCGAGGGCCTCGCCCGGATGCGCAGCTTCGAGCACGCGATAGCCGTGCTCGCGCAGCAGCAGGCACGCGAGCGAGCGGACGCCGGGTTCGTCCTCCACGACGAGGACGGTCTCGCCGCGGCCAAGGGCCAGCGCCTGGCCGGCCACGGTGCCGGCCGGACCAGCCACCGGGCCGACCAGCGGCAGGTAGACGAAGAACACCGTGCCTCGTCCGGGCGCACTTTCGACGGCGATGAAGCCCTGGCTCTGGTTGACGACGCCGTAGACCACCGAGAGGCCGAGGCCGGTCCCCTTGCCGGACTCCTTGGTCGTGAAGAAGGGCTCGAACACCTTGGCGAGCGTGCCCTCATCCATGCCGACGCCCGTGTCCTCGACCGACAGGCACACGTACTCGCCGGCAGGCATCCTGACGCCGCTGCGGATCTCGCCGCCGTCATGCCGCATCTTCGCCGTACGGAAGGTGAGCTGCCCACCCGTCGGCATGGCATCTCGCGCATTCACCGCGAGGTTCACCAGCACCTGATCCAGTTGCCCCCGGTCGACGTGTACGGCGCACCCGCCATCGGACAGGGCCAGTTGCAGGCGCACGTCCTCGCCGATGAGTCGCTCCAGCATCCGGCTGCACGACCGCACCGCCGCATTGAGATCGAACGTCTCCGGCTGGAGCAGTTGGCGACGGCTGAACGCCAGCATCTGCTGCGTGAGGGCCATGCCGCGCTGCCCCGTGCTGGCGATCTCCTGCACCATCCAGCGCTCGGGCGCCTCCTCGGACAGGCTCTTGAGGACGAGGGCGCTGAAGCCCGTGACGACCGTCAGCAGGTTGTTGAAGTCGTGGGCGATCCCGCCCGCCAGGCCACCGACGGCCTCCATCTTGGCGGCCTGTCGCAACTGCATCTCGAGGTGGCGACGCTGCGTGGCGTCGCGCGCGATGATGACGAACGCCGTGCCCCGGCCCTGCGCGTCGACGACCCGATCGACGTGCAGGTCCAGCAGCAGGCGGCGCCCATCCGGGCGCTCGAACTCGACTTCGTCCGAGATGCGCGGGCCCGTGGCCACGGCGCCAATCTGGCCGCGGAGGTAGTCGCAGAACCCGGGCGACAGGCACCCCACGAGCGGCCGGCCCAGGCGCTCGGCAGCGGACCACCCGAAGATCTCCGCCGCGCCGGCGCTCCAGAACGTGACCACCCCCTGCGCGTCGAGCACGATGATGGCATCGTGGACCTGCGAGAGCAGATGCGAGTAGTGCGCCTCGAGGGCCTCGGCCTGGCGTCGTTGCCAGCTCACGACGACGTCGAGGAGGTTGGTGCGCACAGCTTCCGAGACCATCGCTCGCTCCGCGATGGTCCAGGGGCGCGCCCGCCCCTCGACCGTCTGCAGCCACGTCTCGAAGGAGGCCCGGGGCGTGAGTCGCGCGACGCCGCCTGGGTCGGTCACGATGCCCTTGCGCGGGTCGCCGCCCCAACGCACCGCGCGCGTGCTGTCACTGCGGAACCACATCACCCATGCCCGGACGAAGCCGGGCAATCGAAGGGCCAGTAGGCCTGCCGCCGCCGGCAGGACGCCCGCGGGGACGCCGGGCTCTGCCGCCAGGTGGTCGGAGACGTAGAAGGCGCCCACGTGTTCGTCCAGCCACGTCACGATGCCGTCGAGGACGTCCATGGCCGGAACGATCCCGCGTGCCTGCTGCCCCGCGGGCATCACCACCGCGAGGCCATCGGCCGCCACGATCTCCTGGAAGCGCGCGGCCGGATCGATGATGGCCTGCCCGAGGTCCTGCATCGAGAGCACGCGGGTCCGCAGCGTGTCGAGCAAGGCCTGGGCCCAGCGCTCACCAAGTGCCCGCTGCTGCTGTTCGTGCGCGCGGACCATGGCCGCGAGCAGGGCGACCAGCCCCTGGGCCAGGATGCGTGTCGGCGCATCGGGCACGCGTGGGGAATAGTGGTGGCAGGAGAGCAGGCCCCAGAGACGGCCCTCCAGGACGATCGACACGACCAGCGTCGCCTGCACGCCCATATTGCCGAGGTATTCGCGATGCACGGGCGAGAGTGCCCGCAACTGCGCGTACGTCAGATCGAGCGGCCCACCGGTTCGCGGATGGAGCGTGGGGTACAGCGGCGCCGGGTCGGCCGCGACGTCGGCGAGCACGCGCAGGCGGAGTCGCAGGTACAGGTCGCGAGCCTGCGGCGGGATGTCCGACGCCGGGAAGCACAGGCCGAGGAACCGACCGTCGGGTTCGGGGCCCGCTTCAGCGACCACCTCGCCGTTCCACTCGGCATCGAAGCGGTACACCATCACGCGGTCGTAGCCGCTGAACGAGCGGAACCGCTCGGCCACCTGCGCGCACAGGGCCTCGATCGGCAGGTCTGCCAGCTCACCTCGCCCGAGCGTGTCGAGCAGTTCCGTGATGACCATGCCAGAGTCGATGGTCACGCCCAGGCCGGGAGCCCGCGTGCCGCGCGGGATCAGTTCGAGCAGGATCAGCCCCTCGTGGCGATGCAGCGACACGTCGAGGTCCACGCCGTTGAGCAGGTACGTGCCGAGATCGCGGGGCGCCCCGGACCGCAGCGTGGGCAACGACGCGCGCACGGCGCCGGCCAGCGAGGCGCTGACATGTGCGGCGAGGTCGCGTCCCGGCAGCGCCGCCGGCGGCAGATCGAGGAGCGCGGCACCAGCCGCCTGCTCGACATGCAGGTCGGGCGACAGCACGAGCAGGAGCCCGTGCGTCTGCACGGCCCCAGGGACGTGGATCGGTTCGGCCGCGCAGGTGGCGAGCAGCGCGTCGTCGACGCGGAAGGGATCGGGCATGCTCATGATGCGTGCGACGCCCGGAGCGCCGACGCGGCATCCACGTCGGCAGGCTTCAGGTCCTGATAGAGGCACCACAGCGAGTGCATCAGCGCCGAGGCCGACGCGCAGATGTCGTCGACCTGCGAGGCGTTGAGCGGGAGCGCCTCGAGCGAGCGTACCGTCGACGCCCACCACCCGGCGGAAGGGGGCAGGTGGTAGTCGAGGCCGACGCCGGCGGTGGCAGGCACGCCCCAGCCCGCGGCCAGTGCGCGGAGCAGCACCGCCGAGCCGAGGCGCGATCCCTCGAGCACGTACAGCGGCCCCGCCGCGGTCCACGGGCGCATCTCGACGTCGACGCGCACGCGCGCACAGGCCTCGATGATGGCGGGGTGGGCGGGCGTCGCGTCGTCGGGCGCCAGGTATCGAAGGTCGGTGGCCAGGAGCGCGGCCCTGTCGTGCGACGGGTCGACGAGCCCCTCCAACGCCGGCCACGCGCGCGCGGCACGCGCCAGTTGCGGCTCGACGTCCGCATGGAGGTGCCATGTCTGACGCGCGAGCGTCGCGTACGCAGCAGGCGACACATCGCCCGCCGCCATGGCGCGCGCCAGCGCAGTGCCTTCGAGGGCACGGTGAACCGGCGAGACGGCAATGCGGAGACGGTCGATCACTGCCACCAGGGCGTCCTGTGATGACGGGGCAAGCAGTCGTAATCTACCACGCGTGTATGACTCGGAGATGAAGGGCGACGAGGCCCTGCGGCGCGTGGCGACGGCCCTTGCCGACGCGAGGGCAATCGTGGTGCTGACGGGGGCCGGAATGTCGGCCGCCAGCGGCGTCCCGACCTTCCGCGGCGCGGGTGGGCTCTGGCGGACATTCCGCGCCGAGGACCTCGCCACACCGGCGGCGTTCGCGCGAGACCCGGCGCTCGTCTGGGAGTGGTACGACTGGCGGCGGCAGCAGATCGCGGCATGCGCACCCAATGCCGGACACGAGGTGCTCGCCCGCTGGAGTGCGGCGCGAGACGCCATGCGCGTCATCACGCAGAACGTCGACGGACTGCACGAACGCGCCGGCACGCGCCACGTGCGTCGGCTGCACGGATCGATCTGGCGCCTGCGGTGCGTGCGTGGCTGTCCGGCGGGCGGCTCGCGCGAGGAGCTCGAGGTGCCGCTGGCCCCGCTCCCGCCCCGCTGCGAGTGCGGCGCGGTGCTCCGCCCCGATGTCGTGTGGTTCGGGGAATCCCTCGATCCCGCGGTCCTCGACGCCGCGGTCCACGACGCACAGCGCGCAGACGTCTTCCTGACCGTCGGCACGTCCTCGCAGGTCTACCCCGCCGCGGGACTCGTGCCACTCGCGCATGCCGCAGGGGCACTCGTGGTGGAGATCAACCCGGAGCCGGCCGCGTCGGCCGACGCCGTGGACGTGCGCCTGACGATGGGGGCCGACCAGGCCCTGGTCGCGCTGGACGACTTGCTGCGGCAGAACCACGCGCGCTGAGCGCCCACAAGGCCGGCGGGGCATCCGCAGCCCTGAACGGCAACGGGCGCCCTGGGGCGCCCGTCGGTTCTCGCGGTCCGTGGTGCGACGTCAGGCCAGCAGCGTCGCCGGACTGGTGCCCGCCGCGAGGATGCGGCCGCCGTCGTAGGTGTACTGGAGGGCGCCGCCCTTCCACTGGCGGAGGCGATAGATCGTCGCAAACAGGAAGTCGGGCGCAGCCCCGCCCTGCCCGCCGACCACTTCCCCACCCCGCCGCACGTTGTCCTGCATCCAGGCCGGCACGAGGAGGTGGTACGGGTTGCGCTGCACCTCGCCGACGTGGAACGAGAGCGCCGCCATCATGTCGGCCAGGTCCTGCACGCTCGACTCGACCATCAGGTTCGGCGTCGCCATCGCCCCCCAGAACTCGGTCTCCGCGACGTGGCAGGTGAAGTCGGCCGGCATCCGGCCCAGCGCGTCCATCACGAGGTGGTACGTGCCGATATGCGAGCTGTTCCAGTCGGTCTCGTGCGGGAAGCACACCACGCGCGGCTGGTGCTCGGCCAGGATGTTCGCGATCACCTCGACGCACCCGGCCCAGTGCGCGGGGTCGCCGGCACGGGCCTTGGCGTTGATCTTCTCGAGTCCGCCCGGGATGGTCTGCACGAGGTCGAAGCCGAGGTACTCGCAGGCCTTGGCGAGTTCGTCCCAGCGCCCCTGCTGGCGCGCCTTGTTGCTGCCCTGCGTGACGGCGACGTTGACGACGCGGTAGCCCGCCTCACGCTGCAACCGCAGCGGCAGCCCGCCGATGATGCACTCGTCGTCGGGGTGCGGCGAGAAGATCAGCACGCGCGGCGCATCGGCCGCCAGCGGCGGGTGCGCCGGCATCGGAAAGCCTCCGAGCTGGAAGCCCTTGCCGTCGTGCACCAGTTGCGCGAGCGCCGAGACGTAAGTGTGGTACGGCGTGCTCATCGGCCCACCTCCGGCAGGCTCGCCGCGGCGATGGCCTGGCCGTGGCGCTTGTCCTTCTCGTCTGGCACGTGGAAGGTGATGCGCGAGGCGAGTTCGGGGAACTCGACGTCGAGCACGTGGCGCGCGCCGTTGACGATGTCGTCGCCGCCGGGACCGGACGTGACGCGCCCGAGCACGAGCACGTGCGCGATGTCGTAGAAGTCGGCAAAGTGCGCCACGCCGTAGCCGAGGTACGTGCCGAGCGTCTCGTAGATTTTCTTCGCGCCGGCGTGACCTTCGTCGCGCAGCTTCTGCACGACCTTCAGCTTCTCGGGCAGGCCGAGGTCGCCGGGCGTCTCGATGCCGGCCGCCGGCAGGAGGCGCCCGACCGCCTGCTGCGAGAAGTACTGCGAGCCCACGCCGTAGTCACCCGACCACTCGTCGGCCGGCGCATCGGGATTGAACGCGATCGGCACGAAGGCGAGTTCGTTGAGCCACGACGTGATGTTGCCGTCGCGGGTCACGTAGCCCGCGGCGGTGCTGGTACCCAGCGCGATGCCGAGGATCGCGTTCTTGCCGAGCGACATCGATCCCGCGAGCGCGGTGACCTCGCCGTCGTTGACCACCTCGAACGGCACGTCGTGCCAGGCCCGCTTCACCTCGAGGAAGAGGTCCTTGACCCGCGCGTCGAACAGGTCCTGCGGCACGCCACGGAAGAGCGACCCGGCCTTCACGCGGTTGTTCACGTACACGCCCGCGGCGCTGCCGCCGATGGCGTCCACGCGCGGCAGGTGCTCGGCCGCCTTCTTGAGCGAGTCCACGATCCCGTCGAAGTGGTACTGCGGATCGGGCTTGTGGTACGGGTCCCACACCGTCTCCTCGCTGAACACCACCTCGCCGTTGACCACGGCCGCCACCTTGCGGTCGCTGCCCCCGAGGTCGAAGCCGATCCGGTAGCCCTCGAGGTGCCGCCCGAGCGGCTTGGTCACCGAGCGCTCGGCCGGAAGGTCCGTGGTGTGCACCACCTCGATCGGGTGATCGAACATCCGGAAGGCCACCAGGTCGGCATCGAAGCGGCCGGTGGCCGTGTCGACGTAGTGCGCCTTCAGCGAGGTCGCCAGGTCGGCCGGACCGTCGATGTAGATCTTCCAGCCACCGCGCGACCACAGCAGGAACTTGACGAAGCGCTCGACGAACGCCGCGTTGCCGGCCGCATCAGGGTGCGAGGGCGGGAGCACGGCGATGTCGAAGCGGAAGACCGAGCCGTCGGCCTGCTCGATGGCCAGGCGCACCGGCACGCCTCCACCGGCTGCAGCCACCTGTGCGCGAAACGCACGCACGGCGAGCACGGCAGGGCGGAAGGCCGGGTCGAGCACCGGCGTGACCTTGGGGGCGACGAGAGGGAGGCCGTTGAGGGTATCCATGGGCGGGAGTCGGGAAACGGGAAACGGGAGTCGGGAATCGGGAGTCGGGGTCGGGAATCGGGGTCGGGAATCGGGGTCGGCGCAGAGCCCGGGAGTGGGCGCCTGGACGAGGCCTCGAGAGGCGCGGCGGGCCGGCCGAGGCCGACGGGCACGGCAGCCCGGCGTGCGCGGGACCACGATACCACCGGGGCCTTGCCCTGCGCGCGCTGCGCGTGGCGAACGCGCCGCGCGCCGGGCACGCCGGCGACCGAGTGATCAGCGGCGCCGTCGCTACCGCCCCCGCAGTTTCGCGACGGGTCCATCGACGCCATTGGGCGGCTGCGTGCGCGCGAACTGGTCATCGTCGCCGAGCTCCGCCTTGAGCCGGGTCAGTTCGGCCCTCAATCCAGCCGTGAGGGCCTCCGTGCCAGGCTGGCCGTACAGGTTGTGCATTTCGTCTGGATCAGCGGCCAGGTCGAAGAGTTCCCACTGATCCCGGGTCCAGTAGTGAATGAGCTTGTGCCGGGTCGTCCGCACGCCGTAGTGCGCACGTGTGTCGTGGTCACCGGGGTCGTGGTAGTAGCGGTAGTACATCGAGGTCCGCCAGTCGGCCGGCGTCTGTCCCCGCCACACGGGCACCGCTGAACGCCCCTGCATGTCGGCCGGCACCGGCACGCCCGCCGCCTCGAGGAACGTCGGCGCGAAGTCGACGTTCAGCACCATCGCATCCGAGGTCGATCTCGCCGCGATCACCGACGGCCAGCGGACGAGCAGCGGCATCCGGAGGCTCTCTTCGTACATGAAGCGCTTGTCGAACAACCCGTGTTCGCCGAGGTAGAAGCCCTGGTCGCTCGTGTACACGACGATGGTGTTCCTGGCCAGTCCGCTGCTGTCGAGATGGTCCAGGATGCGACCGACGCTGTCGTCGACGCCTTGCACGCACGCCAGGTAGTCCTGCATGTACCGCTGGTACTTCCACCGCGCCAGGGTTTCCCCGGTCAGGGTCACTGGTCGCCCGTCCTGTTGGACGGTCACCTCCATCGGCTTGACGTTCAGCCAGGCGTTCCGCTGGTCGGCGGGCAGCTCGGCGGGCGGCGTGAGCTTGAGGTCGCGGCGTGTCAGATCGTCGAAGACGCGCTGCTTGTTCTCGCGGAGGGCGTCGGTCCGTGTCTGGTACCCATCCCAGAGGGTCGGTGGCTCAGGGATCCGTCGCCCCTCGAACATCCGCCGATTCACGTCGTCGGGCTGCCAGTTCCGGTGTGGCGCCTTGTGGTGCACCATCAGGAAGAACGGCCGGTCGGTGGGCCGATCGCGCAGGAACCCGAGCGCCAGGTCGGTGGTGACGTCGGTCACGTGCCGCCCGGTGTAGGTCTTCTCACCCGTCGCCGTGTACAGCACCGGATCGAAGTAGGCCCCCTGCCCCGGCAGGATCTCCCAGGTGTCGAAGCCCTGCGGGTCGCTGCCCAGGTGCCACTTCCCGATCATGCCGGTGTGGTAGCCGCTGGCCTGCAGCAACCGCGCGACCGTCTGGCGTGAGCTGTCGAACCGGTTGAAGACCGGCACGCCGTTGCGGTGCGAGTACTGGCCGGTCAGCATCACCGCGCGACTCGGCGTGCAGATCGAGTTGGTCACGAAGGCCCGGTCGAAGCGAACGCCTTCGCGCGCCAGCCTGTCGATGTGCGGCGTCTCGTTGACACGCGACCCGTACGCCGAGATGGCCTGGGAGGCGTGGTCATCGGACATGATGAAGATGATGTTCGGCCGCGACGCCCGAGCCTGAGCCCAGACGGGTGTCGCGCCAAGGAACACCGCGAGGGCTAGCCCCGCGACGACTCGTCGTGTCATGATGCGGCGATTCTACGCTTGGCGCGGAGCGTTCGCCGGCCACCCGGACAGCGTTGATCGAAGTGCCCCCCGGCAGATCGGTGCCGATTCCCGTGACCACGCACACCTGCACCGCGATTGCCCTCGTCCTGGCATCCCTCAGCCTCTGCACGTCCGTCGCCTCGGCGCAGACCGCGCCCGGCGACGTCGTCGTCACTCCGGTCACGACCGCCGCCGTGGGGACATCCTCCCTCCCGTCCTCGACACGCCTGGCGGTCGCATGGACGCGTGCGGATCGGGCCCACCATGTGGAGGTGGTGGCGCGGGAGTCGATTCAGGGCACCGAGGTCCGCGCGACGCTGGGAGCCGATGCCACGGCGGTGACGCTCACCAACCTCAAGGCCGCGACCACCTACGCCGTCACCGTCATCGCGTGCCAGGACGAGCCGTGTGCGTTGGCGGTGGCGTCGCGCCCGGTCGACGCGTCGACCGACACGGAGTACTGGCAGTTCGTGGGTGTGGGACGGTCCGTCGACGGCCTCACGAAGATCGTCGCCGATGGGAACGCCCGATTGAGCGCCACGCGCTTCGGCCCGGACGCCGGCGAGATGGCCGGCGCGGTGCAGCTGTACTACGGACCGATGCCGCGCGATCGCCGGCCGCAACTGGCGGTTGCCGTCGCCTCCGGACCTGCGGATGCCGCGGCCCCCGAGTCGTTCCTCTCGTTCGGCAGCCGCGCGGGATCGAGCGGCGTCACCGCTCCTACCACGCCGACACCCCTCGTGGCCTCGGTCGCCACGGGTCAGGGTGTGCCCGTCTCGTCACCCGACGGAGGATTCGTCCGCCTGTTCTTCGAGGCGCAGGGCGCCGACGGCCGGACGCGCGCGATGTGGGTCGACAGCAAGGACGGGTATCGCGGGCTCGACTTCAACGCCGGACCGGCCTCCACCTGCGAGCGGCCGGAGGACTTCGCTCCGGGCGGCGGCTGCACCCCGACGATGGCCGTCGGGGTTGAGAGCGACCCCGACGGCAACCCGCGCATTCGCAACGCGCGACAGTTCAAGGTGGCCTGGCCGACGCTCGAGTCGCCACACTGGGATCTCGCTCCCGGCACCTTCATGGTGTTCACGACCGACCGCGTGGACGGCTGCTCTGCGGCCTCGCACAACCACGGGTACGCGGTGTGGGACGGCACGCGGTGGGCGGTGCAGTATCGCGAGGATGGCTGCCCGAAGCTGTTCACGAGCGCGCAGGCCGCCTTTCCGCTCCACACCGGCGCTGCCCGGTATCGCCTGTACTACGGCGACCCCTCGATGCAGGAAGGACGAGGCACCTCGAACCTGCCGTTCCTCGGGCCCAAGAAGCTGATCTACGCCGACGGAGTCGTGAGTGGCCCACCCGATCGCGTCGACTTCGAGGACTGGGAACCACAAACCGCGAACCGCGACGTCGTCTTCCTGTGGCCCGACGGGTCCCCCCTCGACGCGCGGGCCGAGGGCTACATCGACGACTACCACTTCCTGGCGCCCACCGGCAGCCCAGACCTGCAGGTGATGTACGTGACGATCACCGACGGGGCCATCGCGCCGATTGCGGTGGCCGCCGTGCTCCGCAACCCGTAACCGCGTCGCCCCCGCCCCGGGCCCGTGTGGTCGCCCGCGGCACCGCTCGCCCGTACAATCGACGACCATGTCCGACAGATTCGCCCGTCCCGGGATGATCGTCGCCCTTGGCGCGATCGGTGCTGCGCTCCTGCTCCCGGCGATGCCGGCGGCACAAGCGCCGGCGCCCGCTTCCCTCGCGGCTGACGTCTCGACCCTGCCGTCGCGGTCGATAGGGCCCGCGCTCATGGGCGGCCGCATCGCCGACGTGGTCGTCGACCCACGCGATCGATCCACCTGGTACGTGGCGGTCGGATCCGGCGGCGTGTGGAAGACGACCAACGCCGGCGTCACGTTCACGCCGATCTTCGACGACCAGCCGTCGTACTCCATCGGCACGATCGCGCTCGACCCGGCCAACCCCGACATCGTGTGGGTGGGCACGGGCGAGAACGTCAGCGGGCGGCACGTCGGCTGGGGCGACGGCGTGTACCGCAGCCGCGACGGCGGCCGCACCTGGCAGCGCATGGGCCTGCCACAGTCGCAGCACATCGGCCGGATCCTGATCGATCCGCGCGACAGCCACGTGGTGCTGGTGGCCGCCGAGGGCCCCCTGTGGTCGGCCGGCGGCGAGCGCGGCGTGTACCGCACCACCGACGGCGGCGCGACGTGGGCGCCCGTGCTGCAGGTGGACGAGCACACCGGCGTCACAGACATGGAGTTCGATCCCGCCAACCCCGATGTCGTGTACGCCGCCTCGTACCAGCGGCGCCGGCACGTGTGGGGGTTCCTGGGCGGCGGCCCCGGGTCGGGCCTGCACAAGTCCACCGACAACGGAAAGACCTGGCGCAAGGTGACGACCGGGCTGCCGACCGGCGACATGGGCAAGATCGGCCTCGCCGTCACGGCCGCCGATCCCAGCGTCGTCTACGCCACGATCGAGGCCGGCCCGGAGCAGCGCGGGTTCTACCGATCGCGTGACCGCGGCGAGAGCTGGGAACGCCGCAACGGCTACATCTCTGGAGGCACCGGGCCGCACTACTACCAGGAGATCGTGGCCTCAGCCACCGACGCCGACCTGGTGTACCAGATGGACGTCTTCCTGCAGGTCACGCGCGACGGGGGCAAGACGTTCAGCGTGCTCGAGACCGGGCACGACAAGCACAGCGACAACCACGCGCTGTGGATCGATCCTGCAAACGGGCGTCACATGCTCGTGGGTACCGACGGCGGCCTCTACGAAAGCTTCGACGAGGGGACGCGCTGGCGCCACTTCCCCAACATGCCGGTGTCGCAGTTCTACAAGGTGGCGCTCAACGATCGCGTGCCGTTCTACGACGTGCTGGCGGGCGCACAGGACCTGGGCACGCTGCACGGCCCCTCACGCACGCGTCATCGCGAGGGCATCCGGAGCCAGGACTGGTACGTGCCGCTCGGCGCCGACGGCTACGGCGTCGCCTTCGATCCCCGCGACCCCGACACCATGTACCTGATGTGGCAGGAGGGGATGCTCACCCGCAAGGACCGGCGCAACGAGGAGACCGTGATGATCAGGCCCATGCCGGCCCCGGGCGATCCGCCCGAGCGCTGGAACTGGGACTCGCCGCTCCTGGTCAGCCCGCACGATCCGGCGCGCCTGTACTTCGGTTCGCAGCGCCTGTGGCGCAGCGACGACCGCGGCGACAGCTGGACGCCCGTCAGCGGCGACCTGACGCTCGCGCAGCCGCGATATGCGCAGCGCTACATGGGCCGGGTGTGGAGCGTCGACGCGCTCCACGACAACGCCGCGATGTCCAAGTACGCCACGACCACGGCCATCGCCGAGTCCCCACGCGAGGCCGGCGTGCTGGTGGTCGGCACCGACGATGGGCTGGTGCAGGTGACGGCCGACGGCGGCCGGTCGTGGACGCGCGCGGGCGCGCTGCCCGGGCTGCCGCCGCTGTCGTTCATCAACGACGTGGAGGCGTCGCCCCACGCGGCGCGCACCATCTTCGCGGTCGCCGATGCGCACAAGATCGGCGACTTCTCGCCGTACGTGTTCGCCAGCGACGATCTCGGCCGCACCTGGCGCTCGATTGCCGGCAACCTGCCGCGCGGCACCATCGCCTGGGCCATCCAGCAGGATCCCGTGGAACCGCGGCTGTTGTTCCTCGGCACCGAGTTCGGCCTGTACTGGTCGCCCGATGCCGGCGCGACCTGGCACCGGCTGACCGGCGGCGTGCCGACGATTCCGTTCCGCGACGTGAAGATCCAGTCCCGCGCCGGCGACCTCGTGGCGGCGAGTTTCGGCCGCGGCATCTACGTGCTCGACGACTACGCGCCGCTGCGCGAGGTGGCCCGCGCGGCCCGACTCGAGTCGACGTTGTTCCCGGTGCGCGATGCGTGGTGGTACGTCCCGTATGCCGTCGGCCAGGCCCCGGGCCGGCCCGAGCTCGGCAGCGACGACTTCACGTCGCCGAACCCGCCCGACGGCGCGCTGCTCACGTACTACCTCGACGCGCCGCTGTCCACGGCGGCCGAAGCGCGGCGCACGCAGGAACGCGCGCTGCGCGACAAGGGCGCGGACATCCCCGTGCCGGATCTCGACCGGCTGCGGACCGAAGCGCTCGAGCCTGGCGTGAAGGTACTGATTGCCATCAGCGACGCGACGGGGCGACGCGTGCGCCTGATCGAGGGGCCGTCGACCCGGGGCGTGCATCGGGTGGCGTGGGACCTGCGCGCCGCCAATCCGGCGCCGCTCGTGCTCGACCCGCCAGCGTTCCGTCCTCCCTGGGCCGACGAAACGGGCGGTCCCCTCGTGGCGCCCGGACGATACACGGCCACGCTGCTGGTTGCCTCCAACGGTGCCGTGCGCCAGGTGGGCGCGGCACGGTCGTTCCAGGTGACCGCGGTGGACACGCTCGCGCCGGGCACCGACCCGATCGCCGTGACGGCGTTCCAGGCCGAGGCCGCCGCCCTGCAGCGCCGGGTCAGCGCCGCGATCGCGCAAGTGCGCGACGCACGAAACCAGGGCCGATACCTGCGCGCGGCGCTGGCCGCCACGCCGGGGGCCGATCCCACGCTCGCGCGGCGGACCGAGTCCCTCCTGCAGGCGTTCGCGGATCTCGAACGGCGGCTCACCGGCGATCCGGCGCGTCAGCGGCTCGAAGAGTCCGACACGCCGTCGATCGCCAACCGCCTCGGACTCGCCACCGCGACCTGGGCGACGCGACAGCCTGCCACGGCCACGCAGCGGCGCGCGCTCGAGATCGCCACCGCGGAGTTCGGGGCTCTGGGTCCAGAGCTGACCACCCGGCTCGCCGAACTGGCGACGCTACACGCCGACCTGGCGGCGGCCGGCGCGCCGTACGTCCCGGGACGACGCGTCCCGTAGTACGGCCGCCGGCGACAGACCACGGGCATCAGCGCAGCCTGGTCGCCAGTGCGCTGGTGCCCGCGGCCCACTTCACGCCGCGTGCGTCGTTGAACATCGCCCGCTCCACGATCAGTTCCGCCGGGGTGGTCCCCAGGCTCTCGACGATGGTGCCGAAGCGCTTGCCAGTCGCCCCCGCGAACTCGACGCCCACGGCCACGTTCATGCGACTGTTGGCGGCGAGCGGGAAGTCGCGGGTGGCCTGGGTGCCATCTTCGAACACGAGCGTCACTCGGGCCGTTCCCGCAAAGGGCGAGAGGTTGCCGATCAGCACATAGGTCTCCGCACTGCGGCTCGGGTCGACTTCGCCGTCGGCGAGACCCCACTTGGTGCCGATGGTCAGGGCGCCGGCCGCGTTGTGCCCCTCGTACCACCCACCCGTGCCGCCCCACCACATCGCGCGCTCGACGACCACGCCCACGTTGTTGGTGACGTGGAATGACGTCGCGACCGCGGTATCAGCAAGGTCCTGGCCCTCCTGATCGACCCAGACGTTGAAGCGGCTGTTGGCAGGCACCGCGTATCTGCGCACGATCACGCTGCCGTCGGGCTTCAGGTAGCGCGCTTCGACGTCGGCCGTCTGCCCCGTCGGATTGGCGATGAGGAAGAAGAGGTCGAAGAAGCTGCCGGTGGCCCCCTCCGCGAAGTACCACTGCAAGGCCGGCGCCTCCACGCCTGCGCTCTCGTGACCCGCGCCGAACACCTGGCCTGGCAGGTTGAGGTACATGGCGCGCTCCACGATCACCGGCACGGCGTTGGTCGACGTGATGACGGCCGACACTTCGGCGTCGTCGAGTCGCGGGTCCTGCTGGTTGACCCAGATGTTGAAGCGGGTTCGCGCCGGCACCGTGTAGGTGCGGACGACCGGCGCCTGCGGGGCCGGCAACAGGTAGCGCACTTCGATCGTCGCGTCGGTCGCGTTCGGGTTCTGCACGAGGTAGAACAGTTCGAAGCCGCCAATCGTCGCGCCCTCGGCGAGGAACCACTGCGAGAGCGGGCGCGCCATGCTCGTCTCGGCGTGACTCCCATAGCCGTCACGGTCCCAGCGCATCGTGCGATCCGCAATCAGCGGCTGGTCGGACTCGACCACCATCGAGAACTCCGCGTCGGTCAGGCCGAGCGCCTTCGGATCGATGGTGACGCGCGCAATCGGCGCCAGGGACAGCGTCTGCAGGACCTCGGTGCCGTCGCCCTTCTGGAAGCGCACGCGGGCCGTCGCAGGCCGGCCGGTCGCGTTCAACAGCGCGACGCGCGTGTCGAAGAAGCTGCTCGTGGCGCCCTCGGCGAAGTACCGCGTGAACTCGCCCACCTGCGCCACGAAGAACGGGGCGACCTCGTCCCGCTGCAGGTTCGGGAACGACTGCATCGCCGGCTCGAAGACGAAGGTGCCACGCGCCGGCGTCATCGTGTAGCTGCCGCCCTCCGGGACGGTGAAGCTGTAGCGGCCATCGAGATCGGTGAGTTGCGTACTACTGCCCGATCCCGCCATCGACATCGTCACGCCTTCGACGCCGGTGTCGTTCAGATCACGCACCTGCCCGCTGATGGTGTAGAGCCGCGTAGCCTGGAAACTGGCCACCCGGTTGGCGACCACATTCGCGAGCGACTGCGACGACGCGGTGAACACGAAGTTGGTCAGCGTGGGCGTCACCGTGAAGCTGCCGCCCGCCGGCAGCGCCGCGAATCGGTACTGGCCGGCAGCGTCGGTCACCGTGGTACGCGACGCGCTCCCGGAGAGGGTGACCGTCACGCCTGCGAGTGCAGCCCCGCTGCGGGTGATGGTCCCGGAAATCGACGGCTGCGAGCCGACGACATCCTGGTTCACCTGATCGGTCGTCAGGTTCGTGTAGGCGCGGGAAGCCGGGGCAAACACGTAACCTGCCGTCGACGGCGTGACGGTGTAGCTGACTCCGGCGGTGAGGTTTGCGAACGAGTAGGCCCCTGCCGCATCCGTGACCGTCGACGCCGACGCACCGCCCGCCAGGGTCATCGTGATGTTCGCCAGGGCCGGCGCACCTGGGCCACTGCCGAGTGTGGCGCGTCCGCTGATCGAAACCGTCGGTGTCGTCGCCGTGCGGCACTGCGAGAACTCGGACGTCCCGGACGGCCCGGTCGCCGTGACCGTGATGACGGCCTTGCCCGGCACCCCAGCGACGAGGATGCTGAATGTCGCGTTGCCGCTCGCGTCGGTGATCGCCTGGTTGCCGCCCACGTATGCGTCGCCTTCGCCGTTGTTCAACGGGTCGCACGTGGCGTTGGCGTAGGCGTCGATCGAGAAGGTCGTGTTCGGCGTGCTGTTGAGCGTGCCCTGCACCTGCAGGAGATTGCCGGCAAACAGCGTCGTCGAGGTGACAACCGGGTAGTTCTGCCGGCCATTGGCGCCGGTGTCGGCATCGAGTGAGTCGTTGCTGTCCACCAGTGGCGTGTCGCCGATATCGATGCCCAGTGAGCCATTGGCGTCGATGCGGTTGCCGCGGATCTCCGTGCCGGTGCCGCCCGCCAGCAGCACGCCGCGACTGCCGTTGTGTGCGATGACGTTGGCCTGGCCGGCGCCCGTGCCGCCGACGATCGCTCCGCTCACGCCATTGTCGACGAGGATTCCGTCGATGCTGTTGCCGAGCGGGTTCCCGGACGCGTTGACGCCGATGCGATTGCCGACGATAGACACGCCCGACACCACGCCCCACGAGGTCTGCAGCAGGTAGATGCCCCGGCCGCTACCGGAGATCACATTGCCCATGCCCGCGCCGGTGCCGCCGATGCCGAAGCCCGGCGCATCGACCACGACACCGCTGCCCACGTTCGGCACCGCCGTCAGGCCGGTCGCATCGGTCCCGATGTAGTTGCCGTGTACCGCGACGTTGGCAACCGTCACCTGGTTGCTTCCGGACAGGAAGAGCCCGTTCAAGTTGCCGGAGATCACGTTGCGCGCCTGGGACGTCGTGCCCCCGATGACCGTATTGGGCGCCTTGACGAGGATGCCGAACGTGCTTGGCCTGAGGGCCGCCGTTCCAGCTGCGTTGGTGCCGATGAAGTTCCCCTGCACGGTGGCTCCATGCGGCTCGATCAGGACGTTGTGGCTGAAGTTGCCGGCGACGACGTTGCGGGCACCCGCCACCGTGCCGCCGACGACGGTGCCGATGCCGCCGACCCAGATCCCCGTGGTGAAGCCTCGTGCGAGCGTCCCCGACTGGTCGAGGCCGACGTAGTTGCCCTGGATGAGTGTGCCGGTCGGGCTGGCCCCCGTCGGGTTGCCCTCCTGCACCCAGATGCCGACGTCGCTGGTGTTCGCGTTGCTCCCGGCCACGACGTTGCGCGCGAGAGACGTCGTGCCACCGATGAGGGTGTTGGTTGCCGAGCCTGTGCCGGGAAACGCGCCGGCCACGACAATCGCCGAGCCCGTACCGTTCGGCACGGACGTGGTGCCGTCGGCGGCGAGTCCGACCAGATTCCCCTGCACACGGTTACCCGACAGCGCCCCCCCACCACGCAGGCCGATCACGATCCCGTTGCTCGCGTTGCCCGACACCACGTTTCCCGCCCCGGCGACATCACCGCCGATGACGTTGGCGTTGGCGCTGGCCCCGCAGTACCCGAAGCCGGGGGCATAGGTGGAGACATGGACCGGAACACTCGTGTTCGGACGCGCCAGCGTGCCCGTGGGATCGAGGCCGATGTAGTTGCCCTGCACGCGGACGTTGCTCACGCACAGGAGTTGGATGCCGTACGAGTTGCCCGAGATCACGTTGCGGTCGGCCGCCGTCGTGCCGCCGATGATCGTGTTCGGATAGTCGCCGCCCGACCCCACCAGGATGCCGCCCCAGGTGCTGGTGTTGCCCTGCGCGGCGCCTGTCTCGGTCACACCGATGTAGTTGCCGGCCACCACCACGCCATCGGCATTGACCTGGATGCCCTGGTAGAAGGCCACCACGATCAGGCCGCGGATCGACGAGTTGGCACCGGTGACGCTCAGACCGAACCCGTTGACCGCCGGAGAGCCGAGCAGCTTGATCAGCGGCGTCCCCGCGAACCCGGGCTGGGTCGTGCCGTCGATGTCGATCTCGGTCGAGATCGTCGGCAGGGTGGTCGCAGGCGCGATCGTCTGCAGGCCGCCTGCACCGATGTTGAAGGTGATGGTGTCGGCGCCCGCCAGAGCGTTGGCCTCCTGGAGCGCCGCGCGCAGCGTGCAGACGGCGCCGGCGGTGGCACAGGCGCCATTGCCCGGGTTCGCATCGGCAGCATCACCGGTGTTGTTCACGATGAACGTCGCGGCGGCGCTGCGACTGGCCGGAAGTACCAGCAGGGCTGCGATGCCGCAGACGATGGTCCACGCGCGCAAAGACACTCGAGTCACGGCACGACTCCTGTCGGTCGCCCAGGCGAAATGTGGGCTACCGTGACAAGAGGCGCGACTCGCGGCGTTTGCTCAGGGGGCTGTGCTGGTCAGGGTCGGCCCTGCAGGACGAGACTGGCCCACAGCGCCGGATGCTCAACGAGCGTGACCCGCCCCAGCGACGAGTCCACGGTCACCCGGTTGGCGCGGAGATCGGCCAGCCAGGCCAGCTGAGCGCGGCGCAAGGCCCGCGCCTTGCTTCCGGTGGCGATCCACTCCCGATAGAAGCGCGGCAGGATCGCGCGCGCGGCCTCATCTGGCAGGTCCCACAGCGTGGCGATCATCGATCGCGTCCCGGAGGCGAAGAAGGCGCGCGTCAACCCGAGCAGGCCGTCGCCGGTCACCGGACCGGCCGCGCTCCGACAGGCACTGAGCACGACGAGGTCGGCGTCGAGCCAGAGGTCGTAGATGTCCTCCGCCGTCAGCCGTCCGTCCTGCTCAGGCTCAGCTCCGTCCGCTGCCAACGCGAGGAACGACTCGAAGGGTCGCGCGTCGTCGGTGATGGCATGCGTCGCCAGATGGACGACACCGGCGGTCGCGGCGGCACGCCGTACGGACGACTCCGAGGCCTGCGTGCGGCGGAGGATGGTTATCGAGGCAGGCGCCACGAAACGCCGGATGGCGTTCACCTCCTGCGCCGCGCCGGGGAGCGGCGTGAATCCGTGCGTCCTGACCAGCGCGACCGGCAGCGCCGGATCGCCAACGAGCAGGTACGACGGCGGCCCTTCTCGTGCCTCACGGTCGTGCAGCAGGCGCAAGACGGTCACCGATGGCGTGTAGCTGATCTGGTAGTCCTCGATCAGGTACCGACCGCGACGATCGGTCAGCGCCGCGAACGACAGGCGGAACAACGGCCCGTGCGGCACGACGGTGACGAGTTCCTCGCGTGGCGGCAGCCATCGTCGCAGCGGAGCCACGAGGTCGTCGTGCAGGCGCCGGAACGCAGCGCGTGCCGCTGGCCCCGCCGCGAAGGTCCCGGCCGCTGGCGTCCCGGCAGTTGCGGCGATGGCCCGCTGGAGATCGGCCTGCCCAATCGGCAGCCGCTGCATGTGGATGTCTCCGGCTGGCGTCACCACCCATGCCCGCGTCACATTCTCGTCCACCCAGTACGACACGATGGTCGTGCGCTGGGTCCGCGCAGTGGCCACCATCTCGTCCACGGTGGCGCTCCGCACGTCGACGGCACTGTCGAGCCGAGTGCCACCGCGCGGGGCGTCAGGCGTCCCTCGCAAGGCCAGACCCGTCGGCAGGGGCACCGCGGTCGAGGCGGCTCGCGTGGCCAGCATGGGCGCGCGCTGTGCGACGCGCGAGGCCACCAGGTCGGCGAACGCACGGGCGCGAGCACGCTCGGCGACGTCGAGCGCGCGCGTGGCCTCGCCCACATCAGCCAGCCGCGTCACGCTGAGCGCGAACAGGCGGGACCATGTCCGATCGAAGCCGCGCTTGAAGTAGTCTCGCGGCACCAGCGAGCCGCGCAGCTGCTCGATCGCGGCGATGCCCTCCGCGGCGGCGGCGATGGCCTCCTGAGGCCGGCCGAGCGCGTCGAGGGCGCGAGCGCGGCGGTCGAGCATCTCGACGCGGTTGTCCACACCCAGCCCCGGCGCTGCCAGCGAAAGGTCGATGGCGGTGAGGGCCTCCGCGTGGCGCCCGGCGGCGAACGCCACCGTCCCGCGGGCGCCCTGCAGGGTGCCCGCGAGCCGCGAATCCGCCGGCAACGCGAGCGCTTCGGCCATCGCGCGCTCGGCCTCCGGGAGTCGCTGCATCTCCACCAGCCCGAACGCCTGCTGCGTCAGGGCGAGGAGCAGGTCCGTTGGCTGAGGAGAGGCGCGCGAGACGGTCACGGCCTCGGCGTACGCCGCAGCGGCGTCGTCGTACCGTCCGAGCTGCCGCTGGGCGATCCCGAGGCCAATCAGGTTCTGGACCTCGGCGGGCTTGTTGTCGAGGCCTCGCTGCACGTCGAGCGCGCGGCGGAACCAGGGGATGGCCTGCTCCGGTTCGCCGTGCACGCGGTAGATGCGCCCGACACTCGTCAGCGCGCGCGCCAGGTCAGCGCGGGCCTGCGCGCGCTCGAGCAGTCCGACCGCACGCTCGGTCTCGCGCAGCGCCGAGATGTAGTCGCCGGCCAGGAACGCCAGGTCGCCATGCTGGTGCGCGACGAGGCCCCGAAGCGCAAGCCGTTGCTCTCCCTCGAACTCGAGCAATCGCTCGGCCTCCTCGATCATGCCGAGTCGATCGACCATGGGCACGGTCGCCACGAAGGTGAGACTGCGGAGAATTTGCGCCTGCAGCCAGCGCGGACCATGCGCACGCGTCAGCTCCACACCGGTGCGCCACTGCTGCTCGGCGGCTCCGTGCGCCCCCCGCTCCGCGAACTCGCGCCCGCGCTGGAGGGCCAGCGTGGCACGGAGCTCGAACGCCGCGGCATCGTCGAGGCAGCGTGCAGCCCGAGCGTAGTGGCCCTCGGCTGCGGCGTCGTCACGCCGCAGGAACGCCACGCGCCCCAGGCCCCATTCCGCCCGCCCTTCGACAAGGAGGTCACCGGCGGCTACGGCCAGATCGCGAGCGCGCACGAGTGTCGCCGTGGCCTCGTCGAGGCGATTGAGAGTGATGAGCCTGACGCCCTCGTCGGCAAGCTGTGAGGGCGTCGAGGATACGGCCACCTGCCCCGGGCGCTCAGCCAGCGCCTGGCGCATCGGTTCGTCGTGCGGGGTCGCGACTCCCTCGAAGGGCGCCCACGCGCATGCGAGCAGCACGAGCAGGCCGCGCATGGTCATCGGCGGCGACTCAGCGTGACGACCCCAACGCCTCGCATGCCTCGCGCGATCGTGGTCCGCCACGCGCGCAGAGGGACCGCAGCGTCTCCGACGCACGGTTATGGGCGCCGAGTCGTTCATGGGCGACCGCCGTGAACCACTGCGCGTCGTTGCCGACCAGATCACTCGGCGCAGACTGCACGAGCCAGGGCACCGCGGACGCGGCGTCGCCGGCCAACAGGTACGACAGGCCGGCGTAGAACGCGATCTCCGGCGTGTCTGCCTGCGTCCGCGCGAGTGGCGCCAGTGCGGACGCCGCCTGCGCGTAGGCCCCGCCACGGTACAGGTCGAGCGCGGGACGGAGCGACTGCACGAGCGCCGTGCGCCGCGCGGCCTCGGACGGAGCGGAACCTCGCAGCGTCATGGTGAGCGTGGCAGGCATCCGTACGTCGAGCGCGACGATCGACGATGCCCACGCCGCAGGCACGGACGACCCGATCGCGGCGGCGGGAGGTGTAGCGGCGGGAGCCGCCCTTGACGGGCCTTCGGCAATCGAGGCCGATGGCTCCTGAGTCGTGCCTCGTGACATCCCGACCCACAAGGCGCCACCAAGGGCCGCGAGCACCAGCGCGGCCGCAGCGAGCGCCCCGTACCGCTGCCACCACGGTGACGACGCCGTGGAGAGCGCTGGCGCGTGCGGGTCGATGTCGGCCGCCTCCTTGCGCAGGGCGGTCAGCGCCCTGTGGATGGCGGCGCACTCGTCGCACTCCACCACGTGGTCGACGATCCGCTCGCGAACATCCGGCGCCAGGGACCCAGTGGACAAGGCCACCCAGTCGTCCTCGGATGGATGGATACCCGCGCCGGGCCCCGTGCCGAGATCCTCGCGATACAGGTCGCGAAGCAGCGCCTCGGCGGCCGATGGACTCTCGTCACTGCGCATCGTCATGACATGCCTCGTTCGCGCAGCGCGAGCCGCAGATCGGCCATGCCGCGTGCGATCAGGTTGCGGGCGCGCTGGTAGGGCCAGCCGCACAACGCCATGATCTCCTCGACGGAGAACCCGGCGAGGTGAGCCTTGACTGCCCGCGCGCGGTCTGGCGCCAGCGTTTCGAGGCTGGCGCGCAGCGCCTGTCGCTGCTCGCGCCGTCGCACGTCGTCATCCGGCGTCGTCCCTGTCGCCACCAGTTCCATCCGGGGGCTTGCAGGTTCGGCTCGGGCCGACTGGCTTCGATCGCGGCGGATGGCACGAACGGTCTCTCGCACGGCGGCCCTGTAGACATAAGAGGCCGGATGGTCGATGACTTGCTCACGGGCGACCTGCTGCCAGAGCGAGACGAGGACCGCCTGCTCGATGTCATCGGCCAGACGGGGTGCGTCTGCCCGAGCCGCGCGACGGATGGCGTGGCGAATGAGGCGACCGTACTCACGGACCAGCGCCTCGAAGCGAGCGTCGGGCTGCCGGGCATCCATCGCGGGGTGCGGGCATTGTAGCCCCGCCTCCGCCAGAGTCCATCCAGGACCCTGGCCAGCCGCCGCGTCGGCCCCTTTGCGTCACGCCGACCTGGCGGCCGCCGGCGCGC
>NZ_JBIINP010000092.1:0-16814 GCF_044337415.1 Luteitalea sp.
GGCTGATCGGGGTCGAGGCTGGTGGCGAGGGCATCGAGGGCGGGCGGCACGCGGCCCGTTTCGCCGGCGGCGTGCCCGGCGTGCTCCAGGGCACGCGCACGTGGGTGCTGCAGGACGAGGCGGGCAACATCTCGCTCACGCACTCGGTCTCGGCCGGGCTCGACTACGCGGCCGTCGGACCCGAGCATGCCGATCTGCTGCAGAAGAAGCGCGCGGAGTACCGGTATGCGACCGACCCCGAGGCCCTGGCGGCCTTCCAGCGCCTCGGCCATCTCGAGGGCATCCTGCCGGCCCTCGAGTCTGCGCACGCCATCGCCGCCGTCGAGCAGGTGGCGCGTGAGGTCGGCAAGGACGGGCTCGTCCTCGTGAACCTCTCCGGGCGCGGCGACAAGGACGTGCAGAGCATCCAGCACCTGTTGGGAGACCAGGCATGAGCACGCGGCTCGAACAGGCCTTCGCACGGATGAAGGCCGACCAACGCACGGGCCTGGTGGCCTTCGTGTCGGGCGGTGACCCGACGCTTGAGCGATCGGGCGACGTCATCCGGGCTGTCGACGAGGGCGGCGCCGACGTCATTGAGATCGGCGTGCCGTTCTCCGATCCCCTCGCCGATGGACCGGAGATCCAGCGGTCCTCCGAGCGGGCGCTGAAGGCCGGCGCCACGTTGCGGGGAGTGCTCGACCTGGTCGGCGACCTGCGGCGCAACGTCGAGGCGCCGCTGGTGCTCTTCAGCTACGCCAACCCCATCGTGCGTTTCGGCGTCGAGGCGTTCGCGGCGCGTGCGGCCGAGGTCGGCGTCGATGGCGTGCTGCTGCTCGACCTGCCGCTCGAGGAGGCGGGCCCGACGCGCGAGGTGCTCGTGGCGCACGGCCTGGCGCCGATCTTCCTGCTCTCGCCGACGACCACCGCCGAGCGCGTGCGGAAGGCCGACGCGATGGGCAAGGGCTTCCTGTATGCCATCTCGCGGCTCGGCGTGACCGGCGTCCGCGAGCAGGTCGCAGGTGATGCGCGCGACCTCGTGGAGCGCCTGCGGCAGGACTCGACGCTGCCGATCGCGCTCGGCTTCGGCCTGTCGCGCCCGGAGCACATTCGCGACGTCGGCAAGTACGCCGACGCGGCCGTGGTGGGCAGCGCGCTGGTGGCGCAGATCGCCAGGCACGGGCAGTCGCCGCGCCTGGCCGACGAGGTGCGCACCTTCGTGCGCTGGCTCACGGGAGGGGAGGCGCCGGCATGAGCGACCCCGACTGGCGGATGCGTGCGTTGCGCGACCGGATCGACGCGCTCGACGAGCGGATCGTCGCGCTGTTGAACGAGCGTGCGGCGTGCGCCCTGGAGATCGGCGAGATCAAGCGCGGCATCGGCATGGCGATCTACCAGCCCGGCCGCGAGAAGGACGTGCTCGACCACGTCCGGGCCGTCAACCCGGGACCGCTCGACGGCGACGCGGTGATGCGCCTCTTCGAACGCATCATCGACGAGGCCCGACGGCTCGAGCGGGTGACCGCACAGAAGCACGACGAGGATGGACGGACATAGGCCTGCAGGCTGCTGGCTGCAGCCTGCCTGAGGGGATACCGACATGGTCGTGGTGATGGAGGAGCGCGCGAGCGAGGATCAGATCCAGCGCGTCGTCGCGCAACTCGTGCAGATGGGGTTCGACGTGCATCGGTCCACGGGATCGCTGCGCACGGTGATCGGCGCGGTCGGCGGGCAGGGCAAGCACGACCCGCGCCTGCTCGAGGTGCTCGATGGCGTGCAGGAGGTGATGCGCATCACCGAGCCCTACAAGCTGGCGAGCCGCACGTTCAAGGCCGAGGACACGGTGGTCACCGTCGGCGACCTGCGGATAGGCGGCGACGAGGTGATCGTGATGGCCGGGCCCTGCTCGGCCGAGAACGAGGCGCAGGTGATGAGCACGGCGGCGGCGGTGCGGCGCGCCGGCGCGAAGGTGTTGCGTGGCGGGGCCTTCAAGCCACGCAGTTCGCCCTACAGCTTCCAGGGCCTCGGCGAGGAGGGCCTGCAACTGCTGCGCGCGGGCGCCGACGCGCACGGCCTCAAGCTGGTGTCGGAGGTGATGGACGTCAGCCAGATCGAGGTGATGGGCAAGTACGTCGACATCTACCAGGTCGGCGCGCGCAACATGCAGAACTTCACGCTGCTGCGCGAACTGGGCAAGGTGCGCACGCCCGTGCTCCTCAAGCGCGGCATCTCCGCGACGATCGAGGAGTGGCTGCTGTCGGCCGAGTACGTCCTGGCCGGCGGTAACATGGACGTGATTCTCTGCGAGCGCGGCATCCGCACGTTCGAGAGCTACACGCGCAACACGCTCGACATCTCCGCGATCCCGGTCGTGAAGAAGTTGAGCCACCTGCCGATCTTCGTGGACCCGAGCCACGGCACGGGCCGACGCGACAAGGTGGCGCCAATGGCGCGCGCGGCGATCGCCGCTGGCGCCGATGGCCTGCTGATCGAGGTGCACTGCGACCCCGACAACGCGCTGAGCGACGGGGCGCAGTCGATGTTCCCCGGCCAGTTCGAGCGGCTGATGGCCGAACTCCGGATCATCGCCCCGGCCATCGGCCGCAGCATCTGCCAGGAACCGGTGGCGCGGCGCGGTTGGGGCCAGTGAGCGACCCCGCGCCCTTCGGTCGGGTCCTGCTGGTCGGCTGCGGGTTGATCGGCGGGTCACTCGGCCTGGCGATTCGCGCGGTGTGGCCCGAGACCGAGGTGTCGGTGCTCGATCCGGCGGCCGACCCGCGCGTGAAGGCGCACTTCACGTTGGTCTCGGCCCCGGCGGCGGCCACCGAGGCAGACCTCGTCGTGCTCGGCGCGCCCGTGCTCGAGAACCTGCGCCTGCTCGATGCCTTCGCGCCGTACGTCGGGCCCACGACAGTGGTCACCGACCTCGGCAGCACGAAGGCGGCGATGGTGGCACATGCGCGGCGTCATGCCGGCGTGCGATTCCTGGGTGGTCACCCGATGGCCGGGAGCACCCACAGCGGGTTCGCACACGCCGACGCCGGGTTGTTCCTCGAGCGGCCGTGGATCCTCACGCCCGACACCGACGGCCCGCAGGGCGCAGGCGCGGTGGGCGAGGCCCTCGCGCGCCTGACGCAACTCGTGGTCGGCATCGGGGCCAGGCCGGTCGTGATGGGCGCCGACGAGCACGATCACGTGATGGCGTACGTGAGTCACCTGCCGCAGGTCGTCAGCAGCACGCTGATGGCAGTCACCGGCAGGGCCGTGACGAGCGACGGGCTGCAGTTCGCCGGGCCGGGCCTCGTCGACACGACGCGACTGGCGGGCAGCGCGCCTGCGCTGTGGCTCGACATCCTCGCCACCAACGCGCCGCATGTCGGGCAGGCGCTCGACGCCTTGCGCGCCGCGCTGCCGACCGCCGGGATGCTCGAGGGGGATGCGGCGGCGATGCAACCGGTGCTGCAGGACGGACGGCGGTGGCGCAGCACCTTCGACAGCCAGCGGGGGCCACGGACGACCGAAAGGCTGTTGCACCGGCCGGCCACGCGCACGTTCCTCGAGATGCGGTCGCCGGCGCAGGTGGTGCCGTTCGAGTTCCCGGAGGTCGACGCCGTGGTGCGCCGCCTCGACGTCGTGCCGGGCTCGCTGTACCGCTACCTCTATCGCGAGGTCGGGCGTCCCTGGTACTGGATCGATCGCTGGGACTGGAGCGACGCCCGCGTGGCCGAACACCTCGCGTCTGGCGGCGTCGAGATCTGGCTGCTCACCGTGGCCGGGACGCCCGCGGGCTACTTCGAACTGCACCGGACGGCGCACGAGGTCGAAATCTGCTACTTCGGCTTGCTGCCCGAGTTCATCGGCCAGCGACTCGGTCCCGCGCTCCTCACCGTGGCCGTACGGGAAGCGTGGGCAAGTGAGCCCGAGCGCGTCTGGCTCCACACCTGCTCGCTCGACCATCCGTCGGCCGTCCGCAATTACGAGCGCGTCGGCTTCGTGCCGTACCGACAGGAGCAGTACGACGCCAGGATCCCGGTGGATCGGGAGTTGTGAGGGACGCGTCGACCTGACGGTCGACGCCCACGAACTGACCGACCCCGTACCCGGCACCCGGTACCCGGAACCCGGCCGTGTGCTTATACTTCGATAAGCCATGAACAAGCAGATTGCGAGCGCTGACGAGGCGGTGGCCCTCATCCCCGACGGCGCCAGCATCATGATGGGCGGCTTCGGCCTCTGCGGCATTCCCGAGACGTTGATCGCCGCCCTTCACCGGCGCGGGACGCGCGACCTCACCGTCATCAGCAACAACGCGGGCGTCGACGACTTCGGCATCGGCATCCTCCTGAAGGCGCGCCAGGTGCGGAAGATGGTGGCGACCTACGTCGGCGAGAACAAGGAGTTCGAGCGGCAGTTCCTCACGAAGGAGCTCGAGGTCGACCTGGTTCCGCAGGGCACGTTCGCCGAGCGGATCCGCGCCGGCGGGGCCGGCATCGGCGGCTTCTTCACGCCGACCGGGTACGGCACGCTGGTGGCCGAGGGCAAGGAGACGCGCGAGATCGACGGCATCCACTACGTCTTCGAGCAGCCGCTGCGCGCCGACTTCGCGTTCGTGAAGGCCTGGCGCGGCGACACGCACGGCAACCTCCTGTACCGACGCACGGCGCGCAACTTCAACCCGGTGATGGCGACGGCGGCGCGGGTGACCATCGCCGAAGTGGAAGACCTCGTGGAGCCGGGCGACATCGACCCGGATGCGGTGGTCACGCCGGGCATCTACGTCGCGCACGTGCTGCGGGGCGGCCCGTACGAGAAGCGCATCGAGAAACGGGTTGTAACGCTTAACGCCTGACGCTCAACGCCGAATGCCGAACGCCGAACGTCCGCGCACGAGCCCCAGCCCCCAGCCCCTAGCCCCCATCTCCCAGCCCCGAGCCCCCAGCCCCCTTCGTATGGACAAGCGTGAACGCATCATCCGCCGTGTCGCCGCGGAACTGAAGGACGGCGACTACGTCAACCTCGGCATCGGCCTGCCAACGCTGGTGGCCGACCACGTGCCGACGGGCATCGACATCGTGTTGCACTCGGAGAACGGCTTGCTGGGCGTGGGCCCGTATCCCACCGAGGGCGAGGTCGATCCCGACCTGATCAACGCGGGGAAGGAGACGGTGACGGCGCTGCCAGGCGCGTCCTTCTTCAGTGGAGCCGAGTCGTTCGCGATGGTGCGTGGCGGGCACATCGACCTGACGGTGCTGGGCGCGCTGGAGGTCGACGAGTGCGGCAACCTGGCCAACTGGATGGTGCCGGGCAAGATGGTCAAGGGGATGGGCGGGGCGATGGACCTCGTGGCCGGCGCGCGGCGCGTGGTGATCGCGATGGAGCACGCGACCAAAGACGGCCAGCCGAAGATCGTGCCGCGCTGCACGTTGCCGCTCACGGGCGTGGGTGTCGTTCACCGCATCGTGACCGAACTGGCCGTCATCGACGTGACGGCCGACGGGCTGGTGCTGCGCGAACTGGCGGAAGGCGTCACGCTCGATCAGGTGCAGAGCCTGACCAGCGCCGCCTTCCGCGTCGGCGAGCCGCTCGGGCGCTTCTGACCGCGCCCGCGCCGCTAGGGCACTTCGGAGGGATCGCGGATTCCCGCCCGCACCTGGACCACGGTGGACTGGCCGCCCACCACCTTGTCGCCCTTCTTCATGCGGAAGCGGACGTTGTAGCGCCCGGCGATCTGGTAGGTGTGGCTGCTGCTGTAGTACCGCCGGATCTCGCTCTTGCCCGGCTCGTACGGGGCGCAGTCGGCCGTGTTCTCCGACGATGTGCCGTCGTCCCAGTCCCAGATGATCGTGGGGCAGTAGAAGGGCTCGTAGTCGAGCACCCCGCCCTTCATCTCGGCCCGCACCGTGATCTTCGCCGGCGAGAAGGCGATGAGCGGCGTGACCTTGATGTTGATCTCGGGACGACCCTCGTCCTTGGCCGTCTTGGCGTCCTTGTCCTGCGCGGGCGCCTGCGCGGCAAGGGCCACGCCGGAGACGACTGCCAGGACCGCTGCTGCCACCGTGCGCTTCATCGCTCCGTCCTTGCCGAGAACCTGTCGGTCTTCGCATCGTAGCATCCCGGGTGACGGGGCCGGCTCGACCGGCGGTATAGAATGCAGGGTCATGCCCTCGCGCGCGTTCTACACCTTGCCTTCCCTGCGGCTCGTGGTCGCGCCGCCGGCCAGCGTCGAGGCGGACGTCCTCGTCGTCCCCGTCTTCTCCGAGGGCACCAGTGCCGCGCTGCCCGACGGGCTGGCGTCCACGGTGGCGACCCTGCGCGAGTCACGCGATCTGAAGGGCGAGCCCTTCGAGATGCACTGGCTGGGAGGCGACGGACTGGCTTCGCCGCGAGTGCTGCTGCTCGGTGCTGGCGCCGAGTCTGCCGCGAGTGCCGACGTGGCGCGCCGCCTCGGTACGGCGGCCGGCCTGGCCGCGCGCGGGCGGGGACAGTCGCACGTGGCCGTGCTGGCCATGGGCGCCCTGCAGGGCGAGGCGCAGGTCCGGGCGCTGGCCGAGGGCCTCACGCTGGCCGCGTTCCACGTCGACGCCTACAAGACGAAGGACCGCAAGCTGGGCGATCTGGAGTCGGCGGCGATCGTGGTGAGCGAAGGGCCGGCCTCGACCCTTGCCGACGCGGTGGTCCTCGGCGGTGTGCTGGGCGAGGCGACCAACGTCGCGCGCGCGGTCGCGCACGAGCCGCCCAACGTGCTCACGCCGGCCGTGCTGGCCGATCGGGCGGTGGAGCTCTTCGCGGGCACCTCGGTGTCGGTCGAGGTCCTCGACGAGCCGGCGATCCGCGACCGCAACATGGGCCTGCTGTTGGGGGTTGCTCAGGGCAGCGCCAACGCGCCGCGGCTCATCGTGCTCACGTACGAACCAGACAGCAGTCGGCAGTCGGCAGTCGGGAGTGGGCAGGCCGGGCCCGTACTCGCGCTTGTGGGCAAGGCCGTGACGTTCGACACGGGCGGCATCTCGATCAAGCCGGCCGAGAACATGGACCGCATGAAGTACGACATGTGCGGCGGCGCCGCCGTGCTCGGCGCGTTCCATGCGCTGGCGAAGGCGGGCGGGCCGCGCAAGGTGATTGGCATCATCCCCGCTGTCGAGAACATGCCGAGCGGTACCGCCTTCCGGCCCGGCGACGTGCTCACCGGCGCGAGTGGCCTCACCGTCGAGATCACCAACACCGATGCCGAAGGACGGCTGATTCTCGGCGACGCCCTCTGGTACGCGACGCAGCTCGGCGCCACGCACCTGGTCGACATCGCGACGCTCACGGGTGCGTGCGCGGTGGCGCTCGGTCGGGTGGCGTCAGGGTTGTTCGGCACACCGGATGCGTGGCGCGATGTGGTGCGCGACGCGGGCACGCGAGGCGGCGACTTCCTCTGGTCGCTGCCGATGACCGACGAGTACAAGGACCTGATGAAGAGCGACATCGCCGACATGGTCAACGCGGCGGGCACGCGCTACGGCGGCGCCATCAGCGCGGCGATCTTCCTCAAGGCCTTCGCCGGCGATGCAGCGTGGGCGCACCTGGACATCGCGGGGACGGCCTGGGCCGACGAGCCGAAGCCGTACCAGCCCAAGGGACCGACCGGCGTCGCGGTGCGCACGCTGATCGAGCTCGCGCGCTCGGCGGGGAGCTGGGTCTAGCCCATGGCGGCGGCGCAGGCGCCCTCGACGCCAGCCGCACGGCAGGGCACCCCCGCCGCTGGGACGCAGGACCCTGCCGCGCCTCAGCAGCCGCGGGACCCCACCGCGCTCACCATCGCCCCGGACTCGCCAGCGGGCACAGGCACGCTCCGCCGACCGGGCGAGGCGCCGCGCGACGTGCCGCTGATGTCCATCCGGAAGGACGAGCCTCGCGTGCAGGTGGGGCCCCTCACGCCAGACACCGGGGTGGCCGACGTGCTCGTCGGCTCCCTCGGCATCGTCGCGGTGGCGGTGATTGGGGCGCTGGTCCTTGGCGCCGTGCTCGGCGCGGTGCTGGTGTTCTTCAAGCACCGCCTCGGCTGGGGAGGTCCAGACCGGGACGCCGAGGACCACATCTCGCTGACGGACAGGCAGTAATTCAGAATTCAGAATTCTGAATGAAGCGCGGGGCCAACAGCGTCGGCCCTGCCCTTCATTCTGAATTCCAAATTGGTCTACTGCGAGCGCGAGGCGGTGGTGGTCGCGCCCTTCAGCGACCGCTGGTACCGCAGCAACCCGTCGCGCAGCGCCTCCGCGATCTCCTGGCGGTAGGCGGCCGTCTTGAGGCGACGCCCTTCCTCGGGCGTGCTCACGAAGCCGATCTCGCAGAGCACGCTCGGCATCGACGCGCCGATCAGCACCACGAACGGCGCCTGCTTGATGCCGCGGTCGGGCAGATCTGACTCGCTCCGGCGCAGGCGCGACACCAACTGGCCCTGCACGATTTCGGCGAGATCGCGCGACTCATCCAGCTTGTTGTTCAGCGTGATCGCCTTGACGATGTCGGGGAGCTGCCGCATCGAGCCCTTGGCGATGGCGTTCTCGCGGGCGGCCACTTCCTCGGCGTCGCTGTTGTTGGCGAAGTTCAGGATGAACGTCTCGACGCCCTGCGCCGTCTTCCGACGGCTCGAGTTGGCGTGGATCGACAGGAACAGATCGGCGTTCTGGCGGTTGGCGATGCGCGTGCGCTCCTCGAGCTCGATGAACTCGTCGGTGCGACGCGTCATCACCACGTCGATGCCGGGTTCCTGCTTCAGCAACTTCTCGAGGCGGAGCGCCACGTCGAGCACCAGCTCGGCTTCCCGGATCCCGTCGCCGAGCGAGCCCACGTCGTGGCCGCCGTGACCGGGATCGATCACGATGCGCGAGACGCCGAGTCCGAGCTGGCGTGCAAGCGAGTAGCTGCCGGAGCTGTTGGACTCGGGTGCCGCTGGCGCCGTGGTGACGTTGGGGCCGGCCGTCGTCGTCGGCAGGGGTTCGTTCCGCGCCGTGGTCTCGGGGCCAGTCGGCGGCGCGGGCGGACGCGGGGGCGCCGCGGCGGCCACGGCGGCCTTCGGCGCAGCGGCGACGGGGGCGGGCAGGCGCGGCGCCGCGGTGGTCGGCGGAGCCGGCGTCAGCTTCTGCGTGAGCGCACCCGGTTCCCGGTACATGTCGAGCACCAGCCGGTAGGGGTTGTAGAGGGTGAACAGGCTGTGGCGTGCCACGCCCTGCGTGTCGAGCACCACGCGGACGATGCCGTTGGGGTGGGTGCCTACGCGCACCTCCCGCACCACGTCGCCGTCGGTGAAGGCGCGCACGCCTTCCTCCACTGCCGGCCCGAGCCGGGCGCCCCGCAGGTCGAAGAACAGGCGCGACGGGTTCTCCAGCGCCTCCTCGTAGTAGGTCACCTCGCCATCGAGCTCGATGGTGACGCGCACCACCTCCGGCAGCACCACGCGCTTGACGTCGCGCACGACGGGAGCGGTCGTGGCCGCGGCGCGCGCTGGCGCGGGGGCGGGCAGCGGCCTGGGCGTCGCAGGCTTCGGCGGGGCAGGGGAGGGCGGCGCGGCGGTCGTCGCCGCTGGCGCCTCGTCGACCGTGGCGTCGTCGGGGGCGAGCGGCTCGGCTTCCGCGGTGCGGATGTTGGCTTTTGCGAGCTCGGTCGCCGCCGGCGGCGGCGTCGGTGGCTCGGCCTGCGCGGTGCGCTTCTCGGCGTCGGCCTTGGTCGTCTTCGGTGCGGCGGCGTTGATCTTGCGGAGGCGGGTCTGGGCGTCGCGCGCGAGTGAGCTCGAGGGGTATTCCTTGACCAGCCAGCGCAGCATCTCCATCGCGCTGTCGCGTTCCTGCCGCGCGCCATAGGAGATGTTGGCGTCGTAGGCCAGGTTGGCGCCGTTCCACAACGCGTTGTCGGCGTAGCCGCTGGTGGGCCAGCGGCGCGCGATGGCCTCGTAGTCGGCAATCACGGCGCGCATCTGCGACAGCGGCGCCTTGCGGCGCGAGGTGCGCAGCGCGCGCTCGCGGGCGAGCGTGCGGTCGTAGGCGGTGCGCGCCGAGCGCGCCTTCGACACCTGGCTGGCCGGCGCGGTGGTCTTCTTGGCCGACGTCTTCTTCTTCGCGGCCTCGGCCGGGAGGCAGAGGGCCAGCGCGAGGGTGGCCGCCGTGGCGATGATGCGGATCGTGCGTCGCATGCGGAGTCCTCAGCGCAGTTGCGCGTCGACCTCGTCGAAGTAGTCCTTGTCGACGAGCACCTCGCGGGCCTTGCCGCCCTGGCCGCTCGAGACGAGCCCCTCGGCCTCCATCATGTCCACGAGGCGCGCGGCGCGGCTGAAGCCGATGCGCAGGCGACGCTGCAGGTAGCTGATCGAGGCCTGCCCGCTCGACACCACGATGCGCGCGGCCTCGTCGTAGAGGTCGTCCTTCTCGAAGCCGCCCCCGCCGCCCTCGCTCGACTTCTCCTCGTCGGTGATCGAGCGGTCGTAGGTCGGCTGGCCCTGCTTGCGCAGGAAGCTGGCCAGGCGCGCGCTCTCCTGCTCGGAGATGTAGGCGCCGTGCAGGCGCATCACGCGCGAGGAGGCCGGCGGCAGGAAGAGCATGTCGCCCTTGCCGAGGAGGGCCTCGGCGCCGTTGGCGTCGAGAATCGTGCGCGAGTCGACCTTGGACGACACGCGGAACGAGATGCGCGACGGCATGTTGGCCTTGATGAGGCCGGTGATCACGTCCACCGACGGGCGCTGCGTCGCGAGAATCAGGTGGATGCCCACGGCGCGGGCCATCTGCGCCAGTCGGCAGATCGACTGCTCGACCTCGTTGGAGGCCACCATCATCAGGTCCGCGAGCTCGTCGATCACCACCACCACGAACGGCAGCGTCTTGAACGGCTCACCCGTCTTGGCGTCGGTGCGGACCTCACCGGCATCGATCGATGCCTTGAGGTTGCGGTTGAACTGCTCGATGTTGCGGACGCCGAAGGCTGCCAGCGTCTTGTAGCGCTCCTCCATCTCGCGCACGGCCCAGCGCAGCGCATTGGCGGCGAGCTTGGGCTCGACCACCACCGGCGTGAGCAGGTGCGGGATGTCCTCGTACATGCCGAGCTCGAGGCGCTTGGGGTCGATCATGATGAAGCGCACCTGATCGGGCGTGGCCCGGTACAGGATGCTCGTCAGCATGGCGTTCAGGCCCACGGACTTGCCCGTGCCCGTCGAGCCGGCGATGAGCAGGTGCGGCATCGTCGCCAGGTCGCTCACGTACGGCTCGCCGTGGATCGTCTTGCCCAGCGCGATCGCCAGCTTCGAGGGCGACTTGCGGTACGGCTCGGACTCGAGCAGTTCCCGGAGCGAGATCGCCTCGCGCTGCGGGTTGGGGATCTGGATGCCGACCGTGCTGCGGCCGGGGATGCGGTCGATCAGCACCGACTCGGCGCGCATCGCCAGCGACAGGTCATCGGACAGGCCGGTGATCTTGCTGTACTTCACGCCGGCGTCGGGCTTGAACTCGTACGTGGTGACGACCGGGCCGGGCAGGATCTGCACGATGTCGCCTTCCACGGAGAACTCGCGACACTTGTCCTGCAACTGGCGCGCGGCGTCCATCAGCTCGCGTTCGTCGACCTTCCGTTCGGCCTGCGGCGGATCGAGCAGCGCGAGCGGCGGCAGCGTGTACGCGCCTGCCTTCCGCTCGGCGGGCGCCTTGAGTTCCGGCTCCTCGATCGACATCGGGGTCGGTCGGGCGGGCACTTTCGGCCGGATGGGCGGCAGGTCCTTGACCACGCGATTCGGATCGGGGCCGGCGGCCGCCATCGGCGGGGCCGGTGTCGGACCCGGGCGCGGGCGCGCACGGCGCGCGGCAGCTTCCGCGGCCGGGGCGGGCGCCGGGGCGTCGTCCACGGTCGGCGCCGGTGCCGCCGCCGGCCTGGCCTTGTCCTGGATGAGGCGGTCGATGTCCTCGGGCGAGGCGTTCGGCAGCCGCTTCTTCATCACGTCGCGGCGCTGCTCCTCGCGACGCCTGGCCTCGTGGGCCGTCTTGCGCGCGTCCTGCCACGCCGCCACTCGCGCACGTACCTTCTCGGCCGCCGCCGACGACAGCGCGCTCAGCGACACCTGCGTCGTCAGGATGAACCCCAGCAGGCCGGTCGAGAGGATGACGATGGCGCCGCCGGCGCGGTTGAAGTAGTGCACGGCGAGGTCGGCCAGGACGGCGCCGAGGTGGCCGCCGGCCGGGACCGAGGTGTCGCCGGCGCGCGGGGCGCCCACGGCCAGGCCGAGCAGGGCCGCGAGGCACAGCAGCAGGATGACGGCGCCGATCGACTTGGTGTAGCCGGCCGGCAGCGTGCGGCACCAGAAGTAGTGCCAGCCGGCCACCAGCAGCACCACCGGAATCAGGTACGAGGCGAAGCCCAGGAGCTGGAACGACGACTCGGCCACGAAGGCGCCGAAGCTGCCCGCGAAGTTGGCGGCCGGCGTCGGTGGCCCCGCATAGAAGAACCACGCCGGGTCGCCCGGCGTGTAGCTCACCAGGGCCACGAACCAGAGCAGGGCGCCGAAGAACAGCGCCACGCCCAGCGCCTCGCTCGCGCGTCGCGACATCACGGATGCCGACATCAGATCTCCATCACCACCGGCACGATCAGCGGGCGTCGCCCCGCCTTGCGCCGCATCACCCGCTGCAGTTCCGCCCGCACGCGCTCCCGCAGCAGCCCCACGTCCGTCCGTTCCTCGATCGGTGCGGCCAGCACCGCGTCCCGGATCATCAGCGCCGCGTCGCGCAGCAACTGCTCGGAGGATTCATCCACCACGAACCCGCGCGTGATGATCTCGGGCGTGCCCTGGAGCGCGCCCGTCTGCATGTTCACGGCGAGCATGGGCACGATGAGCCCGTCGCCGGCCAGGTGACGACGGTCGCGCAGCACCTCGTCGGCGACCTCGCCGGTGCGCGTGCCGTCGATGAAGCGTCGCCCGACCTCGGCACGACCCGCGACGGTCGCGCCCTCGGCGTCGAAGCGCAGCACGTCGCCGTTGTCGATGACCATCACCTCGGTGGTGCGCGACACGGCCTGCGCCACGCGCGCGTGGCGCGCCAGTTGCCGGTACTCGCCGTGGACGGGCACGAAGTACTTCGGCCGCACCAGCGAGTGCATCAGCTTGAGCTCCTCGACGTGGCCGTGCCCCGACACGTGCACGTGCTTCTGGCCCTCGTAGATCACCTCGGCGCCGCGCAGCGCCAGGTGGTTCATCACGCGGCCGATCGCCCGCTCGTTGCCGGGAATGGCCCGCGCCGAGAACACCACCACGTCGTTGTCGTCGACCTTCACGAAGCGGTGGTCGTCGATGGCGATGCGCGAGAGCGCCGCGGCCGGCTCCCCCTGCGTGCCCGTCGTGATGCACACGACGTCGCTGGCGGGGAAGTCGCGCACCTCGGTGTCGCGGATGGCGACGCCGTGGGGGATACGCAGGTAGCCGAGCCGCTGCGCGGTCTCGGAGTTGTCGATCATGCCGCGGCCGACGAACGCAACGTGCCGGTCGAACTGCGCCGCGAGGTCGACGATGACCTGCATCCGGTGGATGCTCGAGGCGAACATCGCCACGACGATCTTGCCGGCCGTCGAGGTGAAGATCTCCTCGAAGCCGTCGATCACGTCGCGCTCGGAGCCGGCGACGCCCGGACGGTCCACGTTGGTCGAGTCGGCAAACAGCGCCAGCACGCCCTGCTGGCCGAGTTCGGCCAGGCGGGGGAGGTCGGTGCGTTCGCCGTCGAGCGGCGTGTGGTCGATCTTGAAGTCGCCCGTGTGGACGAGCACGCCCTGCGGCGTGTGGATGGCCAACGCCAGGCAGTCGGGCATGCTGTGCGTGACGCGCAGGCATTCGACGACGAAGGGGCCCACCTGCACGCGGTCGGTGGCGGCGACCGGCTTCAGGCGGTCGCGGACGTCGATGGCGTGCTGCTCGAGGCGATGCTCCACCAGGGCCAGCGCGAGTTTCGAGCCGTACACGGGCCCATCCACGAGCGGCATCAGGTAGGGCAGGCCGCCGATGTGATCCTCGTGCCCGTGCGTGAGGAAGACCGCGGCCACCTTGTGGCCCAGGCCCTCGAGGTAGGCCAGGTCGGGGACGACGAGGTCCACGCCCGGCAGGTCCGGCTCGGCGAACATGACGCCGGCGTCGATCACGATCGTGGTCTCGCCACACGTGATCGCCATCGTGTTCATGCCGAACTCGCGAAGCCCGCCAAGGGGCACCACGTCGACAGGCAGGGCCTGCGCCTCGGGTACGGTCATCTCGTGTCGAATCACCAGAGCGTCGGGGTCAGCCGACAGCACGTCCGACCACGGCCACATGCCGCGTCCGGAACTACCACGCGCTGCGCCACGTGCGCCGGTCGAAGGTGGGGGACCGGGCCAGCGGACACGGACAGCCGGTGACTGGCGGGCGCCAGGACCGACACTCTGGAATCAGACCCACTGGGTTGGGCTGACACCGCTAAGTCCTACAACGTGCAACAAGATAGCACAGTGGCGCGGCCGTGTCGGCCAGGGCCGCCGCAGGCCGAACGCCGAACTCGCCGCGCGCCACGGGCGCACATCGGCGAGTCTTGAACGTCGAACGCCGGAGGCCGAACGCTGAACGCCGAACGGGAATAGCCGATCGCGGATCGGGGAGGCGGTCCGGACGTAGCCGTCGGGCTTGCCCGACGGTCAGGGGACACGTCGCGGGAGGACGGTCGACGCCTATACCCGCGACGCGTCGGCGAGGCGGGCGAACTCCTCGAGGGTCAGGGTCTCCGGGCGTCGGGTGCCGTCGATGTCGGCCGCGCGCAGCCAGCCCGCGGCATCGGCGCCCTCGCCCTTGGCCAGGGCCCCCAGGCTGACGGCCAGCATCTTGCGCCGCTGGGTGAACACGTGGCGCACGATCGCGTCGAGTCGGCCGGCGTCGGCCACCGCCACCCGGTCGGGCCGGAAGGCCAGCCGGACCACGGCCGAGTGGACCTTCGGCGGGGGCCGGAACGCGCCCGGCGGCAGCACGAACACGCGGCTGACGTCGGCCTGTTGCGCGACGGCGATGGTGAGCGGCCCGTAGTCGCCCGTGCCCGGCTGGGCCACCAGTCGGTCGGCGACCTCCTTCTGCAGCATCAGGTAGGCCTCGCGCAGCCGGCCGGCTCGGGCGTGGCGGAGCAGTCGCACCAGGATGGGCGTCGAGACGTTGTACGGCAGGTTGGCGGCCATCCGGTACGGCTGGTCGCCGTGGAACCACGTCTCGGGGGGCATGTCCAGGAAGTCGCCCTCGTGGACGTGGACCCCCGGCAGGGCCCTGGCGCGGAGTTCGGCCACGAGGTCCCGGTCGATCTCCACCGCGTGGACCGTCGCGCCCGCTCGCGCCAGGGGCCCGGTGAGCTGGCCGCGACCTGGCCCGACCTCGAGGAACACGTCGCCCGGCTGCGGTGCGACCGCCGCGATGATCTTCGTGATCCAGGCCTGCTCGAGGAAGTGCTGGCCGAAGCGCTTGCGTGCGGGCGGCGATCGCCGAGGCCGTGGCGGCGGTGCGGCCACTAGTTCGCGCCTCCGTCCTGCTCGGCCCAGAACTTCTCCTCGACCTCCATGATTTCCTCTTCGGACATGCCGAAGTAGTGCCCGACCTCGTGAATCAGCGTCTCGGCAACCATGGCCACGAGGTCGTCCTCGTTGACGGCGTCCTCCTCGTGGGGGCCCTGGTACAACACGATCTGATCCGGTTCCCGATTGCCATCGTCCCACTGGCGCTCGGTGATGGGCGTGCCGAGGTAGAGCCCGTAGAGCGTGTCGGGCGGCTCGATCTCCATCTCCGCGAGGATCTCGGCCGGCGGATGGTCCTCGACGATGATGGCGATGTTGCGCATCGCATCGCGGAAGTCGGTGGGAATCAGGGTGAGGGCCTCTTCGATCAGCCCGGCGAACTCGTCTCGTGTCATCGGGCGGGCCCCTTTCCTCGGACGGCCTTCGTCGTTCGGCCTGCGGCCTTCGCGGTCGGCCGGGGCGGGACGACCGGCCCTCCCTTCGTCGCCGTCGCGCTGGCGCGACGGTTGGTGCTCGGGTTCGTAGCCGTCGGACTCGTCCGACGGTCAGTGGTCTTCCCGGGAGAACGCTTTCGCACCGGCGCATCGAGGTCGAGCGGCTGCAGGCCGCCGGCCTTGAACGGATAGCGACACACGTCGGCCACCTCGCAGGCGCCGCACTGCGGCTTCGGGCGGCACACGCGCCGGCCGAGCAGGATCAGCCCGTCGGACATGCGGGTCCAGTCGGACGGGGGCAGGGCGGCGCACAGGTCGCGCTCGACGCCCTCGGGGGTGGTCTCGTGCGTGAGGCCGATGCGCTCGGTCACCCGAAGGACATGGCGGTCGACGGGCAGGCCCGGGACGCCGAGGGCATGGCCGAGCACCACGTTGGCCGTCTTGCGGCCGACGCCCGGGAGGGCCGTGAGCGCGTCCATGTCTGCCGGGACCTCACCGCCGTGATCGGCGACGAGCCGCTGCGACAGCGTGATGATCGCGCGCGCCTTCACGCGGAAGAAGCCGGTGGCGTGTACGAGTGGCTCGACCTCGTCCGGGTCGGCGGCTGCCAGCGCGCGCGCGTCGGGGTAGCGCGCGAACAACGCCGGCGTCGTCTCGTTGACCCGCGCGTCGGTCGACTGCGCCGAGAGCACGGTGGCCACCAGCAACTCGAAGGCGTTGCGGTAGGCCAGTTCGGTGTCGGGAGCCGGGAAGTGGCGCAGCAGTCGTTCGAGGACCGCAGGCGCCGGCACCAGGTCGGCGCCTCCCGCAGCAGGCTTGGGAGCACGAGGCACGAGCGGATCGTACCGCCGAATGGCGCGAGCGCCATTCGGC
>NZ_JBIINP010000152.1:0-10227 GCF_044337415.1 Luteitalea sp.
GCAGGCGTGGCGTCGACTAGAAGTCGAAGCGGACGCCGACCTGGAACTGCCGCGGCGGCTGCGCGGCATTGATCGTGCCGAACGCCACATCGTTGGCGTTGACGTTGGGGTTGGCCAGGTTGACCGTGTTGAACAGGTTGAAGCAGTCGAAGATCGGCGTCAGGTTGTAGCGCCCGCCGAACCGGAAGTTCTTGCGGAACGACACGTCCATCTGCTGGAAGGCCGGGCCCTCGATCATGCCGACCGTGGCCGAGCCGCGCCGGTCTTCCGGCGGGTTCGAGAACGCCGACGTGTTGAACCAGCGGAGCTCGTCGCCGTCGATGTCGATCTCGCCGCCGAGGTACTCGGCACGGCGTCCGCCGATGGACGAGTTGCCGGTCGGCGTGAGGTACGAGCCCGACTGCCAGCGGTACTTGCTGCTGGCTTCCCAGCCGCCGAGGAACGCCTCGAGGACGCCGCCGCGGTCCCGCAGCCAGGGAAGGCGGTAGGTCAGCGTGTTGATGAAGGCGTGGCGGCGGTCGAAGGTCGCCGGACCGTAGAAGAAGTCCAGGTCGTCGGCGCCGTCGACCGTGTCGTTGTCGCCATTGCCACTGGCGTTGGTGAGCGTGCGACCGAGCGTGTACGACACCGTGAACTGGAAGTTCCCCGTGCGCTTGGCCGCGTACAACTGCATCGAGTGGTACTGCGAGCTCGCGTCGCTGACGCGCATGCGGATGGAGGAGAAGCCCTTGTACGGACGCAGGAAGTTCTCCGACACGCGCTGCGCCGCCGGCAGCGCCGCGTTGGCGCGCAGGTCGTCGAAGCTGGCGCGGTTGATGTCGGGCTGACGGATCAGGCTGCGGCCCGTGTTGCCGACGTAGGTGGCCTCCACGAAGTACCCGCGGCCGAGCTGGCGCTGCACGCCGACGCTGTAGTTGGTCTGGTAGGGCAGCGTCAGGTTGGGGTCGATGGCGTTGATCGTCCCCACCGCACCGACGGCGCCGGCAGCGCCGCTCGAGGGGTTGGCCATGTTGAAGTTCTCGTAGACCGTGTTGGCGAGCACCGGCGGCAGGTTGAGCTGCGAGAACACCACGTTCCCTTCGGGCTTGTCGTAGAACAGGCCCACGCCGCCGCGAATGGCCGTCTCGGGGTTGAGCGAGTACGCGAACGAGAAGCGCGGCATGAAGAGGTGCTGCGCGTCGTAGAAGCCGCGCGGTGCGCCGAACGGAATGCGATTGTAGTCGCCGCCCGTGACGAACTCGACGCGGCCCTGCTGATCCTCGGGGATGCTGTCGCCAGCGATCACGAGCCCGTTGAACCGGTTGCCGACGCCGGGCACCAGCAGGCCGTTGGTCCTGACGATGACGGCCTGGTTCGGGTCGTAGCGCGACGGGTCGAAGTTCGCGAGGTTGTTGCCCGACGTGTAGGTCGGCGTCGAGTACTCGTAGCGCAGGCCGAGCTCGAGGCTCAGGTTGTTGCGCACGCGCCACGTGTCGGAGACGAAGCCCTGGTAGGTGGTGAAGCGGAAGAACCCGACCGGGTCGGCCGAGGCCTCGTCGTACGTGCGGAAGTTGCCGAGCAGCATGTCGGCCACGGCGTTGCTGGTGCTGTTCGGGTTGCCTCCGGCGTTGAAGTTGGCCGACCCGAAGTAGTTGGCGCGACCGTTCTGGTCCTTGCGGTTGCGCGAGATGGCGACACCGGTGCGCACCGAGTGGTTGCCCTTGATCCAGGTGACGGTGTCCTGGAAGGTGATGTCGGTCGTCGGCGACAGCAGCGCGAAGGACGGGCCAGTGATGCCGGCAAAGCCCGCCACCGACGCGTTGGGGATGCCGCCGGAGACGAACCCGGGCTCGTTGAACAGCTCGGGATACTGGAAGCCGAAGGTGTCGCGCAGCCAGAAGTCGCCGACCGGCTTGATGCGCTGGCCGTTCCACGACGCGCCGACCTTGGCCTCGTTGATGAAGTTGGTGCTCAGCACGTACGTGTGTCCGACCTGATAGCTCGTGCCAGGCCGCGACCGGTCGGTCGGGACGGTCGGCATGGCGGCGCCGGAGAACGTGCCGAACGGCTCGATCAGGTTGTACTCGTCGTGGATGTACCGGCCGTAGAGGCGCTGCTTCTGCGTGGCCTGCCAGTCGATGCGGATGATGTCCTGCCGCTGCTCGAACGGGTTGTACTCCTGGAAGACCGTGTTGTTGGCCGTCGGCGTGTCGGTGAACGAGGCCGCCTTGCCCTGCATCGCCCGGTAGATGTTGGCGAACGCCCGGCCGTCGGTCGTGATGCGGTTGCCCGGGATCACATTGCCCGGGAACTGCTGCCCCGTCTGGGGATCGCGCAGGATGCCATCGTCGGCCGTCCCGACGATGTTGTCGGCGCCGCGCAGCCGGAAGGAGAAGTCGCCGTTCAGCTCGGCTGTCGTCGGCAGCGTCTGGCGCGTCGGGTTGGTGAAGCGGTTGATGGTGCGGTACTGCTGGCCGCCGAAGAAGAACAGCTTGTTCTTGAGGATCGGGCCGCCGAGGGCGCCCTCGAAGTTGCGGAACTCGAGGGGCGGCTTGGTGCGGTTGCCGTTGGCGTCGCGCGGCGCGAAGTAGTTCGGCTCGTCGAACTTCTCGTCGCGGATGTCGTAACGGGCGGTGCCGCGATAGCGGTTGGTGCCGCTGCGCGTCACGACGTTGACGACGGCGCCTGAGTTGCGGCCCTGCTCGGCGGAGAAGTTCGAGGTCTGGATCTTCACCTGGTCGATGAAGCTCAGGCTCACGTTGTTGATCTGCGAGCCGTTGGAGCCGGAGTCGAGGTTCGACGTGCCGTCGACGGTGAGGTTGTTCGTGTTGCCGCGGTTGCCGTTGATCGACTGGCCGGTCACGCTCAAGCTCGTGGCGAGCGCCAGCGGGTCGAAGTCGGTGGCCACGGCCCCGGGAATGAGGGTCGCGAGCTCGAGGTAGTTGCGGCCGTTGAAGGCCAGGTCCTTGATCTGCGTCTGGTCGATGGTTCGGGCCACCTCGCCCGACGTGCGGTTGACCACCTCGCCAGCGACCGCCGTGACCTCGACCGACTCGGTCAACTCACCGACGCCGAGGGCGAAGTCCGTAGTGATGCGGGCGTCGGCGCCCAACTCGATTCCCGTCTTCTGCTGTCGACGGAAGCCCTGCAGCTCGGCGGTGACGCTGTAGGCACCGACCGGCAGGCTGGTCACCGTGAACAGGCCGTTCTCGTCGGTGACGACCGTCCGCGACAGCCCGGTGTTCTCATTGAGGATGGTGACCGTGGCGCCAGGAAGGACACCGCCCGAGCTGTCAGTGATGTGGCCGTCGATACGGCCCGTGATGTTCTGGGCGAAGCCAGGGAGGCCGCCGAGGCCGACAATGAGGCAGGCGTACGCGAGCGTGCGCAAGAGGCGTTGGGCACGGAATCGCAAATCAAGCGACATCATGACTCCTTAGTGACCTAGTGGTCTGACAAGTTGCTGGCCTATAGTCAGTCCGTCACAGAACGATGTCAATTGCGAAAACACTGCGTGGCGTCTGCCACAGGCTGTTGCGTTTTTGCCACGGTCACCCCGGATCCATCATGACTCCATCACGCGCTCACCCTACAGGCGGCCAGCGCGCACCGTGTGTCTGCCCGGTGAGACAGCCGTAGCTGCCGGACGCGCCCGACGCTCAGCGGGGATCACTGACCGTCGACCTGAAGGTCGACGGCTACGTACCCTCACTCCGCTGCCGACTGCCGACTGCCGATACGTGCCTAGAGGCTGTTGGTGCGCAACTGTTCGAGCAGGTGGTCGCAACTGCGCACCGTCAACGCCATGATCGTGAGCGTCGGGTTCTGGCAGGCGATGGAGGGGAAGCCGGCGCCGTCGGTGACCAGCAGATTCGGAAGGGCTGCGGGCGGGGTTGCCTGCAGGGAGGGCCGGGTGTCCCACCCGGCCGTGAATGGTCAGCGGCGCGGTGGGACACCGCGCCCTCCCTCGTACCCGGTACCCGGTACCCGGCTGTGCCTAGACGTTCCCCTGCTTCATCTCCTGCAGCAGGTGATCCATCGAGCGCACGGTCAGCGCCATGATGGTGAGCGTCGGGTTCTGGCACCCGCCCGAGGTGAAGCCGCTCGCGTCGGTCACCAGCAGGTTGGCGATGTCGTGCGTCTGCTGGAACTGGTTCAGCACGGAGTTCTTCGGGTCGGCGCCCATGCGCGCGATGCCCATCTCGTGGATGCCGTAGCCCGGTACGCGGTCGAGGAAGAAGAACGGGCGGATGTTCCGGCCCCCGGCGGCCTCGAGCATCTCGGCGGCCGCGTACCCCATGTCGGGGATCATCTTCTTCTCGTTCTCCTTCCACTCCATCGAGATGCGCAGCACGGGGATGCCGAACGCATCGACGACGTTGGGGTCGATCGAGACGTGGTTGTCCTCGTAGGGCAGCACCTCGCCGAAGCCGGCGAAGCGGAACTCGGTGAGGGCGTTGTCCTTCACGGCCTGCTTGTAGGCAGCGCCGAAGCCGGGCGCGGCGAAGTTGAAGCCCGCCGAGCCGCCGCCCTGGTACCCGTAGCCGCGCAGGAAGTCCTTGTGCTTCGCTTCACCGGGTCGGTTGCGGAAGCGGATCGCGTAGGTGCCGTTCGGCCGGTTGGGGCCGTTCACGCTCGGCTTGGTCGGGTGCTCGGGGAACTCGGCCGAGGCGCCGCCAGCGACCCACGTGTGATCCATGAGGTACTTGCCAAGGGCGCCGCTGCTGTTGGCCAGGCCGCCGGGCGCGCTGTTGAGCATGATGCGCACCGACTCGAGGGCCTGCGCGGCGAGGATGACGACGCGCGCGTTGACTTCCTTGACCTGCCGCGTCGTGCGGTCGATGTACGACACGCCGCGGGCCTTCTTGCCCGTCGCGTCCATCAGCACCTGGTGGACCATCGCGTTCTGGACGAGCGTGCACTTGCCGGTCTTGAGCGCGTCGGCCACCGTGGTGAACGCCGAGTTGAAGTAGGAGTGCGTGGCGCAGCCGCGCTCGCACGGACCGCAGTAATGGCAGGCCGCCCGGCCGTTCAGTGGCTTGGTGATATTGGCGGCGCGGCCGATCGTGAGAGTGCGGTTGAAAGCCTTCTTCAGCACGCCACGCACGTGGTGCTCGGCGCAACTCATGCCCATCGCCGGGTGGAACTTGCTGTCGGGCAGCAACGGGTCGTTCTCGGCCTGGCCCGAGATGCCGACGTAGTCCTCGACGAGGTCGTAGTACGACTCGAGGTCCTTGTACGAGATGGGCCAGTCGATGCCGTGCCCGTCGAGACTCGCCGCCTTGAAGTCGTAGTCGCTGAAGCGGTAGCTCTGGCGGCCCCAGACGTTGGTGCGCCCGCCGATGACGCGGGTGCGGCCCTGCCACGAGAACGGCTTGCCGTTGGGCGTGGTGTAGGGCTCCTCGTTGTCGTTCACGAACCAGTCGTAGTTGTACTCGGTGCAGGCGTAGCAGTCCTTCTGGCGCGACCGCGTCTCGCGGATCCGGTCGTTGGCCCGGTTCCGGTAGTCGAGCGCGTAGGCGGGGACATGCTCCTTGTAGTCGGCATCGGTCAACGCGCGACCGGCATCGAGCATCAGGACGTTGACGCCGGCCTCCGCGAGGCGCTTGGCGGCCCAGCCGCCCGAGGCGCCCGAGCCCACCACGATCACGTCGTACGTCCGACCTGCTGCATCACGAGAGGCTTGCGCCACGTGCCTGGCTCCTGGCTGAAAGAAGAAATCGCGGCAGCATAGCGATTCGCCACAGAGTGGGTCAAATCCGTCCCTGCGCGCGAATCCCTGTGGTATCGTTCGCCCACTACACGCCCCTCCTGGAGGAGATGTCGCGCATGAAGGCAGGACGCACGTTGCCGGTCATCCAACCCGCGCCCGAGACCGGGCTCTCGCGCCGAACGGCGCTGCAGACGCTGGCTGCCAGCTTTGGCGCGTCGCTCGCGGTGCCCGGCGTGGCCAGTGCCGACGAACACCCGGTCCACAAGCACTCGGCGCACGTCGCCGAGCAGGCGAAGAAGCCGGCGACGCGGGCGGCGGCTCCCTTCAAGCCCGCGACCTTCGACGCGCACCAGTTCGCGACCGTCGTGGTCGTGTCGGACCTGATCGTTCCTGGCGCCAAGGCGTCCGGCACGCCGGAGTTCCTGGACAAGTTGCTCACGGTGGAGTCGGCCGAGACGCGGCGCCGCTTCATCACCGCCCTCGGTGCGCTCGACGGCGCGGCCCTCAAGACCAGGCAGAAGCCGTTCAAGGACCTCGCGCCCGCCGACCAGGTCGCGTTGCTCACCGAGGCGTCCAGCGGCAAGCCGAGCATGGAGATGCCCTCCTGGAAGAAGGGCGATCCCATTCCCGTGCCGATGCCCGCGCCGGGGCCGGCCACGCTCCGTGATCACTTCGACCACATCAAGGGCTGGGTGTCGGGCATTTACTTCGCCTCCGAGCCAGGCCTGAAGGAACTCGGGTACACGGGCAACGTGTTCCACGAGAAGTACGAAGGGTGCACGCACGAGGGCAAGCACGCCTGACGCATCCCGGCGGCGACGCGTCGCCCGTCAGCTGGCGCGCGTGCGGCGCGCCAGCGACCCCTTCGCCAGGGCCCGGAAGCTGCGTGTCGTCCGCAAACCGTCGTGACGCCGCAGGGCGGCCGCCGGCTCGCTGGCGAGGTCGAACAGGCTGAGCTGCGGCCCGTCGGCACTCAGGCCCGTGGCCACCAGGCTCACGCGGACGGGCGGGTCGCCGTACTTCCAGAGCCGGGCGGCGAGCGCCCGCGCGGCCGGCGCGAGGTCGGTGCGCTGGCGCGCCGCCTCCCGTAGCGTCAGCGTCCGGCCTCGGAACCGCTGGTCGGCCCCCATCACCCGCACCGTCAGCGCATGCGCGAAGGCGCCGATCTGGATGAGGCGCTGCGCCATCTGGTCGGCGAGGTGCTCCGCCGCCAACTGCACGTCTTCCGATCCGACCGGCGATCCCAGCGCGATGGCACGCGTGAGGCTGCGGGGCAGCGCGGTGCTTGCGAGCGCCCGCGGTTCCTCGGCCCTGGCCATGCGCCAGGCGGCAGCCCAGCCACTGCCGATGGCCGCCTCGGCCTCCGGCGGCGCGAGGGCTGCCAGGGCACCGATGGTGTCCACACCTTGTTCGGCGAGTCGTTCACGCGCGGCGCCCGAGAGGCCGGGGAGCCAGCGCATGTCGAGCGGGGCCAGGAAGCGCTGGTCGTAGCCCGGCAGCACTTGTAGCAGCCCCGAGGGCGCCACCAGCGACGCCGCTACTGCTGCCGCGACCTCGGTGTCGGCCAGGCCTGCGGCCGTGGAGAGGCCCAGGTCGTCGCGGATGGCCCGCTGCATGGCGTCGGCGGCCGCAGCCAGGGCCCCCGCCTTGATCGCGGAGGCCGGGATCACGGCGCGGTCGATGGACACCCAGTCGACCTCGGCGCACCAGCGACGGACGAGTTCATCCAGCATCGAGGCGGTTTCGGCGTAGCGATCCAGGATGCCGGGGACGAAGCGCGCGCCGGGTGCGAGTCGGGCCGCCTCTCGCAGCGGCTGCCCCGGGCGCACCCCGGCGGCACGCGCGACTCGGCAGGCGGCCACGACCTGGCCGGGCCCCTCGGCCGAGCCTCCCACGATGAGCGGCACGTCGGCGGGCAGACCTTCCCAGCGCCGTTCTACATCGACGACGAAGTCCGGGAGGAGGAGAGTGAGGAGCGTGGCCATCGGCAGTCCCTTGTGCAGACGCGTGAACGCAAAGAAAGGGCGAAGCTGATCGGCGCGGGTCACGAGGCGCAATGACGTGTGTCGCCTCGTGGAAGTGACGCGGCCGAGCCCGGTACGGGGGACGGACGCGCCTGGGATGTGGAGTCTGACAGAGGAAGTCAGCGTTCAGAATTCAGAATGGAGCGACCCGCGGACAGGGTCCGGCAGGTCTTCATCGAGAACTCTTCAGTCCGACTGGCTCAGTGAATCGGGTCGCCCGACCAGCCCGGCGCGCCCTGCTTCTGGGATTCGCCGAACGCGCGGAGATGCTCCTGCAGCGCCGCAATCATCGTGGGGATGAACGGCACCGGGACCACGACCTTCACCTTCACGGGCGCGGGGACCACGTGGTCGCGCTCGGCCTGTTGCACGTCCTGCGGCGAGAGCGGCTGGACCTCGCAGAACGTCAGGGTGAAGTCGAACGGGGTGTTCGCCACCGCACAGAAGTTGGCGTACACGCGCGGCACGTCGGGCGCGTCGGCCGGGACGATGGTGAAGTTGATCTGCCGGGACTCTGGCGGAGGCTGCTGGCTCATGGCGTCAGTATCGCCGCATCACGCCGATCACCACGCCCTGCACCTGCACCTCGGCCGCCGGCACGATGATTGGCGCCATCGTCGGGTTGGCCGGCTGCAGCCGCACCTGGTCGTTCTCCTTGTAGAACTTCTTGAGCGTCACGTCCGACCCGGCCAGCAGGGCAATGACCATCTCGCCATTGCCGGCCGTCTTGCGGTCCTCGACGATGACGAAGTCGCCGTCGCGGATTTGCTCGTCGATCATCGAGTCGCCCTTCACCCGCAGCACGTACGTGTCGCGCTTGCCGACGAGCGCCTCGGGGACCGTGATGGTCTCGCTGCTGGTGATCGCCTCGATCGGGCGCCCCGCGGCCACATAGCCGAGCAGCGGCAGCTCGAGGGCGCGACCGCCGATGCGCGCGGGAATGAGCTCCACCGACCGGCTGCGGTTCCAGGCCCGCTTGATGAACCCCTTCTCCTGCAGGTTCGTCAGGTGCTTGTGGACGGTCGCCAGCGACGACAGCCCGAAGCGTCGACCGACTTCCTCCAGACTCGGCGCATAGCCGTGCTGCTGGATGAAGTCGTTGAGATAGTCGAGGATCTCGCGCTGGCGTTTCGTGAGCGGCTGCACGATGGGGATCTCCGGAGCACCGGCCGCGGAACGGTCCGACAGTGGACCGGCGCGACGATGGCCGGAGCGTATGCAAATAAAAAGCGAAAGTCAAGCGTGCCGGCCAAATCGCCGGTGCTAGACTCCAAACGGCAGTGGCATTCCTACAGCAGTCCTCGCACACGGCCCTCCGCAGGCTCCTGTCGGGCGTGCTCATCACGCTCGGCTTGCTCGCGAGCGTCGCGGCGCCGCTGACACCCCGCGTCGTGGCGGCCGCGCGTGTGCAGGGCTCGCTCGCGCTGGCCGATCGCATGCAGGGGAAGCTCGAGTCGGTGGTGCGCTTCGGCGCCATCCCGCGCCTCGAGACCCAGAGCACCGTGTTCGAGGAAGGGGAAGTGAACGCCTACCTCGAGCACCACCTGCGCAGCGAGATTCCCCCGGGCATCATGGCGCCGACGTTGCGCATCCTCGGCGACAACCGGTTGAGCGCCACGGCCACGCTGGACCTCGACGCCATGAACGCCAGCCGACCGCCGAGCGAGGGCTTCGATCCGCTGCGGGTGCTCAAGGGCAGCCTGCTCGCGAAGGTCAGTGGGCGCCTGGTCACCGAGCAGGGCAGCGGGCGCTTCGAGCTCGAGACGGCCGAACTCGGCGGCATCCCGCTGCCACGCGCGCTGGTCTCGCAGCTCGTGTCGCGCTACGACGTCAACATCGACGCCCCCTTCGACCTGCCGTCGTCCATCCGCGAGATCCGGGTCGAGCCCGGGCAGGTGACCGTCCTGCAGTGACGCAGGCCGACCCACTCCTGGCCTCGCTGGCGACCCTTCCCGGCGTCGGGCCGACGCGTGCCGCGGCCCTCGCGTCGGCCGGGCTGCGCACGGTCGAGGACCTCCTGCTGCGGTTCCCGCTCCGGTACGAGGACCGCGGCCACATCGTGCCGATCGGGTCGCTGCGACCAGGCACCGCGACGGTCGCCGGGGAGGTCGTCGAAGCGCAGGTGAAGCCGACGCGCCGCCCGCGCTTCACCGTGTTCGAGCTGGTGATCTCGGACGCCTCGGGCACCGCCCGCGCCGTCTTCTTCAACCAGCGCTTCCTCGCGCAGGTCTTCCGCGTCGGTCAGCGCGTGGTGCTGCACGGCAAGGTGGAGTGGACCAGCCTCGGGCCGCAGTTCCAGGGGCCGCAGTACGAGCTGATCGACGTGTCGGTCGTGGACGAGCGCGGAAGCGTCCACACGGGCCGCATCGTGCCGGTGTACGAGCGTGTCGGACCGCTCACGCCGAAGCTGCAACGCGACCTCGTCGCCCGCGCGCTCGATCGCCTGCCCGAGGCGATCGTCGATCCGCTGCCGCAGGACGTGCGTCGTGCCCGCGGCCTGCCGTCGCGCCG
>NZ_JBIINP010000285.1:0-4357 GCF_044337415.1 Luteitalea sp.
AGCTTCACCTTGGGCCGCGGCAGGCGCTCGTAGGGGACGTGCGACAGGATGTGGGTGATCACGTTGAGCCGCGCGCGCTTCTTGTCGTCGGAGGGCACCACGGTCCACGGCGCGAACTCGGTGTCGGTCGCGGCGAACATCTCGTCGCGGGCCCGCGAGTAGTCGTACCAGCGGCTGTAGGACTTCAGGTCCATCGGCGACAGCTTCCACGTCTTGCGGCCATCGTGGATGCGGGCCTTCAGGCGGCGCGTCTGCTCCTCGGGGCTGACCTCGAGCCAGAACTTGATGAGGATGATGCCCGAGTCGATCATCGCCTTCTCGACCAGGGGCGCCCCGACCAGGAACTTGCGCGACATCTCCTCGCTGCAGAACCCCATCACGCGCTCCACGCCGGCGCGGTTGTACCAGCTGCGGTCGAAGATGACCACTTCGCCGGCCGCCGGGAAGTGCTGCAGGTAGCGCTGCACGTACATCTGGGTCTTCTCGCGCTCCGAGGGCGCCGGCAACGCCACCACCCGGAAGACCCGCGGGCTGACCCGCTCGGTGATGGCCTTGATCGCCCCGCCCTTGCCGGCCCCATCGCGCCCCTCGAACACGATGCAGACCTTGAGGCCGCGGGCCTTGACCCAGTCCTGCAGGCACACCAGCTCCTCGTGCAGCTTCGCGAGCGCCTTCTCGTACTGCTTGCCCGTCAACCTGGCCGGCTCGACAGTCCCTGGCTCAGCGGCCGGTGGGGCGTCGCCCTTGTGTGCCTTCCTCGTCGCCTTCTCGTCCTTCTTCCGGGCCTTCTTCTCCCGGGCCCGAGCCTTCTTGTCCTTCTTCGGTTCGCCAGACGTCGTGTCGTCGACCATGGCGATGGTGGACTCGGGCTTCCGGGCGCTCGGCTTCATGGTGCGTCATCCCTGTGGCGCAGGTCTCACCGCGAGAACAGGGAGCAGGCGCCATGCTGCTCCCGTGGCGTCAGCATACGCCCGTGCACGTCTCGGCATCATCGCTGGCAGGGGAGGAACCGTCGTCCCTGATGGCGCATGGTCGTCTCGGTCCGCGCGCCTACAATACCGCCGTGGCCAGACGTCTGCGGCGACACCCACGGCTCCATGGGGCCCACTCGTGAGCTGGGGGATGAAGTCACCCGGTGTGCGGCGGTTTCCGGGCGTCGTTGCGCTGGCCCTGATGCTGGCGCTGTGCGCGGCGGGAGCGATCCGCGTGGCTGCACAGGGGCAGGCGGCGACACCAGAGGCGCTCACGCTGCGCATCATCGTGGTGCCCTCCGACGCCGAGGCAGCGCAGGTGATCGGCCAGTTGCAGCAGGGTGCCGACTTCGCGGCGCTCGCCGCCAGCGTGTCGCAGGACCCCACCCGCAGCCGTGGCGGCCTGCTGGGCCGCACGTCGCTGGCGGCGCTTCGTCCTGAACTGCGCGACGCCCTGCAGGGGCTGTCTCCCGGCCAGGTCACGCGCCCCGTGCGCATCCCGACCGGCATCGCCGTGCTGAAGGTCGTCGACGACGCCGACGCCAGTCAGGCAGGCGCGCCCGGGTCCGGCGCCCCGTCGGTGGCGGCCGTGGGGGCGGTGCGCTACCTGTTCGACGTCTCGGGCTTCAACGACGCGACCGTCGTCATGCAGCGGCACCCGAACAAGCCGGCCGGATGGAATCTCGACCCCGTCACGATCTGTACCGTGAGAACCGGGTCGCTGCTGGAGGCCCAGCTCAACCTTCGCGCCAACCTGGCGTCGCCGGCACTGCTCTCCACGGGCACGCCCATGGACCTGGCCCAGGCCCACTTCACGCACGCCCAGTTGCTCGCGTACGAGGGCCAGATGCCGGAGGCCGTCGCCGCGCTGTCCGAGGCGTTGCGGATCGCGACGGCGAGTGTGCCGGCGATGCGGCTGCACATGGAGGAGGCGATGGGGATCGCGTACCTCCACAAGGCGATGCACGACAGTGGCGCCTACCACACGCCCGGCGACCGGTGCCTGCTGCGACTCACACCGGGCCCGGCGTTCGCCACGGCGGCGGATGTGCAGCGAGCGATCGGGCACTTCATGGCGTACCTGAAGGAACGCCCTGACGACCTCGAGGTCCGCTGGCTGCTGAACGTCGCGCACATCGCGGCGGGCACCTGGCCGGCGGGCGTCCCGGACGCGCACCGCATCGCTCCCGCCGCCTTCGCCTCGGGCGAGGACATCGGCCGGTTCGTCGACGTCGCGCCGCAGAGCGGCGCTCGCGCGTTCGCCTCGGCCGGCGGCGCCATCGTCGACGACTTCGACAACGACGGGCGCCTCGACCTGGTCACGTCGAGCATGAACAGTTGCACGCCGATGCAGTTCTTCCATCGGTCCGAGCGCGGCGCCTTCGTCGACCGCTCGACCGCCGCCGGTCTCGCCGACCAGCGTGGCGGGCTGCAGATCATGCAGACCGACTACGACAACGACGGCTGTCTCGACGTGCTGCTCCTGCGTGGCGGGTGGGAACTGCCGCAGCGCAAGTCCCTGCTGCGCAACAGCTGCCAGGGCACCTTCACCGACGTCACGGCCGCGAGCGGCCTCGCCGTGCCCGCCCGGAGCACGCAGGCGGCGGCCTGGGTCGACATCGACAACGACGGCCGGCTCGACCTGTTCGTCGGCAACGAAGGCGGCCCGGCCCAGTTGTTCAGGAACAAGGGCGACGGCTCCTTCGAGGACATCGCCGTGCGGGCGGGCGTCGCCCGGCCTGCGTTCAGCAAGGGCGTCGCCGCCGGCGACTACGACAACGACGGCTGGGCCGACCTGTACGTCTCCAACCGCGGCAGCGCCCCGAACTTCCTGTATCGCAACAACGGCAACGGCACGTTCACCGAGGTGGCGGCAGCGGCCGGCGTGCCTGGCCCCGGGAGCGGCTTCGTGACCTGGTTCTTCGACTACGACAACGACGGCTGGCTCGACATCTTCGCCACGTCGTACTTCACGTCGCTCGAGGAGACCGCCCGCACGTACCTCGGGCTGCCGCACAACGCCACGACATTGAAGCTGTATCGCAACAAGCGCGACGGCACCTTCGCGGACGTGACGCGCGACGTGGGCCTCGACAAGGTGTTCATGCCGATGGGCTCGAACTTCGGCGACGTCGATAACGACGGCTTCCTCGACATCTACCTCGGCACTGGCAGTCCCTCGTATGGCGCGTTGGTGCCGAGCGTGTTGCTGCGCAATCGTGAAGGCCGTTCGTTTGTCGACATCACGGCGTCCTCGGGAACCGGCGAGTGGCACCAGGGGCACGGGGTGGCGTTTGCCGACCTGGACAACGACGGCGACCTGGAGCTCGTCTTCCAGGTCGGGGGGGCCACGCCTGGCGACGCCCACGCGCTCCGCCTGTTCGAGAACCCAGGACACGGCAGGTCATGGCTGGGCGTGAAGCTCGTGGGCGTGAAGAGCAATCGCGCCGCCATCGGCGCACGCATCACGGTGAAGGCACAGGCGCCTGACGGGTCGGCGCGGGTCATGCATCGGCAGGTGGATGCCGGTGGCTCCTTCGGCGCGTCGCCGCTGCAGCAGCACTTCGGACTCGGCGCGGGCGTGCGCCGCGTGGACGTCGAGGTCTGGTGGCCGGCGAGCGGTACGCGTCAACGCTTCACGGGAGTCGAGACGAACCAGGTCATCGAAGTGGTCGAATCGGCAACGGAGCCCAAACGCCTCGCTCGGCCGGCGCTCAGCCTTCGTGGAGCCGTCGCGCCATGACCGCCGGGCCTGGTCGGGCCTTGCGGTTCCTGCTGGCTGGCCTGATGGCCTGTCTCGCATCCGGTACGGTCGCCGCACAGGAGACCGCGCGCCATCAGGTGACCGGCATGGTGCTGTCGGTCGACGCGCCGCGGCGCTCGTTCCTCGTGTCGCACGACGCCATCGAAGGCCTGATGGGCCCCATGACCATGGCCTTCGAGGTGCGCGATGCAGCCGAGCTCGCAGGTCTCACGCCGGGCACGGCCGTCAGGTTCACGCTCGTGATGACCGCGGGCCGCGCGCACGCCGAAGCCATCGCGGTCGTGCCGTACGAGAGCGTCGAACTCGACCCGATGTCGGCGCGGCGACTGCGGCTCCTCGAGGCGCTGTCCGGCACGCCCAGACCGACGCCTCTGGCCGTCGGAGCCGGAGTTCCCGACTTCACGCTGACCGACCAGTCAGGCGCGAAGGTCTCGCTGTCGCAGTTGCGCGGCCAGGTCGTGGTCGTCAACTTCATCTACACGAGCTGTGCGCTGACGCAGTTCTGCTTTCGCGTCGCCAACCATTTCGCGAGCATCGCCCGACGTTTCGAGGACCGCCTCGGGAAGGACCTGACGCTGCTCACCGTGACGTTCGACCCCGCGCGCGACACGGTGGAGGTGCT
>NZ_JBIINP010000332.1:0-3429 GCF_044337415.1 Luteitalea sp.
CGTTCCCCGTTGACGCGGTGTTCCGCAGGACGCGTGCCGGCCCGCCGTTGTTGGTGATCACCGCATCAGGGAACCCATCGTTGTCGAGATCACCGACGGCCAGGCCGCGGCTGACCTCCAGGGGCGCGAACGCCGGCCCGGCCGCAGCGCCCCGGATCTCCTCGAGACGGTACGGCGTGTTCCGGGCGGGGCCGGACGTGGCCGAGGGACGGCTCAGGATGCCCCGGAACAACTGGTTCCGCTGTCGATACGGCACGGCCTGTCCGCGCAGTTCCGGCACGAGGGTCACCGCGCCGTTGACCGCCATCAGGTCGGCGGTGCCGTCGTTGTCGGCGTCGAGCCAGGCGGCGCCGAAGCCGGTCATCGACGCCGTCGCCTGCGCAAGCCCGACGTCGGCACGACGATCCTCGAAGCCGCCGCGCCCGTCGTTGACGTACATCGCGAAGGTCTCGCCCGCGATGTTGGTCACGACGAGGTCCTCGTCGCCGTCGGCGTCCGGATCGCCGGATGCGATCCCCATGGACCCCTCCGGGCGACCGAGCGCATTGAAGGCCGCGCCGGAGAGCGGACCGATGTCCACGAACCGCCACTGGCCCTCGTTGCGCCACAACTGGTTCGGCGTCGCATCGTTGGCCACGAAGATGTCGGAACGCCCGTCGCGGTCGTAGTCGCCGATCGACACGCCGAGGCCGTTGCCGAAGGCCCGCAGGGTGCCGGCCGCCTCGGAGACATCCTCGAAGCGGCCGTCGCCGCGGTTGCGGAACAGTCGCGCGGGCACCGGTCGATAGCTGCCCGGCGGACAGTAGTCGCGCGCGCCGGCCGGTTCGAAGCAGGGCTTGCTCGAGGCCGTCTCGTCCAGGTAGTTGGCGACGAAGAGGTCGAGGTCGCCGTCGGCGTCGAGGTCTGCAAACGCCGCGCTCGTGCTCCACCGCGGATCGTCCACGCCGGCGCGAGCGGTGACGTCCTCGAACGTGCCGTCGCCACGGTTGCGATACAGGACGTTGGGCCCCAGTGCCGTCAGGTACAGGTCCGTGTGACCGTCGCCGTCGTAGTCGCCGACCGCCACGCCCATGCCGTCCCTGCGCGCGCCGACGCCGGCGCGGGCCGTCACGTCGGTGAACCTGAGGGTGCCACCGGGGCGATCGAGATCGTTGCGCAGCAGTGTCGACGTCGCCTGTGCGCCTTGCGCGAGGAAGACGTCGAGGTCACCGTCGTAGTCGTAGTCGATCAACCCGACGCCAGCGCCGATGATCTCCTGGATCCGGAACTCGCCACGCGCGCCATTCTTGTGCGTGACATCGACTCCTGCCGCGACCGTGATGTCCTCGAACCACGGCCGGGAGACGCCCTGGGTCCCGTGCGGGCGATCAGCGAGGCCGACGACCAGCCAGGCGCTTGTCGCCAGCGCCACCAGCCCGGTCGCCCGGCCCGATCCGCCCGCCCCGCCGGCGCACCTCATGGCGTAGGCCGCAGCTTTCGCAACTCGCCGTCGATGAACGCGGCCATCTGCTCGTCGCCCAGTCGCCGCGCGAGCGTCAGGGCCTCGGTCGCCACGCGGAGCGCGTCGTCCTGCCGTCCCCGGCGGAGATACGCCGTTGCCAGCGCGAACAGGTAGCGGGGTGTCTCGGCCCGCTGGGGCGATTGCAGCGTCTCCAGGTGACCGATCGCCTGATCGACCTGCCCGGATCGCATGGCGAGGCGCGCGAGGCCGAAGCGAGCCTGATGGGCGTCTGGCGCCACCTGCAACGCGGCGCCGTAGGCGTCGGCGGCCTCCGCGAATCGGCCCAGCCGCTCGAGTGCGAAGCCACGCCCCTGCCAGGCGGCCGCATCGCGCGGCGCCAGCGTCGCCGCGCGCTCGAACAGGAGGAGGGCGTCGTCGACCTTCTGCTGCTCCAGCAGGAGAGCGGCGTACTGACGATGGGCGTCGGCCTCGAACCCTGGCTCGGCGATCGCCGCGAGGTAATGCTGCTTCGCCCGCTCCGCGTCGCCGACGCGTCGGTAGAGTTCGATGAGGTTGGTGTGGGCCAACCCCCGCGTCTCGGGCCGGTCCAGCGCAGCTTCGTGGAGCCTGATCGCCTCGGCCGTGGCCTCCGTGGCGCTCGCGGACGCCGCCGCGATGCCTCGGGTGAGCCTGGCAAGCGCGTCGTCTCGCAACGCCGTCACGCGGGCCTGCCAGGGGTCGTCCACGAACGGGCCGCACGCCGGGCAGCGCTGCTGCCTCACGAGCGCGACTGCGGCGGCATCGGCATCACCGGCGCGGCGATGCACCTGCGCGAGGGCGTAGTGCGCGGCCCCGAACTCCGGCGAGAGCGCCACGGCCTTCTGCAGGGCGTCGAGCGCGGCAGTATCGTCGTTGCGCCGCTGGGCGATGCGGCCCAGGCCGTACCACGCCGAGGCCGCGTGATCCCCTGACGCGACCAGTTGCCGATACAGGACGACCGCCTCGTCGTCGGCGCCGGCCGCGAGATGCGCATCCGCCAGGCGCAACGAGACGAGGGGGCCGCTGCCTGGGCCGAGCGCTGCCGCGCGGGCGAACTGGCGCGCCGCCGAGGCATGCAGCGCGCGCGCCGAGTCGGTGAGGCCGCCGAGGTACCACCAGTCGGCGCTGCCTGGCGCCAGCGCCTGCGCGTGCTGGTAGGCCGCCGCGGCATGGTCGAACTGCAGCCACGACTGCAGCAGCATGGCGAGTCCACCGACCGCCGTCGCATCGCCCGGGCGATCCTTCACGGCGCGCAATGCCGCGGCGATGGCCGGGCGCGACGGCTCCGGAAAGCTGTCGTGCGCGACGTCGGGCAGCGGCGACGCCTGCGTGAGCCCGGGCCCGGCTCCGGGCTCAGTCGACACGGGTACGGAGGCCGCTGCGACGATGAGTGTCGCAGCGATCAGCAGCCGCACGATTCCTCTTCCGCGTTCCTGGTCCCGCAGCCCCGTCCGTCGTCCCGCGCAGCCCCTGTCCCTTGTCCCTGGCAGCCCTTGTCCCGCGTCCCTGGCAGCCCTTGTCCCTTGTCCCTGGCAGCCCTTGTGACTCTTCCCTTGTCCCTCGTCACTTGCTTGCGGCGGCCTCGTCGTCCAGCCACTGCCGGAGCGGGGCGAAGTAATCGAGGATCGCGGTGGCGTCGATCTGCTTTTCGCCGGTGAGGGCTTCGAGCGCCTCGGGCCACGGCTTGCTGGCGCCCATGGCGAGCATCTTCTGCAGGCGCGCGCCGACCTCCTTGTTGCCGTAGACCGAACACGTGTGCAGTGGCCCGGTGTGCCCCGCAGCCCGGCACATGGCGCGATGCATCTGGAATTGCAGGATGCCCGCCAGGAAGTAGCGCGTGTAGGGCGTGTTGGCGGGCACGTGATACTTCGCGCCCGGATCGAAGGCCTCGGCGGGCCTGGGACCCGGCGCCGCCACGCCCTGGTACTTCTCGCGCAGCGTCCACCACG
>NZ_JBIINP010000050.1:0-26899 GCF_044337415.1 Luteitalea sp.
CGCTGCCGCAGCCGCAGTCCCACGCAAGGTCACGCGCAGGAGCCTCCGCCGAGAGCCATGCGAACAGCTCGGCCGGATAGGTCGGCCGCGCCTCCACGTAGCGATGCGCGACGACGCCGAAGTGGTCGGCAAAGCTGCCCATGGCCCGAGCATAGCGCCTGCGCACAATCGTGGCGACGTGTTCGACCGGGCCGGGCTCGGAGAGCCTGCCCTACCAGGATGACCGGAGAGGGACTGCTGGAAGGCCCTGCTCTCCCAACGCGGCGATGAAGAGCCCGGGCGCCTGCGCTGTGGTACCCCGTACCCGGCACCCGGTACCCGATTCCCGGCTCAGATGCGCTGAAAGTTCTTCTCGATCTCGCGGCGCGTCAGGCGCAGCAGCACGGGACGGCCGTGCGGACAGACGGTCGAGTAGGCCGTCGCGTGCAGTTCGTCGAGGATGAACTGCATCTTCTCGAGCGGCAGCGGGTCGTTGGCCTTGACCGCCGCGTGGCACGCCATCGTGGCCGCGATGTGCTTGAGCACGTCGTCGACACGCCCGGCCCGATCGAAGCCCTCGAGATCCTGCCCGAGGGCGCGCAGCGTCGGCTCCACGTCGCCCAACCCGATGAGCGCGGGCATCGCCGAGACGCGCACCGACTTGCCGCCAAACGGCTCGACCTCGAAGCCCAGTCGCTCGAGGTCGCCCATGTGCGCCTCGATGCCCGCCACCTGCGACGCATCCATCTCGAACACCAGCGGCGTCAGCAGCCGCTGGCTCTTGAGGGCGCCACGCGTGAGCCGCTCGTGGATGCGCTCGTACAGCACGCGCTCGTGGGCGACGTGCTGGTCGACGATCGCGATGCCGTCCTGATCGACGGCGAGGATGTAGGTGTGCCGGAACTGGCCGAGCGGCTTCATCGGCCGGATGTCGTCGCGCACCACGGCCTCGGCACGGCCGATGGCTGCCGTCGCGGCATCCAGCCCCGTGATCGCCGCCGTGAACGCGTCGTCCATGCGCCCGTCGGCACGAGTGGTCGTGGTCGGACTGTCTGCCCCTGCCTGATGCGCGGCGGCCTCCCAGGCGGCGAGGGCGTCGCCAGTGGGCCGGGCTGGGACAGCCGGCCCTACCTGTGATCCCAGTCCTTGAGACGCGTGCTGACCCGTCGCCACGGCACGCCACGGGTCCTGGCGGAACGTCGGGTCCGGCCGCAGCACGCCGGGCAGCATCGGCATGGCCGGCAGGTGCGCGGGCGCGATCGGCGTCTGCAGCCGCAGTTCCGGCACGGGCCCCGCACCCAGCGCATCGGCCAGCGCGCGGCGCAGCACCTCGTGCACGAGGCCCTGCTCGAGGAAGCGCACCTCGGCCTTGGTCGGATGCACGTTCACGTCGACGCGCTCCGGAGGCATCTCGATGAACAGGTGCACCTCGGGGCTGCGCTCCTTTACCGTCGCCACCGCATAGGCGGCCTGGATCGCGTGCGCAATCGTCTTGTCGCGGATGATGCGGCCGTTGACGTAGATGTTCTGCGGCCCGCGTCGCGGCCCCTGTTCCGCCAGCGGCGCGATGTAGCCGTGCACGCGGATGCCGCCCCCCTCGCGACGCACCTCCACCAGGTCGGGGCGCGCCTGGTAGATCTGGTAGAAGCGCTCGGCGACGTCGCCGGCCGGCGGGCAGTCGAGCAGCTTGCGGCTGCCGCTCGTCAGCTGGAAGCCGATCGTGGGCGCGCCGAGGGCGAGCTGAGTCATCAGGCGCGACACCTGCGCGGCCTCGGCCGACTCGGCCTTCAGGAACTTGCGCCGTGCGGGCAGGTTGTAGAAGAGATCGCGCACGTCGATGGTGGTGCCCTCGGGCGCCCCGACGTCGTGCATGCCCCTGGGCTCGCCGCCCTCGATGCGTACCTCCACGCCCGTCAGCGCGCCGCGTGCCCGCGTGCGCAGCGTGAAGCGCGACACCGACGCGATGCTGGGCAGTGCCTCGCCGCGAAAGCCGAGCGTGCGGATGCCGTCGAGGTCGGAGGCCACCTTGATCTTGCTCGTGGCATGCCGCTGCACGGCCAGCGCCGCGTCCTCGGGCGCCATGCCCTCCCCGTCGTCCTCGACGCGAATCAGCGCGCGCCCGCCCTGCTCGATCGCCACGGCGATGCGCCGCGCGCCGGCATCGAGCGCGTTCTCGACCAGTTCCTTGACGACGGAGGCGGGACGTTCCACCACCTCACCGGCCGCAATCTGGTTGGCGAGTGCGGGCGGCAGGATCGCGATCTTCACGTCAGACCCAGCCCCGTCGCTTGAAGTACCAGATCATCCCGCCGCTCATCACGAACATCACGAGGACGACGTCCCAGAACTGCGCCTGCTCGCCGCCAGGCATCATCGGGATGCGCACGTTCATCCCGTACAGGCTGGTGAGCACGGTGAGGGGCATGAAGATCGTCGCGATGAGGGTCAGGACCTTCATCACCTCGTTCATGCGGTTGGACACGAACGAGAGGTGCGCGTCGAGCACGCCGGTGACGCGGTCGTGGAAGGTGTTGGCCTCGTCCGACAGGCGCACGAGGTGATCGTGCACGTCGCGGAAGCGGTAGCTCAGTTGCTCGTCGACGGCCTCGAACTCCCGGCGCGCGAGCCTGGCAATCACGTCGCGCTGGGGCATCACCACGCGCCGCAGGGCGCCGACGTCGCGCTTGATGGCCAGGATCTGCCGCACGATCTCCTGGTTGTCGGTGCCGAACACCGCTTCCTCGACGTCGTCGAGGCGTTCCTCCAGGGCGCTCACCTCGGGCCGGTAGTTGTCGACCATCGTGTCGACGATGCGATGGACGAGCGCCATGGGGCCGTGCTCCATGACGAAGCCGTGGCGGGGACAGAGCCCCTGGACCGCGGCGATCGAGCGGGACGTGCCGTCGTGCACCGTCACCAGGCAGTTCGGCCCGATGAAGAAGTCGATGTCGTGCGTCGAGAAGCCGCCCTGTTTCGTGGCGTTCCAGTCGATGCCGTGAAGGATCAGGTAGAGGTAGCCGTCGTAGGGCTCGACCTTCGGGTGGTGCGACTCCCCCACCGCGTCCTCGACCGACAGCTCGTGGAAGTGGAAGACGTCCGACAGCAGGTGCCGCGTGGCGGCCGGATTGGCATTGCCGAGGTCGGCCCACACGAACATGCCGGAGTCGGGCGCGAGCCAGGCGGGATCGATCGCGTCGACCGCGCGGGTCTGGCCGCCGCCGTGCACGAAGATGGTGAGCGCCGCGCCCGGATCGGGCGGGGCGACCGACGCGAGGGCGTCGTCTGGACGGGTCGGCAGGGCGGCAGTCTCCATGGCCGCTCCCAGCAAAGCAGGTGTGGTCGGGTCAGGCAACAAGAAAAAAGGCGGGGATGGCTCCCCGCCTTCAATCAGTTCGGGTACCGGGTACCGGGTGCCGGATTCGAAGACCCGTACCCGGTACCCCGTACCCGGTACCCGGTCGTCCGCTGCTACTTCTTGCTCGCCGCGATCGCCGCCTGGGCTGCCGCGAGCCGCGCCACGGGGACGCGGAACGGCGAGCAGCTGACGTAGTCGAGGCCGAGGCTGTCGCAGAACTTGACCGAGTCGGGCTCGCCGCCGTGCTCACCGCAGATCCCGAGCTTGATGCCGGGGCGGGTGCTGCGGCCCTTCTCGACGGCGATGCGCATCAGCGCGCCGACGCCGGACTGGTCGATGGTCGCGAACGGGTTCTTCTTGACGATCTCCTCCTCCTCGTAGTGCGGGAGGAACGAGCCGGAGTCGTCGCGCGACATGCCGAGCGTCGTCTGCGTGAGGTCGTTGGTGCCGAAGGAGAAGAACTCCGCCGTGTGCGCGATCTCGTCGGCCGTCACCGCACCGCGGGGCACCTCGATCATGGTGCCGACGCTGTACTTGATGGTCGTCTTGCGCTCCTTCTGCACCTGGGCGGCCACCTCGTGGACGATCGCCACCTGCAGGTCGAGCTCCTTCTTGAAGCCGACCAGCGGGATCATGATCTCGGGGTGGGCCTTGTAGCCCTTCTTGTTGGCGTCGGCCGCCGCCTCGAACACCGCGCGCGCCTGCATCGCGGTGATCTCGGGGTAGCTGATGCCGAGGCGGCAGCCGCGGAAGCCGAGCATCGGGTTGAACTCGTGGAGTTCGTGCACCCGCTGCTGGATCTTGTCGACGGAGATGCCGAGCTTCTTCGCGAGATCCTTCTGCTGGTCCTCGGTGTTCGGGAGGAACTCGTGCAGGGGCGGATCGAGGAAGCGGATCGTCGCCGGGTACCCCTTCAGCTCCTTGAAGATGCCGAAGAAGTCCTCGCGCTGGTACGGGAGCAGCTTGTCGAGGGCGGCCTTCCGCGCGTCGAGCGTGTCGGCGAGGATCATCTCGCGCATCGCGTCGATGCGGTCGCCCTCGAAGAACATGTGCTCGGTACGCGTCAGGCCGATGCCCACGGCGCCGAACGCGAGCGCGTTGCGCACCTGCTCCGGCGTGTCGGCATTGGTGCGCACCGACATGCGGGTCGCCTCGCCGCACCACTTCATGAGCTGCACGAAGTTCTTGTACGTGCGGCCCTTCTTCGCCTCGGCGTCGCCGGCCACCAGGCCCGCGATGACCTCGGACGCGCCGGTCTCGATGTGGCCGGCGTACACCTCGCCCGCCGTGCCGTCGATCGACAGCCAGTCACCCTCGGCGTACTTCTTGCCGTCCACCGTGAGCGTGCGCTTGTCGTAGTCGACGTGCAGCGCCGCGGCACCGCACACGCACACCTTGCCCATCTGGCGGGCCACCAGCGCGGCGTGCGACGACACACCGCCGCGCGCCGTGAGGATGCCCTCGGCGGCGATCATGCCGCGCAGGTCCTCGGGCGACGTCTCGACGCGGACCAGCAGCACCTTCTTGCCCTTCGCAGCCGCTTCCACGGCGCGATCGGCGTTGAAGTACACCTCGCCGGACGCCGCGCCGGGACCGGCCGGCAGGCCCTTGGCGATCACCGTCGACTTCTTGACCGCGGCGCGGTCGAAGATCGGCGCCAGCACCTGGTCGAGCTGGTCGGCCGGCACGCGCATCACGGCGGTCTTCCAGTCGATGAGGCCTTCCTTCACCATCTCGGTGGCGATGCGGACCGCGGCCACGCCGGTACGCTTGCCGTTGCGCGTCTGCAGCATGTAGACGACGCCGTCCTGGATGGTGAACTCGAAGTCCTGCATGTCCGTGAAGTGCGACTCCAGGACCTTGCGGATGCGCTCGAGCTCCTTGTACGCCTTCGGCATCTGCTTGGCGAGTTCGGCCACCGGCTCCGGCGTGCGCACGCCGGCCACCACGTCCTCACCCTGCGCGTTGAGCAGGAACTCGCCGTAGAACACCTTCTCGCCCGTCGCGGGGTCGCGCGTGAACGCCACGCCCGAACCCGACTCGTCGCCGGTGTTGCCGAACACCATCGCCTGCACGTTGACCGCCGTGCCCCACTCGGCCGGGATGTTGTACTTGCGGCGGTAGACGATCGCGCGGTCGTTCATCCAGGAGCCGAACACGGCGCCGACGGCGCCCTGCAGCTGCTGCCACGGGTCGGTCGGGAACGCCTTGCCCGTGCGCTCCTTCACCAGCTTCTTGAAGCGGACGATGATCTCCTTGAGATCGTCGGCGCTCAGCTTGTTGTCCTCGAGGTGGCCGTTGCCGTACACCTCGTGCTTGTAGCCCTCGAGCACGGTCTCGAACGGCTCGTGGTCCTCGCCGGCGCGCTTCTGCACGCCGATGACGACGTCGCCGTACATCTGGATGAAGCGACGGTAGCAGTCCCACGCGAAGCGCGGGTTGCCGGTGGCGCGCTCGAGCGCGATCACCGTGTCGTCGTTCAGGCCCAGGTTGAGGATCGTGTCCATCATGCCGGGCATGGAGTCACGCGCGCCCGAGCGGACGGCGACGAGCAGGGGGAACTTGCTCGCGTCGCCGAACTTCACGCCCATGACCTTCTCGATCTTGGCGATGCCGTTACGGATCTGCGCGTCGAGGGCGGCCGGGTAGGTCCGCTTGTTCGCGTAGTAGTACGTGCAGACCTCCGTCGTGATCGTGAAGCCGGCGGGCACGGGCAGGCCGATGCGCGCCATCTCGGCGAGGTTGGCGCCCTTGCCGCCGAGCAGCGGCTTCATCGAGCCGTTGCCGTCGGCCTTGCCGGCGCCCCAGCTGTAGACGTACTTGTCGGCCTTCGCGGAAGCGGCCGGGGCGGCCTTGCGGGTCGCGGCCTTGCGCGGGGCGGCCTTGCGGGCCGGGACGGACTTCCGGGTGGCGGGACGCGCGGCCTTGCCCGAGGGCTTGCTGGCGCGTGCGGCTTTCTTGGCCATGAACGCTATGACTCCTGTTGTGCGTGGGTGAAGGCGGGGCGCATCAGGCCTGGGGCCCCGCGATGGAGGAGAGATCCGCAATGGCCCGCACGCTGTCGCGCAGGACCGCCAGCAACCCCAGGCGGGCCTGACGCAACGCGGCGTCGTCGGCCATCACGAAGACATCGGTGAAGAACCTGTCCACTGCCGGCCGCAACGCGGCGACCTCCTGCAGGGCACGCACGTAATCGGCCTGCCCCACTGCCGCCGCGATGCTCGCCCGGCGCGACTCCAGCGCGTCGGCGAGGGCCTGTTCGGCGGGTTCCTGCAAGGCCGCCCGGATACCCGACAGGTCACGCTGCGGGTCGGCCGGCGGCACGTCCTTGACGATGTTGCTGGCGCGCTTGAAGAGGGCGGCCAGCGGCTCGAAGTCGGCCGACGGGCGCACCGCCCGCACGGCATCGAGACGCTGCCGGGCCGACAGCGGCGACAGGCCGGCCAGGCCCTGCCCCTCGGGCAGCACCGCCGCGATCTCGTCGGCCTTGTAGCCGCGCTTCTCGAACAGGAACCGCAGGCGGTCGACGACGAACGCGCCGAGCGCGTCGGCCTTCGCCGTCGGGTCCGTGACGACGCCCTGCGCCGCGTAGCCGGCCTGCGCCTGCGCCACCAGCGCATCGAGGGCGACCGGGCGCGTCACGCCGCCCACCTCGGGCAGGTCGACGAGTACCTTCACGAGGCCCTGCGCCGCACGACGCAGCGCAAACGGGTCGCGCGTGCCGGTGGGCACCTCGCCCGCGGCAAACAACCCGACGAGCGTGTCGAGGCGATCAGCGGCGGTGACGGCAGCCCAGGTGATGGCCGCCTCGCCCAGGTGCGCCGCCGACGGCGGCTGCGCGGCCTCGACGCCGAGCGGCTGGTACTGGTGATGGATGGCCTTCCACACCATCTCGCCGAGTCCGTCCTCGCGGGCGTAGATGCCGCCCATCTGGCCCTGCAGCTCGGTGAACTCGCGCACCATGTCGGTGGTCAGGTCGGCCTTGGCCAGCCGTCCCGCCGTGGCCGCGGCCTCGGCCTGCGCCGGCGTGCCACCGAACGCCTCGGTCACGATCCAGCCCGCCAGTCGGCCGAGGCGCTCGGCCTTGGCCGCATAGCTCCCGAGTGCCTTGTGGAACAGCAGCGTGTCGAGCCGGGCCAGCTTGGCCTCGAGCGGCGCGCGCCGATCGGCGTCCCAGAAGAAGCGCGCATCGCGCAGCCGCGCGGTGAGGACGCGCTCGGCGTTGATGGCAATCTTCTGCGGCTGCTCCACCTCGATGTTGGTCACCGCCAGGAACGCCGGCAGCAGCTTCTGCTGGTCGTCGAGCACCGGGAAGTAGTGCTGGTGGTGAATCATCGTCGTCGACAGCACCTCGTCGGGCAAGGCGAGGAACTCGGGCGGGAACACGCCGGCCACCACCGACGGGTACTCGACCAGGTCGGCGACCTCGTGCAGCAGCGCGGGCTGCGAGGCGACGCGGCCGCCCAGGCGCCGCGCGTGCGCGTCGAGTTCACGCACCAGGCGGTCGTGCCGCTCCGAGTGCTCGAGCAGGACGAAATGCTCGCCCAGTCGCTGCTTGTAGTCGCTGACGCTGCGGACCTTGACCGAACGGCCTGGCCGGCCGCTCATCGCGAGGAACCGGTGACCGTACGTGAGCGGGCCGGTGCGGATGTCCTGCACCAGGTTGGACTGCGCGCCGGGGTTGCGCCGGATGACGAAGGGCACCACCCGCCCGCCGAACAGGAACAGCATCCAGCGAATCGGCCGGCCGAACGTGAACTCGCCCTTCCCGTCGTCGAGCCACGCGTCCCAGCGCATCTGCTTCGGGAAGGCGAGGTCGCGCAGCGTCGCCGCCAACACGTCGGGCAGCACGTCCACGGTGGCCTTGCCGCGCTCGCGCCGGACCACCGAGAGGTACTCCCCCTTCGGCGTGGTCACGCGGAGCAACTCGCCCACCTCGACGCCGTGCTTGCGCGCAAAGCCGACCGCCGCCGGCGTCGGCGTGCCGTCGGGCCCGAAGGCGGCCGACACGGCCGGGCCGCTGACGTTCTCCTCGAGGTCGCTCTGCCGCTCCGACAGGCGCGAGACGTGCGCGGTGAGGCGGCGCGGCGTGGCGCTGCTCTCGACCGGACCGTCGATCGTGAGGCGGAAGTCCTTCAGCCGCTGCCCGAGCCGCTGGGCCAGCTGCTCGGTGAGGCCCGGCAGCCACGACGCGGGAAGTTCCTCGCAGCCGATCTCGAGCAGAAGTTCGCGATCCATCCGGTGGTCGAGTCCTCTCGGCTAGGCGCCGGCGACGGGGGCCTCGGCGTCGACGCCCGCGTACTTGCGGGCGATCGCCACGGCCAGCTGGCGGACGCGCAGGATGTAGGCCGTGCGCTCGGTGACCCCGATGCCGCCACTGGCGTCGAGGGTGTTGAACAGGTGCGAGCACTTCAGGCAGTGCTCGAGGGCGGGAAGCACGAGACCGTCGCCAATCAGGCCTTGCGCCATGGCGTAGTGCCGGTCGAAGAGGTCCCGATTGAACGCCGCGAACGCCTCGCCGCCGATGCCGACCTGCCCGAACGCGTACTTGCTCTGCTCGACCTCGTCGCGGTGGCGCACGTCGCCGTACTTCACGCCCGGCGCCCACTCGAGGTCGTACACGTTGGTGACCTTCTGGAGCACCATGCAGAGGCGCTCGAGGCCATAGGTCAGCTCGGCCGAGATCGGCGACAGTTCCATGCCGCCGGCCTGCTGGAAGTAGGTGAACTGGGTGATCTCGAGGCCATCGAACAGCACCTGCCAGCCGATGCCCCAGGCGCCGAGCGTCGGCGACTCCCAGTTGTCTTCCTCGAAGCGGACGTCGTGGGCCCGCGTGTCGATCCCGCACGCCTCCAGGCTCTGGAGGTAGAGGTACTGCACCTCGTCGGGCGCAGGCTTCAGGATGACTTGAAACTGGTGGTGCTTGTAGAGGCGGTTGGGGTTCTCGCCGAAGCGCCCGTCGGCCGGCCGCCGGGACGGCTGCACGTACGCCACGTTCCAGTGTTGCGGACCGAGCACCCGCAGGAACGTCTCTGGCGACATGGTGCCGGCGCCGACCTCGAGGTCGAGCGGTTGCTGCAGGAGACATCCCTGCGCGGCCCAGTACTGCGAGAGCTTGAAGATGAGGTCCTGAAAGGTCACGGGTTGATCTCACGCAGCACGCGGGCCGCACGCGGCTCGCGATCGAGGTGCCACACCAGCAGCAGGCGATGCGCCGCCGCCAGTGGCCCGAGCGCCTCGCCCGGGACGGTCATGTCGCCGAGCCGCCCGGGCGCGACGACCGCCGCCGCCCCCAGGAACTCCAGCGCCGCCGCCGGCATCGCCACGCCCTGGGCATGCGACGCGCACTGCCGGCACAGGAACCAGTGCGACCGGGGCTCCAGCACGGCCCCATCGCGCAAGGGCGCCCCGCACTGCGGGCACGCCTGAATCGAGGGGTACACCCCCTGCAACCGCAGCAGCCAGTACTCGAAGTACCGGGCCACCCGATCGGCCGCGACACCGGCCTCCAGCGCCTCGAGCACCGCGACCCCCAGGCGATACAGCCGCTCCTGCGGGTCGTTCTCGGGCGCCCATTCGTCCAGCAGCTCCGCGAAGTAGCTCGCGTAGGTGCAGGCCTCGCCGCCCACGCTCATCGGCGACCCGAGCACGTCGGCGTAGTCGAGCCGCACCAGATCCCGGAGCTCGCGCTCCTGGTACGCCATCCGCACGTGGGTGAACGGCTCCAGGGCCCCGCCGAACCGCTTGCGCGACCGGACTCCCCCGCGGGCGACTCCGCGCTTCTTCCCGCGGTCGCGCGTCAGGAACACGACAATCCTGTCGCTTTCCCCGAGCCGGTACGTCCGCAGCACGAGCGCCTCGCCAGAGTGCAGCGGCATGCGGCCAGTCCGTTATTCTACCCCGCCCCGCCGAGATGCTTCAGGACGACGGTGGCCAGGCCGAGAAATGCGAAGAACCCGAACATGTCGGTCAGCGGCGTGATGAACGCCGAGGAGGCCAGCGCCGGGTCGACCTTCAGGGCACGCAGGCCGAGGGGCACCAGCGTGCCGGCCGTGGCCGCCACGAACATGTTCATGACCATGGCGACGCCCAGGATCAGGCCCAGCCACGGGTTGCCCTGCACCAGCCAGGCCGCGCCGGCGGCCACGATCCCCAGGCCCAGGCCATTGCCCAGCCCCACCAGGATCTCCTTGAACAGCGCCCGCCGCGAGTTGGCCGGGTTGAGCTCGCCCAGGGCGATGCCGCGCACGATCACCGTCAGCGTCTGCGTGCCCGCGTTGCCGCCGAGGCCGGCCACGATGGGCATGAACACGGCCAGCGCCGTCACCTGCGAGATGGTGCCCTCGAACAGCTTGACGACCCCGGCCGACCCGAAGGCCGTGAGCAGGTTCACGTACAGCCACGGCAGCCGCTTGCGGAGCGAGCTCGCCGGGGGCGAGAAGACGCTGTCGTCGGTCGACACGCCGGCCAGGCGGTAGATGTCCTCGGTGGCCTCGTCCTTGATGACGTCGATCACGTCGTCCACCGTGATCACGCCCACCAGCTTGTTCTCGAGGTCCACCACCGGGATGGCCAGCAGGTTGTACGAGGCGACCTGCCGGGCCACTTCCTCCTGGTCGGTATCCACGCGGACGCTCAGGAGTTCCCCGCCGGCGATGCGCTTCAGGGGCGTCTCGGGCGCCACCAACAGCAGGCGCCGCAGCGACGTCACGCCCACCAGGTGATTCCGCTCGTCGACGGTGTACAGATAGAACACCATCTCGACGTCGCGCGCCGACTGCAGTTCCGTGATCGCCTCGCCCACCGTCAGCTCCTCGGAGAGGGCGAAGACGTTGGGGTTCATGATGCGACCGGCGGTGTACTCCGGGTACTCGAGGAGTTCCTCGACCTCGGTGTCCTGCTTGCCGCGCATGAGGTCGAGGACGCTGCGCGAGAGGTCCTCGGGCAGGGCCTCGATGATGGCGGCGGCGTCGTCGGACTCGAGTTCCTGGACGTAGCGGGCGATGTCCTCGGCCGACCGCCCCTCGAGCAGGTGCGCGCCGATCTCCGGCCCGAGCTCGCTCAGGGCCTCCATGGCATGACGCGGGCTGCGGTCGAGCAGGACGTCGAAGGCGGTCTGCCGGTCGCGGTCGGTCAGTTCGCCCAGCACCGCCGCCAGGTCGGCGGGGTGCTGTTTCTGCAGCAGGTTCAGCAGGTTCGCGCTCGCCCCGACGCGGATCAGCCGCTTGACGGAGGCAAGGACGACGTCGATCTTCCGCTGCGCCATGGTGAGGGGGTGAGGCGTGTCCCGATCGTCACCGTGACGTCACGGGGCACACAGATCGGGTCAAGGTATCACGGCGCCGGCCGTCGACCGCCGGGATACCACACAGGTAGGGCCGGGTGTCCCACCCGGCCGTCGTCAGGAACGGCGCGATGGGACATCGCGCCCTACCTTTTGCGCTTCGTCTGCGGCAGCCCGAGGTCGTCGAGGGTGCGGTCGCTCTCACGCCAGTCCTCCTTGACCTTGACGTGCAGGTCCAGGTACACGCGGCGCTCGAAGAAGGCCTCGATCTGCTGGCGGGCGGCGGTGCCGATCGCCTTGATCATCTCGCCGCCCCGGCCGACGATGATCGGCTTCTGGGACGGCTCCTCGACGAGGATGCTGCAGTAGATCGCCAGCGGCGCCTCCTCGTCTTCCTCGTCTTCCTCCCAGCGGTCCACCACCACCGCTGTCGTGAACGGCAGTTCCGCGCGCGTCAGGGCCAGGACCTGCTCGCGCACCATCTCGGCGGCCAGCACGCGCGACGACTGGTCGGTCAGGTAGTCGTCGGGGTACAGCGGCGGGCCCTCGGGCAGGTGCGCCAGGAGCACCTGCGCCAGGGTCTCGACGTTGTCGCCGTCGGCCGCCGACACGGGCACCACGTCGGCAAACGCGTACTTGCCGCTGAACCACTCGATGATCGGCAGCAGCTTGTGCTTCTTCAGGCGATCGATCTTGTTGAGCACCAGGACGACCGGCTGCGAGATCTGCGGGAGCAGTCCCAGCAGGAACTCCGTGCCGCGTCCCACATCCTCCGAGGCATCGATCACCAGCGCGACCACGTCGGCCTCGCGCGCCGCGCCGATCGCCGCGTCGACCATCCGCACGTTCATGCGGTGCATCGGGCGATGCACGCCCGGTGTGTCGAGGAAGAGGATCTGCCCCTCGGGCAGGTTCTTCGCCCCGAGGATGCGCGTGCGCGTCGTCTGCGGCTTGTCCGAGACGATCGCCAGGTGCGCGCCGACCATGCGGTTCAGCAGGGTGGACTTGCCCGCGTTCGGGCGTCCGAGCAGTGACACGAAGCCGGACCGCATGGGCTACGCCTCTCCTTCCGCCGGCAATCGCCGGACGCGGACCTTCAGCACGCGGCGGCGCTCGGCCTCGAGCACCTCGATGTCGAGCCCATCCTCCACCACGTGCTCGCCCGCCACGGGCACCCGCCCGAGCCGGCTGAGCAGGTAGCCGCCAATCGTCTCGAAGCCCTCGCGCTCGATCGCCACGCCGAGCCGCTCGGTGAGTTCGTCGATGTCCACCTTGGCGCTGAACACCCAGGTGTCGTCGGGCTCCTCCACGATGGGATCGGCCTCGACGTCGTACTCGTCGCGAATCTCGCCGACGAGTTCCTCGACCAGATCCTCGACGGTGACCAGGCCGGCCGTGCCGCCGTACTCGTCCACGACCAGCGCCGTCTGCGTCCGCGCCCGCTGCAGGTCCTTCAGCACGTCGTTGGCACGGCGCGTCTCGGGCACCGCATGCGCCGGGCGCACCAGCGCCTCGAACGATGCCGCATCGGGCTGCTCGGCGCCCTTGAGGAACACGTCCTTCATGTGGACGAACCCGACGACGTCGTCCAGGCTCTCGCGGTAGACGAGCAGGCGCGAGTACTCCGACTCGCGCAGGCGTGCCCGCAGGTCGCCGAGCGTCGCATCGGCGCGGATGCCGACGATGTCGGGACGGGGCGTCATCACCTCGCGCACCAGCCGGTCCTGGAAGCCGACCATCGAGCGGAACAGTTCGCGGGCCTCATCCTCGTCGTCCTCGGCGTCCTCCGGTGTCTCTTCGCCCTGCGCCGACGCGACGATCTCCTCGGCTTCGGGTTCGTCGCCATCCGCCCGGCGTTCGGCCGCGCCGTCGGCGCCCGCCACCAGGGTCGTGAGCGGGGCGAACGCCCGCGCCACGATCGCGAAGGACGGCAGCAGCAGCGTGAGCACCTGCTGCGGGTTCCGGCGCACCAGGATCTGCGGCAGCACGAGGAAGCAGACCAGCACGAACGCCAGCATCGACACCAGGAACAGCCAGAGGCCGTGGTCGGTGCGGCCCACGCCCTCGACATGCGCGAGCAGGACCGCGACGATGACCGTGTCGATGCCGAGCAGGACCCGCGCCGGAAAGAACAGCGCCGGCGGATCCTCGAGGAAGGTCGTGAGCACGTCGTTCGAACCGCTCGAGCTCTCCGCCATCAGGCGCAGCGAGAAGCGCATGATGGCGCTGAACGCCGCGAGCACCGTGCCGAGGTACACCGCCAGGCACGCCAGCAGGAAGACGATGAGCGGAATCACGCGCGCGACTCCCGCTCGATGAGGCCGGCCGCCAGGCCACCCTTGCGGCGCAGGCGCGCCTCGACGCGACGCATCTGCCCCTCGTCGGTCTCGTGGTCGTAGCCGAGCAGGTGCAGCAGCCCGTGCAGGGCGAGCACCTTCAGCTCCGTGCCGTAGGCGTGCCCGGCCTCCCTGGCCTGCCGCGTCGCCACGCCCGTCGCGATCACGATGTCGCCGAGGTGCCGCTGCTGCCCGCGCACGCGCGGCCCGTCATCGTCGGCAGGGAACGAGAGGACGTCGGTGGCGTAGTCCTTGTCGCGCCACTCGCGGTTGAGGCGCCGCATGGCCGTGTCGCCGACCAGCACGACGGTCACGCTGCCGCGCGCCCGGGCCGGCGCCGTCGCGGCGAGCCAGCGCGCGAGGCCCGGCACGCGCACCGGTCGCCCGTCGCGCGTGCACACCGTGATGTCCAGGGTCGGAGGGTCCGCGTCCATGGCGTCAGGCGCGCGGCGTACCGACTGTGCCCGCCGCGCCGGCCTCCTGCGCCGCGTAGGCCTGCACGATCAACTGCACGAGCTTGTGGCGCACGACGTCGCGATCGGTGAAGTGCACGAACGCGAGCCCCTCGACCTTGCCGAGGATCCGGATGGCGTCGATGAGGCCCGAGGGGCGGCCATACGGGAGGTCGATCTGCGTGATATCGCCGGTCACGACGGCCTTGCTGCCGAAGCCGAGGCGCGTGAGGAACATCTTCATCTGCTCGGAGGTCGTGTTCTGCGCCTCGTCGAGGATGACGAACGCGTCGTTCAGCGTGCGCCCGCGCATGAAGGCGAGCGGCGCCACCTCGATGGTGCCGCGCTCCAGCAGGCGCTCGACCTTGTCGGCCTCGAGCATGTCGTAGAGCGCGTCGTACAGCGGCCGCAGGTACGGATTGACCTTCTCCTGCAGGTCGCCCGGCAGGAAGCCCAGCTTCTCACCGGCCTCGACGGCCGGCCGCGTCAGCACGATGCGGCTGACCTTCTTGGCGAGCAGGCTCGCCACGGCCTGCGCCATCGCGAGGTAGGTCTTGCCGGTGCCCGCGGGGCCGACGCCGAACACGATGTCGTGCTTGTCGATGGCCTCGAGGTAGGTGCGCTGCGTCGGCGTCTTGGGCACCACCTGCCGCTTGGCCGAGGCGCGGACGCTGCCCTTGAGGAAGTGATCGCGCAGGTCGAGGTCGGGGTGCTGGGCCGCGAGGCGCATCGCGTCCTTGACCTCGCCGCGCGCGAAGCGGTAGCCGTCGCGCAGCAGCGCACCGAACTGCCCCACGAAGGCCTCGACGCGGTCGAGTCGCTCCGCAGCGCCGTCGACCACGAGCTCGTGCCCGCTGGTGCGGACACTCACGCCGAACAGCTCCTCGAGCAGGCGCAGGTTGTCGTCGTAGGCGCCGAACAGGACGTCGACGCCCTGGTCGGGGACCGGAATGGAACGTGGGACCGGGGCTACGATACCGGCTATCTCCTCGAGGACGGACGGCCGTGAGGGCCGTCCCTGCCGACTGCGTGTGCGTGGGTCGACGCTAGCATGGCCCCTGCGGTCAGGCAAGCGGCTTGAGGTGCAGTTCCTTCCACTGTCGCGCGTCGACCGTCGATGGCGCATCCGACATCAGGTCGACGGCCGCAGCGGTCTTCGGGAACGCGATCACGTCGCGAATGGACGGCTCGCTGGCCAGCAGCGCGACGATGCGATCGAGGCCGAGGGCGATGCCGCCATGGGGCGGCGTGCCGTACTCGAGCGCGTCGATGAAGAAGCCGAAGCGCAGCTTGGCGTCCTCGTCACTGATGCCGAGCAGGCGAAACAACTGCCGCTGGATCTCGGGGTCGTGGATACGGATGCTGCCGCCGCCGATCTCGCTGCCGTTGAGCACGAGGTCATAGGCCTTGGCCGCGCACTCGCCCGGCGCCTCGGTCATGCGCGGCAGGTCGGCGTCGGACGGCGACGTGAACGGGTGGTGCATCGCCACCCAGCGCTTCTCGTCCTCGTCCCAGTCGAACAGCGGGAAATCGACGACCCAGAGGAACTCGAACTTCGCCGGGTCGACCAGGTTGAAGCGCTTCGCGAGCGACAGCCGCAGCGCACCGAGCAGCTTGGACACCTGCGCCTCGGTGCCGGCCGTCATCAGCAGCAGCCCGTCGGTGCCGGCGCCGGACGCCTCGAGCGCACGCGTCAGCGCCTCCTCACCCATCGCCTTGGCCGAGGTGGCAAGGCCCTTCTCCGTCTGCCGCGCCCACAGCAGGCCGCCGGCGCCCATCTCGATGGCCTCGGCGACGATCTTGTCGACCTCGGCGCGCGAGATCTTCGCGCCGCCAGGCACCACCAGCCCGCGGAGCACGCCGCCGCTGGCGAGCGCCTCGCGCACCGGGCCGAACGGCGTCTCGGCAAACAGCGCGCCGAGGTCCTGGATCTCCATGCCGAAGCGGAGGTCGGGCTTGTCCGAGCCATAGCGCGCCATCGCCTCCTTGTAGGGCATGGTGCGGAACGGCGTCGTGATCGCGATGCCGGCGACGGCGAAGATTTCCTTGATCAGGGGCTCGATCAGCGAGAACACGAGGGCCTGCGACGCGAACGAGATCTCGACGTCGACCTGCGTGAACTCGGGCTGGCGGTCGGCGCGCAGGTCCTCGTCGCGGAAGCACTTGGTGATCTGGAAGTACCGGTCGAGGCCGGAGATCATCAGGATCTGCTTGAAGATCTGCGGCGACTGCGGCAGCGCGAAGAACTCGCCCGGATGCACGCGGCTCGGCACGAGGTAGTCGCGCGCGCCCTCCGGCGTGCTCTTGGTGAGGATCGGCGTCTCGATCTCCAGGAACCCGTTGGCGTCGAAGTACCGCCGGATCGCCATCGTCAGCTTGTGCCGAAGAATCATGTTCTTCTGCATGCGCTGGCGGCGCAGGTCGAGATAGCGGTAGCGGAGGCGCGTGTCCTCGGCCACGAACGACTCGTCGGCGATCGAGAACGGCGGGCGACGCGCGTCGTTGAGCACGCGCAGTTCCCCGATGCGGACCTCCACCTGCCCGGTGTCGAGCTTGTCGTTGACCGTGTCGGCCGACCGCGGCGCCACCTGCCCGAGGATCGCGACCACCATCTCGGTCTTGAGCTTCTTGGCCTGCCCGAGGAGCGGCTCGGCCTCGGTCACCACCTGCGTCACGCCGTGACGGTCGCGGATGTCGAGGAAGATGACCGCGCCCATGTCGCGCACGCGGTGCACCCAGCCGAGCAGCACGACGTCCTGGCCGACGTGCTCGGTCCGCAGTTGGCCGCAGGTGTGAGTTCTGTAGAGATCGCCGAGAAGGTCCATTGATGCAATCGTAGCGGCCGGACTCGTCCGGCCGGAATCTGGCCCGAGGGCTGCGGGCTACAGCCTACAGGCTATCTGAGGAGGCGGGCGTGAGCAGGTCGCGCAGGACCGGTCCGGCACCGGCGCGCGGCACCCGCCGCTGCTCGCCTGTCCGCAGGTCCTTCACCGTGATCTCCCCGGCCGCCTTCTCGTCGTCGCCCTCGATGACGACGAGCGGGACGCCCGTGGATGCCGCGTACTTGAACTGCTTGCCGAGCTTGTCGGCGTCCGGGTAGACCTCCACCCGCAGGCCGTGGGCGCGCAGCGCATGCGCCAGGGCGAGGGTCTCGCCGGCCGTGGCCGCGTTCCACTGCGCCACCAGGACGTCGGCCGCCGTGGCGGCGATGTGGGCCGGGAACATCGCCCGCTCCCCCATCACGACCAGGATGCGTTCCAGGCCGAGCGAGAAGCCGGCGGCTGGCACCGACTGCCCGAGGAACATGCCGACCAGGTTGTCGTACCGACCACCCCCGCCGAGGCTGCCGGCCAGGTCGGGCACCGTCATCTCCATGATGCAGCCGGTGTAGTACGACAGCCCCCGGGCCAGGCTCAGGTCCACGCGCAGCTGCCCCGCCGCCGGCGTGTGGGCCGCCAGCGCCAGCACCTCGCGCATCGTGGCGATGCCCGCAATCGCCGCCTCGTGGCCGGCCACGAAGGCCTCCACACGGTCGAGCGCCGCCGCGTTGTCGGCCGCCACGGCCCCGGTGACGGCCGCAGCCCCGAGGATGCCCAGCACCGTGTCGGCCAGCGCCGGCGCCAGCCCACGCTGCTCGTACTCGGCCTTCACGCCGTCGAGCCCGATCTTGTCCAGCTTGTCGAGGGCGACGAGGGCCTCGCCGTGCTTGTCGGCGGGCACGCCCGCCACGTCGAGTACCCCGGCCAGCACGGCCCGGTGGTTCAGGCGGAGCACCGCGTCGGAAAACCCGAGGGCCTGCATCGCCTCGCAGGCCGCGGCGCACAACTCGGCCTCGACCACCGGCGACGTCGATCCGGTGGCGTCCACATCACACTGGTAGAACTCGCGGAAGCGACCACGCGCCGGGCGGTCGGCCCGCCACACCGGCTGGATCTGGTAGCGCTTGAAGTACTTCGGCAGCGTGCCGCGATGCTCGGCGACGACGCGCGACAGCGGCACGGTGAGGTCGTACCGGAGGGCCAGGTCGGCCTGTCCCGACGCCTCGTGCTCGCCGCGCTTCAGGATCTTGAAGATGAGCTGGTTGCCCTCCTCGCCGTACTTGCCGAGGAGCGTCTCGATGTTCTCGACGGCCGGTGTCTCGAGCGGCTCGAAGCCGTAGCGCTCGTAGACGGCCCGGATGACGCCGATCACGTAGGCGCGGCGACGAACGTCGGGCGGCAGGAAATCCCGCATGCCGCGGGCAGGCGCTGTGGAAGCCATGCGATGCCCCGGCGTCAGCCGCGGCCCTCCCCTGCCTGCCGGGGTGCGTCCGGTGGCGGGTCCATGTAGTCGAGCCGGTAGCCCACGTAGCGCGCGGCGTAGTCGAGGATGGATGCCACTTCGGCGTCGGTCAGCGCCCGCTTGACCTTGCCGGGACTGCCCATCACGAGCGAACGCGGCGGAATCACCGTGCGCTCGGTCACCAGGGCGCCGGCGGCCACGATGGAGTCGGCCCCGATCACCGCCCCGTTCAGCACGATGGCCCCCATCCCGATGAGGCACCGGTCCTCGATCGTGCAGCCGTGAATCAGGCAGCCGTGCCCGATGGTCACCTGGTCGCCGATGGTCGTGGGGTGCGTGCCGCGCATCACATGGACGATGGTGCCGTCCTGGATGTTGGACCGGGCGCCAACGCGGATGCGGTGCACGTCGCCCCGCACCACGCAGTTCATCCAGACACTGGCCTCGGGGCCCAGGGTGACGTCGCCGATGACCTGGGCGCTCTGGTCCACGAAGACCGAAGCGTCGAGCTGGGGCCATTGGCCACGGTACGGGCGGAGCATGAACGGGTGATTATAGCCGGGTACCGGGTACCGGGGTCATGACTCATGCCTCATGACTCATGACTCATGCCAAGGGCGAAGGGTAAAGGGCGAAGGGAGAAGGGAGAAGGGAGAAGGCCAAAGGCCGACCGACGAAGGCGGCGCCGGAGGCTGTCGTCCATGCGCGGGCCGCATCCAATAAATCCCCCGCATGATTGCCTAACGAATATAACTTTGACTTACGATCGTCGACCCTGCAGGATGGGAAGGCATGGTCGTGGCCTATCAGGGAGAACCGGGGGCATACAGCGAGGCGGCGGCCCAGAAGCACGCCCCCGACGCGACCCTCCTCCCCTGTCCGAGCTTCGAGGACGTGTTCCGCGCGGTACAGGGCGGGACGGCGGCGCTCGGCGTGCTGCCCATCGAGAACTCGATCGGCGGCACCATCCACCGCAACTACGACCTGCTGCTCGAGCATCCGCTGCACATCGTGGGCGACGTCGACCTGCGGGTGGTGCACAGCCTGATCGCGCTGCCGGGCACCACGATGGACCAGATCCGGCAGATCTATTCGCACCCGCAGGCCCTGGCCCAGTGTGACCGCTACCTGCGGCAACTGCCGGGCGTCGAGGTCGTGGCCTCGTACGACACGGCCGGCAGCGTCAAGCTGATCAAGGACCGCCAGCTTGCGGGTGCGGCGGCGATTGCGTCCGAGCGGGCCGCGGCGGTATTCGGCCTGCAGGTGCTCCAATCGGGCATCCAGGACTTCGCCGACAACATCACCCGCTTCCTTGTCGTGTCGCCCGCGCCAGTGCCGGCAGAGGCCACGACCACCAAGACCACCATCGTCTTCACCCTGTCCAACGAGGCCGGCGCGCTGTTCAAGGCGCTCAGCGTCTTCGCGCTGCGGGGCATCGACCTGACCAAGATGGAATCGCGTCCGCTGCAAGGACGCCCCTGGGAGTACCTGTTCTACGTCGACCTCGCGGTCGGCGCGCAGGACGCGCGCTGTGCGCGTGCCCTCGCCCATCTCGGCGAGTTCGCTCCCATGCTCCGGAACCTCGGGTCGTACCCCTCCACGCTGCTGCCCCGTTCGACGGCCGCGCCGGCGCCGCTGCCGGCCGGAGCCCAGGCATGAGCGACCTGAACAAGCACAAGAGCGCCGCCCTCACGGACGGCCCGAATCGCGCCGCCGCGCGCGCCATGTTGAAGGCCTGCGCCTTCACCGACGAGGATCTCGCCAAGCCGCTGGTCGGCATCGCGAACACCTGGACCGAGATCGGCCCGTGCAACTTCCACCTGCGCCGGCTCGCCGAGCACGTCAAGGACGGCGTGCGCAAGGCGGGCGGCACGCCGATGGAGTTCAACACGATCGCCGTGTCGGACGGCATCACGATGGGCGCCGAGGGCATGCGCGCGTCGCTGGTGAGCCGTGAGGTCATTGCCGACTCGATCGAACTGGTCACCTTCGGGCATCACCTCGACGCCGTCGTGATGCTCTGCGGCTGCGACAAGACCATCCCCGGGACGATCATGGCGCTCGCACGCCTGAACATCCCCGGGGTGATCCTCTACGGCGGCTCGATCGAGCCCGGGTCGTGGCAAGGCAAGGACGTCACGATCCAGGACGTGTTCGAGGGCATCGGCGCGCAGGCCGCGGGCCGCATCAGCCTGATCGAGCTCAAGGACCTCGAGGACAAGGCCTGCCCCGGCGCGGGCGCCTGTGGCGGCCAGTTCACCGCCAACACGATGGCGATGGTGGCCGAGTTCCTCGGCGTGGCGGCCATGGGCAGCGTGAGCATCCCGGCCACGCACCCGGCCAAGGAAGCGGCGGCCGAGCAGGCGGGCCGGCTGGCGATGGAGAACCTGGCGCGCGGCGTCCGCCCGCGCGACCTCATCACCCGCGCGGCCATCGAGAACGCGATCGCCGGCATCGTGGCGACCGGCGGCTCGACCAACGCCGTGATGCACCTGCTGGCCATCGCCACCGAGGCCGGCGTCACGCTCGGCATCGACGACTACAACCCGATCAACGACCGCACGCCGCTGCTCGCGGACCTGAAGCCTGGCGGCCGCTACGTGGCGTCGGACCTGCACAAGGCGGGCGGTACGGGCGTGGTGTGCCAGCGCCTGGTCAACGCGGGGCTGATCGACGGCCGCGCGCAGACGGTCACGGGCCGCACGATCGGCGAGGAGGCCGCGGCGGTCGTCGAGACGCCGGGCCAGGATGTCGTGCGTCCGTTCGACGCGCCGCTGAAGCCCACGGGCGGCCTGCTGATCCTGAAGGGCAACATCGCGCCGCACGGTTCGGTGGTGAAGGTCGCGGGCTCGTCGCTCGCGGGGCACCAGGGGCCGGCGCGGGTCTTCGAGGGCGAGGAAGCCTGCTTCGCCGCGGTGCAGGCCGGCGGGATCAAGGCCGGCGACGTCGTCGTGATCCGCCACGAGGGACCGAAGGGTGGTCCCGGCATGCGCGAGATGCTCGGCGTGACGGCCGCCATCATGGGCGCGGGACTCGGCGACAAGGTCGCCCTGCTCACCGACGGCCGCTTCTCCGGCGCGACGCGCGGCCTGATGGCCGGACACGTCTCTCCCGAAGCCGTCAACGGCGGCCCCATCGCGGCCATCCGCGACGGCGACGTCATCACGTTCGACCTGAAGAATCGCCGCCTCGACATGGCGGTGGACGACGACGAAATCGCGCGGCGGCTTGCGGCGTATGTGCCGCCGGCGCCGCGCTACACGACGGGGGTCATGGCCAAGTACGCCAGCCTCGTCTCGTCGGCCTCCGAGGGCGCCATCACGCGCCCGGCGGCCACGCTCGCCAACCCGACTCGGTAGCCTCCAGCCCGAAGCCTGTAGCCCAAAGAGCTTTCATATGAAGAAGACCGGAGCACAAATCCTGTGGGAGAGCCTGGTGCGCGAAGGCGTCACCTGCGTGTTCGGCTACCCCGGCGGCGCGATCCTGCCGGCGTACGACGCGATGCTCGACTACCCGATCCGCCACATCCTGGTGCGCCATGAGCAGGGCGCCACGCACATGGCCGACGGCTATGCGCGCGCCACCGGCCAGGTCGGCGTCGCCATCGCGACCAGCGGCCCCGGTGCGACCAACATGGTCACCGGCATCGCCACCGCGATGATGGACTCGGTGCCGATCGTCTGCATCACCGGCCAGGTGGGCAGCAAGGCCATCGGGTCGGACGCCTTCCAGGAGACCGACATCACGGGCATCACGCTGCCGGTCACCAAGCACAACTACCTGGTGACCCGCCCCGAGGACGTCGCCCGCGTGGTGCGCGAGGCGTTCTACGTGGCGCGCTCGGGTCGCCCGGGCCCGGTGCTCATCGATATCACCAAGGACTGCCAGCAGTCGTCGTGCGAGTTCGTGTGGCCGGAGGCGCCCAAGCTGCGCGGCTACCGTCCCTCGCACACGCCGAGCTCGCGTGAGGTCGACCAGGCGCTCGACCTAATCCACTCGGCCAAGCGCCCGTTGATCCTGGCGGGCCGCGGCATCCAGTTGTCCAACGCGCGCGAGGCCGTGCTGAAGTTCGCCGAGCAGGCCAACGTGCCGATCGCGACGACGCTGCTCGGCCTGGGCGCCATCCCGGCCAGCCACCCGCTCAACCTCGGCATGATGGGCATGCACGGCGAGGCCTGGGTCAACACCGCGATCCAGGAAGCCGACCTGCTGCTGGCCTTCGGCATGCGGTTCGACGACCGCGTGACGGGCAACGTCAAGACCTACGCGCCGAACGCCAAGAAGATCCACATCGACATCGACCCGGCGGAGCTCAACAAGAACGTGCGCGTCGACGTCGGCCTGATCGGCGACCTGCGCGAGACGCTCGAGGGCCTGCTGCCGCGCATCGAGAACTGTGACCGCAACGACTGGATCTCCTACATCTCGATGCTCAAGGGCGACTCGGCCGTCCGCGACATCCAGAACCTCCCGGACAACGGCCACCTGTACGCGGCGCACGTCATCAACGACCTGTGGCGCGAGACCCGCGACCGCGAGACGATCGTCGTGACCGACGTCGGCCAGCACCAGATGTGGGAGGCGCAGTACTACAAGCACGAGGAACCGCGCTCGCTCATCACCTCGGGCGGCCTCGGCACGATGGGCTTCGCGCTGCCCGCGGCCATCGGCGCCAAGGTGGCGCGGCCCGACGCGGAAGTGTGGGTGGTCGTCGGCGACGGCGGCTTCCAGATGACGATGTGCGAGCTGGCGACGATTGCCCAGGAGGGCATCGACATCAACATCGCCATCATCAACAACGGCTTCCTCGGCATGGTGCGCCAGTGGCAGGAGTTCTTCTACGAGCGCCGCTACGCCGCCACGCCGCTGGTCAACCCCGACTTCGTCAAGCTCACCGAGGCCTTCGGCCTGAAGGCCATGCGCGTCGAGACGCGTGGCGACGTGGTGCCGTCCGTGCGTGAGGCGCGCCGCCACCAGGGCACGGTCCTCATCGACTTCCGCGTCGAGCAGGAAGACTCGGTGTACCCGATGGTGCCCGCCGGCAACGACCTCCACAACATGATCCGGCGCCCCAGCGCCATCGTCGAAACGGGAGCGGACGCATGAACACCTTCGTGGTGCTCGTCGAAGACCATCCTGGCGTCCTCACCCGCGTGAGCGGGCTCATCCGGCGCCGCGGCTTCAACATCGACTCGATCACGGTCGGCCACACCGAGACCGCAGGCGTGTCGCGCATGACGATTGCGGTGGAGGCCGACGAGTTCGGCGCCCGCCGCATCGAGGCGAACCTGTACAAGCTGATCGAGGTGCTGCGCGTCGACAACGTCACGCGCCGCCCGGCGATCTTCCGCGAGCTGTGCATCCTCAAGGTGAAGACCACGCCCGAGACGCGGGCGCAGATCTTCCAGCTCGCGTCGGTGTACCGCGCCCGCATCATCGACGTCTCGCCCGAGTCGCTGGTGGTCGAGATCACCGGCAACGAGGACAAGGTCCAGAGCCTGATCGACGTGCTCGATCCGTACGGCATCGTCGAGATGGCCCGCACCGGCCGCCTCGCGATGCTGCGCGGCACCGGCACGGCCAGCAAGCCACCCGAGGACGAGCAGGACTTCGGCGCCGCCAAGGCCGAGGAAGACCTGATCTCGCACTCGGTGTAGGTCGCGCGGCCGGGTGCACGCCCCGGCCGCCGCTCAGGCAGCAGGCCACAGGCGTCAGGCCACCCGAGACGCCAGCCCCAATCGCCCATTGCCCAGGCAGGCTGCAGCCCGTAGGCTGTAGCCTCTTTCAACGAGGGCCGACGGCCGCAGGCCGAAGGCCGATTTCTTCCGGAACACGATGGCCGCTCAAATCTTCTACGACAACGACGCCGACCTCTCCCTCATCCAGGGCAAGAAGGTCGCGATCATCGGCTATGGCTCGCAAGGACACGCGCACGCGCTGAACCTCAAGGACAGCGGCGTCGACGTCCGGATCGGCCTGCGTGCCGGCAGCACCTCGGCCGCCAAGGCGCAGGCCGCCGGCGTCCGCGTGGTCAGCGTGGCCGATGCGGCCGCCGAGGCCGACGTGATCATGATGCTGGCGCCCGACACGGTGCAGCCGGGCGTCTACAAGAAGGACATCGCGCCGCACCTCACGGCCGGCAAGATGCTGATGTTCGCCCACGGCTTCAACATCCGCTACAACACCATCGTGCCGCCGGCCGACGTCGACGTGACGATGGTGGCGCCCAAGTCGCCGGGGCACCGCGTGCGCGAGGTGTTCGAGGAGGGCGGCGGCGTGCCTGGCCTCATCGCCATCCACCAGGACGCCAGCGGCCACGCGCGCGCGCTGACGATGTCGTACGCCAAGGGCATCGGCGTGACCCGTGCAGGCGTGATCGAGACGACGTTCACCGAGGAGACCGAGACCGACCTGTTCGGCGAGCAGGCCGTGCTGTGCGGCGGCACCGCCGAACTCGTGAAGGCCGGCTTCCAGACGCTCGTCGAGGCAGGCTACCAGCCGGAGATCGCGTACTTCGAGTGCCTCCACGAGCTCAAGCTCATCGTCGACCTCATGTACCGCGGCGGCCTGAACTACATGCGCTACTCGGTGAGCGACACCGCCGAGGCCGGTGACTACTACACCGGTCCGCGCATCATCACCGACGAGACCCGCAAGGCGATGAAGCAGGTCCTGGCCGAGATCCAGGACGGCACGTTCGCCCGCAACTGGATCAAGGAGAACGAGGACGGCCGTCCCTGGTTCAACAAGGTGCGCGCCGAGGAGCAGACGCAGACGCTCGAGGAAGTCGGCGCCAAGCTCCGCGCGATGATGCCCTTCCTGAACCCGGTCACGCACAAGCCGCAGGAGCAGAACGCGCCAGTCGCGTAGGGACGGCTACGGGCCACGGGCGACAGGCTACCTGCGGGTGGCCTGTCGCCTGTAGGCTGTAGCCCATGCTCCAGCGCCACGCGCCCATCTTCACCCTCGCGCTCCTCCTGCTCTCTGGCGCGGCGCGTGGCGCGCAGGATCCTCCCTCCTCCCCGCGCGTGCCGACCGTCGACGAACTCGTCGAGCTCGGGTCGGTCGCCGCGCCCACCATCTCGCCTGACGGGCGATGGATCGCCTACGAAGAGACCATCACCGACTGGGAGAAGGACGCCTTCGTCGCGCAGATCTTCGTCGCCGACACGAAGACGGGCACGGTGGTCCAGCTCACCCGTGGGCGCCAGATCGGCGATCTCGAGTGGTCCCCCGACAGCAAGTGGATCACCTTCCTGCGGGGTGTCGACGACAAGGCGCAACTCCACGCCATCCGCCCCGACGGCGGCGAAGCGCTCGTCCTCTCGAAGCACGACGCCGGCATCACCAACCATGAGTGGACGCCCGACGGACGCACGATCGTCTTCAGCGCGCCCGAGGGGGAACCGGCCGCCGACAAGGCGCGCAAGGACGCGTACGGCGAATTCACGGTCGTGCACCGCGACTACCTGCCTGCGCACCTGTGGACCGTCGACGTCGCCGAGGCCCTGAAGGCGCCCGCGAAGGGCCGTCAGCGCACGCGAGGCGCTGGCCGCCATGTCCAGGCGTTCGATGTCTCCCCCGACAGCACCCGCGTCGCGTTCGCGGCCACGACCACGCCCGACCTGATCGACGGCGGGACGGCCGACATCCACGTGCTCGACCTGGCGTCCGACGCGGTACGCAGGGTGGTGTCGCAGCCTGGTCCCGACTCGAACCCCCGCTGGTCGCCGGACGGTCGTCGCCTCGCGTTCGGCTCGGCGATGGGCGTCACGAAGTACTTCCACGCGAACGGTCGCGTCGCCGTCGTCGATGCAGACGGGGGCCGCGTCACCTCGCTCACCGACACACTGGATGAAGACGCGACCCTGGTCGCATGGACGCCGAACGGCCTGTACATCACCGCCGCGCAGAAGACGGCGTCGCACCTGTTCCGGGTGGATCCGCAGGCACGCACGGTCACACGCGTGTCCTCGCCGGATGCGTTCATCCTGCAGTCGGCCTCCTTCACCGCCGACGGCCGTACACTGGGCTTCCTCGCGTCGTCGGGCACGACGCTCCCCGAGGTGTACGTCAGCGACTCGACGACGTTCGCGCCGCGCGCGTTCACGACGCGCTCGACGCGGCTCGCCAACTGGACGCTCGGTACGCGCGAGGTCATCAGCTGGAAGAGCCAGGACGGCGAGACGATCGAGGGCGTGCTCGTGAAGCC
>NZ_JBIINP010000182.1:0-7821 GCF_044337415.1 Luteitalea sp.
GTCGACATCGCCTCGCACCAGGCCGACCAGTTCCTCTATTTCACGGGCTCGACGAAGGCCGAGGTGGTCGCGTCGCAGGCCGGCAACGTGCACACGCCGCAGTACCCGAAGTTCCAGGACTTCGGCGACATGATGCTGCGCGGCAACGGCGGCACCGGCTACGTGCGCGTCGACTGGTTCACGCCCGACGGGCTGCCGACGTGGGGCGACGGCCGGCTGGTGGTCCTCGGCACCGAGGGCTTCATCGAGATCCGGAAGAACGTCGACATCGTGGGCCGCCCTGGCCCGAGCCACCTGTTCCTCTCCGATCAGAAGGAGACGAAGTACATCGACACCATGAACGTCGAGCTGCCCTACGGACGGCAGATCGTGAGCGATGTGCTCGACCGCACCGATACGGCGATGCCGCAGGACCACTGCTTCCTCGCGATGCAGCTCGTGCTCGAAGCCCAGGCCAAGGCGCAATCGCCCGTGATGAAGGGATGACCCGATGAGTGCCACCCGTCCTCCGCACGCCTCGCGCCGGCAGTTCCTCACGCGCACCGCCGCGGCTGCCACGGCCCTCGCCTCTGGAGTCTCGTCCGCCGACGCACGCGGCGCGACGGTGGACGGCTTCCCCGCCATCGTGCCCGCGTCCGTGCTCGGCGCGCAGGCGCCCAGCAAGCAGATCACGGTGGGGGCGATCGGCGTCGGGCGCATCTCGCGCGTCCACGACATGCCGGGCATCTGGAAGCACGCGCAGGCCCGCATCGTGGCGGCGTGCGACCTCGACGCCCGGCGCGTGGAGGATGCGAAGACGCTGGTCAACGGGCAGTACACCAAGCTGACGGGCAAGCCATACGACGGCGTCACCGGCTACGCGGACTACCGCGAGCTGCTGGCCAACCGCGACATCGACGCCGTGGTGATCAGCACGCCGGACCACTGGCACGCGGCGATCGCGATCGCGGCCGCGCGCGCCGGCAAGCACATCTACCTGCAGAAGCCGGCCTCTCTCACGATCGCGGAAGGCCGGGCGCTCAGCAACGAGGTGCACAAGTCGGGCATCACGTTCCAGATCGGCAGCCAGCAGCGGTCGGGCGTGCAGTTCCATCGCGCGTGCGAGTTGGTGCGCAACGGGCGCATCGGGCAGGTGAAGACGGTGCAGATCGGGCTGCCCGGCGATCCCTCAGGCAAGGACGAGCCCGAGATGCCGGTGCCCGCGCACTTCAACTACGACATGTGGCTCGGCTCGACGCCGAAGGTGTACTACACCGAGAACCGCGTGCACCCGCAGGTCGGCTACGACCGGCCAGGCTGGCTGCGCTGCGAGCAGTTCGGCGCGGGCATGATCACGGGCTGGGGCGCGCACCATCTCGACACCGCGCACTGGGGCATGGGCACCGAGCACACCGGGCCGGTGGAGGTGTGGGGCAAGGCGGAGTTCCCGAAGACGGGGCTGTGGAACGTACACGGCCCGTTCCGCACCGAGGCGCGCTACGCCAACGGCGTGCACATGATCGTGAGCGGCGACTTCCCCAACGGCATCCGTTTCGAGGGGACCGAGGGCTGGATCTTCGTCTCGCGCGGCAACGAGTCGGTCACGTCGAGCGACCCCGGCGCCAAGCTGAAGGACGCGCAGGCCCTGGCCGCGAGCGATCCGCGCATCCTCGACTCGGTGATCGGCCCCGACGGCATCCACCTCTACGAGAGCCGCGACCACCACGGCAACTGGCTCGAGTGCATCCGCACGGGTCGGCAGGTGATCGCGCCGGTCGAGATTGCGCACCGCTCGTGCAGCGCGTGCCTGCTCCACCACATCGCGATGAAGCTGCCGCGCCGGCTGCAGTGGGACCCGCTGCACGAGCGCTTCGTCAACGACGACGAGGCCAATTCGATGCTGTCGCGCCCGCAGCGCACGCCGTACGGGCTGCCGACGTAGGCCTTAGGCCTTGGGGTTGGGGGCTTGGGGCTCGGGGGCTTGGGAAGCATGCTCTCTGAGTCTTGAGTCTTGAGCCTTGAGCCCTGAGCCTTCTTGAGCCTCCGCGTCTTGAACCTGGTCTCCCCCGCGGGCGATGAACCACCAGAGCCGCCAGTCACGCCACTGGACCGCCCGAGCCACCCGTCCGTGAGATTGCTGGCCCTCTCTCGCTGTCGGGGCGCGAAGCTGCGCCGATGCGGGCGCTCCGTCGGTGGATCGTCGTATTGGCCATCGTCGTATTGGCCAGTGTGCTCGGCGCCCTGTCGCAACCGGCCGACGCCGCGATGGCCACCGCACCGCCACCAGTGGCCGCCGCCACCCTGTCGCGGCCGCCCGTCATCGACGGCACAGTGGGAGAGGCCGAATGGGAGGGCGCCTCTGACGTCGCGCTGGGCTTCCAGGTGCTCCCCGGCGACAACGCGTCGCCTTCGGAGCGCACACGGGTGCGCGTCGCCTACGACCGCGACCACCTCTACCTCGCCTTCACCGCCAGCGACTCGGCCCCCGAGCTGATCCGGGGAACGGTGCGCCGCCGAGACTATGTGTACGCCGATGATTACGTCGGCATCTACCTCGACACCTTCGACGACCGGCGCCGCGCCTACGTCTTCTACATCAACCCGCTCGGCGTGCAGGCCGACGGCATCATTGCCGGGGGCACGCTCGCCGACGCCTCCGAGGTGGCCGACCTGACATGGGACGGCGTGTTCCAGTCCCGCGGTCGCCTCACGTCGTCGGGCTACGAGATCGAGGCCGCCATCCCCTTCCGCACCCTGCGTTACCGGATCGGACCGGGCGTGGCGTGGGGACTGCACGTGCAGCGCTGGATCGCGCGCAAGGCCGAACGAGTCCACTGGCAGCCGATCTCGCGCGACCGTGCCGAACTGCTGCCACAGATGGGGGCGCTCACCGGCCTTCGAGACATCGGCGCCCAGCGGACGCTCGACGTGATGCCTGCGGTGACCGCCGCCCGGGTCGAGGCGCCAGCCCCGGACGCGGCGGGACAGACGTCGTCACTGCGCGCGTCGACCAGTGGCCAACTCGGCGTCTCTGGCACATACACGCTGACGCCGAGCCTGACGGTGTCGGGCACGGTCAATCCCGACTTCTCGCAAGTCGAGGCCGATGTGCCGCAGATCGACGTCAACCAACGCTTCGCGCTCTTCTACCCGGAACGACGGCCGTTCTTCCTCGAAGGCGGCGAGATCTTCACGTCGGCCGGGCTCCGCACGTTCGTCAACACACGCCAGATCGTCGACCCGGACTGGGGCGCCAAGCTGTCGGGCAAGATCGGGCGGCAACAGGTGGGGGTGCTCGTGGCCTCCGACCGTGCGCCGGGTGCGGTGGCCACCCCTGGCGACCCGGGGTTCGGCGAGTCGGCCCTGTTTCTGATTGGCCGGGTACGGCGCGACGTCCTCCAGAACTCCCGCCTCGGCGCGTTCCTCACAGCGGACCTTCGCGGGCACCTCGAATACCGTGCTGGCCGCTGATGGCGATCTGCGCCTCGGCGCAACCGACACGATCGGCTTCCAGATCGGCGCCTCGCGTACGGCTGCGGACGACGGTGCCCGATCGAGCGGGACGACGAGCTACCTCTGGTGGGAACACCGGGGCCGCCACCTTCGGCTGTTCAACCGCGCGTATCACACGTCGCCCGACTACGACCCGCAGGCCGGCTTCCAGCGCCGGACGGGCACATACGGACTCTCAGGCAACTACGGCTACGAGTTCCAGGCCGCTGCCCCCACGTGGTGGGTGAGCGCTCGCCCCTTCATCGTGCCCCAGTGGATCGCGACCTGGGACGGGCACATCGACGAATCCTACGTGGACCCTGGTGTCGACGTCCGATTCGCCCGCGACATCACGACCTATGTCTACTGGTCGTGGAGCCAGGACTTCTTCGCGGACCGCACGCTCCCGAGCCAGAGCCTGAATGCGATCGTGACCGTGGACAGCTTCCGGTGGATACGGAGCCGCACGAGGCTGCGCCTCGGAGAAGGCCCGATCTTCGACCAGGTCGACCCTCGGATCGGCTCCCGTCGCTCGATCGAACAGGAGATCACGGTGCAGGCGGGACCGCGCCTGTCGTCGTCGATGCTCCTGCTGGTCGATCGCGTCCGCGACGGCAACGGCCTGGGCGTAGTGCGGCAGGACCTCCTCCGCAGCCGGACGACCTATCAGTTCACGCGCACACACAGCACGCGGGCCATCGTGGATGTCGACACGGCGCGCCGCCGGGTCGGGACGAGCCTGCTCTACGCCTGGGAACCCCGACCCAACACGGCGGTGTATGTGGGCTACAACGACTTGCGTGTCCGGGCGCCTGGGGTCGACGCCCCCGCACCGAGTGGTCGGCTGTCGGGAACCTGGTTCCTCAAGGTCGCCTACGGGTACCGGTGGACAGGTGCAACCGCCTCCGAGAGCCACGAGGTTGACGGGGCTACTGGTGCGGCTGTGCCGCGCACTCGATGAACTGAGGCGCCCTTCGGCCGACGACCACCCGCAGGCGAGGCGGTGGCCACGAGCACGGCCCTGAACGTCGTGACGTCGACCTCCCTCGAGTCGATGTCGATCGCCCGGGGCGCCCCACCCGCGTCGCCTAGGGGTTCGCCCGGCGCTGCCGCATGTCGCGCAGCACCGCATCGATGCCGCGCTTGGTGATGATCCGGATGCCGCGTGCGCTCACGCACATCCGCACCCAGCGGCCTTCGGACTCGACCCAGAAGCGCTTCATCTGGAGATTGGGCTCGAACCGGCGGTTCGTCTTGTTGTTGGCATGCGAGACGTTCCGACCGAACGCCACTCGCTTGCCGGTGACTTCGCAGACCTTCGACATCGGTCCTCCTCGCGCGAACCGGCCACGGTCGCGCACACCACCGGGATCACCAGCTCGACTTGGTCACGCCAGGAATCTCGCCGTTCAGCGCGCGCTCGCGGAACACCAGACGCGACAGCTGGAACTTCCGCAGAAACGCACGGGGGCGACCTGTCACGGCACATCGGTTCTTGAGGCGCACCGGACTGCTGTTGCGCGGGAGCGCCTGGAGAGCCTGGCGGGCTTCGGCCCGCTCGTCGGGCGACAGCCCGGGATCGATGGCGCGCGCCTTGAGCTCCGCGCGCCGCGTGGCGTAGCGCGCCACGAGCACGAGCCGGTGTGCCTGCCGGGCGATCTTGGCGTTGGTGCCCATGCGTCCTCCTGTACGGGTTAGAGCTTGCCTTCTCGATACAGCACGTGCTTCCGGGCGACGGGGTCGTACTTCCGTAGCTCGAGCTTGGCCGTCTTCGTCTTCAGGTTCTTGGTCGTGGAGTAGAAGTGTCCGGTGCCCGCCGTCGACACGAGCTTGACGATCGTTCGCATGGCGACCACGATGCCGTACGCCCGAGGCTCAGGCTCCACCTTTCCAACGAACGGTTCGAGAGGTCCCCCGGGTGGTCACGTGGAGCGGTCGATGCTCCGAGACGGCCACCAGCCAGAACGATCACAGCGCGTGATCGTGCGCAGTCGGCAGCGACTCGCCCGGGTCGCGCCCGCAGCGCACGCCATACGGGCTGCCGACGTAGGCCTTGGGGCTGGGGGCTTGGGGCTCGGAAAGCATGCTCTCTGAGCCTTGAGCCCTGAGCCCTGAGCCTTCTTGAGTATCGAGCCCGTCAGTGCACGGGGCGCACGCCGTCCTCGGGCGTGGCCTGGGCCTCGACGATCTCCCAGGCCGGGAACGGGTCGTCGTCGGTCCAGGCGCTGGCGCCCTGCGCCGCTTCGAGGTCGCTGAGCAGGCACGCGTCGAGCGCAGCCGTGATGGCGGTCTCGTCCATGTCCTGGCCGATGAACACCAGTTCCTGTCGGCGGTCGCCGAACCCGTCCTGCCAGTCGCGCATGATCTCGCGCACGGCGTCGGGATCGGTTGGCCATTCCGGCGTCGGCGTGTCGGCCCACCAGGTGCCGGCCGCCTCGTACGCGCACGCACCTCCCGCCTGCGACCACTGCAGGGCGACGCGCGGCCGCGACGCCAGCCAGAAGAAGCCCTTCGACCGCAGCACGCCGGGCCACTCGCCGTGCAGGCACCGCCAGAAGCGTCCCGGATGGAAGGGACGGCGAGCCCGGTACACGAAGCTGCTGATCCCGTACTCGTCGACCTCGGAGGACTCCTCGCCGCGCAGCACCGCGAGCCAACCAGGCGCGCGGCCGGCCCGCTCGAAGTCGAATCGGCCCGTGTCGAGCACCTCGTCGAGTGGCACGTGCCCGCGGGTCGCGCGCAGGATCCTTGCCGCCGGGTTGAGGTGCCGCAGGATCGCCTCGAGCGACTCGACTTCCTCGAGCGTCGCGCGATCGACCTTGTTGATGACGATCACGTCGGCGAACTCCACCTGGTCCACGAGCAGGTCGACCACGGTGCGCTGGTCGTCCTCGCCGAGCGCGAGTCCGCGGGCCTGAAGGTCTTCGGCCCTGGCCCAGTCGTTCATGAACGCGCCAGCGTCGACCACGGTGACCATCGTGTCGAGACGCGCCACCGACGACAGGCTGTCGCCCTCCTCGTCGGTGAACGTGAAGGTCTCGGCCACCGGCATCGGCTCGGCAATGCCGGTGGACTCCACCAGCAGGTAGTCGAACGCGCCCTGGCGCGCGAGGGCCGCCACTTCGATGAGGAGGTCCTCCCTCAGCGTGCAGCAGATGCAGCCGTTGGTGAGTTCCACGATGCGCTCGTCGACACGACTGAGCGCGGCCGCGCCGTCACGCACCAGCGCCGCGTCGACATTGACCTCGCTCATGTCGTTGACGATCACGGCCACCCGCAGGCCCTGGCGATTCGCCAACACGTGGTTGAGCAGCGTGGTCTTGCCGGCGCCGAGGAATCCGGAGAGGACGGTGACGGGCAGGCGGGTATCCGTTGGCATGCGGCAGGGTGCGGCGTACCTCGTGCCTGTCGGAGTCGCTTTCCACGAACGGTCACGGGCGCCGGTCGAGCGCGCGGGTTCCGGCCACGAAGCGTCCGAAGGCCGGGTGAGTCAGGCGACTGGTCGGGGCCACCGCCGGCCCGGCGGGCTACGCCACGAGTTCTTCTCCGGTGGCAGTCGCGGCGGCAGACGTTGCCGCGGGTGCAGGCACGCCTCGTGCCGACAGGAGGCGCAAGCCATTGAGCGTGACCACGATGGTCGCTCCCGTGTCGGCCGCCACGGCCATCCACAGCGTGGCGTGTCCGGTCGCCGCAAGCACGACGAACGCCAGCTTCGCGCCGACGGCAATCCACACGTTCTGCTGCACCACGGCGAGCGCACGACGTGCGTGCGCGAGGATCCAGGGCACGCGCCGCAGGTCGTCGGCGGCGATCACGATGTCGGCCGTCTCGAGGGCGGCGTCAGTGCTGCGCGGCCCCATCGCGATGCCCACGGCAGCCGCGGCCATCGCCGGCGTGTCGTTGACGCCGTCGCCGACCATCGCCACGCGCACCCCTCCCGTGGACAGTTCCCGGATGGCGGCCTCCTTTTCGTCGGGAAGCAGGCCCGCGCGGACATCGTCGAGGCCGAGCGTACGGGCGACGAGCGTGGCCGCTCGGTGGTTGTCGCCGGTCAGCAGGCACTGGCGCGTCACGCCGACGCGCCGGAGCGCCTCCACGGTGGCGCGCGCGTCGTCTCTGGGCGCGTCTCGCAGGCCCACCAGTGCCCAGACCGACGTCTCGTCGCCGCACAGGACCACCGTGAGCCCCTGCGCCTCCAGCGCGGCCACCCTCGTATCGACGACGGCCGTCTCCACGTGATGGCGCCGGGCGAGGCGAGCGCTGCCAATCCAGAAGACCTGGCCATCGACGACCCCCTCGGCGCCCGCTCCGGGGATCGCCTGGACATCGGCGGCCGCGGGCGTCTCGATG